>JAICXK010000400.1 GCA_025980435.1 Bryobacteraceae bacterium
CCCGCATCGAAGACCTTCGCAATGGTGGGGTGGTCCATCAGAGCCAGAGCCTGCCGTTCCGATTCGAAGCGCGCGATGACCTCGCGGCTGTTCATCCCCGCCTTGATGAGCTTCAGGGCAACTCGCCGGCGGATAGGAGCACTCTGTTCCGCAAGCCAGACCTCACCCATGCCTCCTTCGCCTAGTTTTTCGAGTAAACGATAAGGGCCGACGACCGATCCGGCTGCTTCGATCGGAGCAAACGGAACCGTCGCGTCGTCACCATCGGCAGGCGGTTGGAAGTTAGACAATCTGTCCTCCGGAAGGCCTAAGAGCGTTACCCGATTCTAACCGGAATGCGAATTCCAGCGCGAGACGCGACGCCCGAGCCTTTCTAGCATTATGCTAGATTTTTAATAGCATAGTCCTATGCCAACGCTCTACGTGGAAAACGTTCCGGAAGACCTCTACACTGCACTGCGCGCTCGCGCTAGCGAACACCGGCGGTCCATTTCAGCAGAAGTACTTGCTTTACTTGCGGACAATATTCCGACACCCGAGGAATTGTCCCGCCGGGAAGAACTGTTGAAGCTGGCTCGCAAACTCCGTTCGAGACCGGTACCGCCAGATTCCCATCACCAGACGGCGGAACAGATGCAGCGTGAAGACCGTCATCGATGAAGGTGTATGTGCTGGATGCAAGCGTCGCGGCCAAGTGGTTTCTGCCTGCGACGGGAGAGACCTACGTTTCCGAGGCAGCATCAATTCTCCAGGCCTTTGCGAATGGTAAGCTGCGCCTGATAGTTCCGGACCTGTTTTGGCCGGAGATTTCGAACGTCTTTTGGAAGGCACATCGCTCGGGACGCATCAGTGAAACGGCGGCAGATGAAGCAATCCGGGCGCTTGCCGGACAACAGATCGCAACCGCCCCGTCGAAGCCCCTGATTGGCAGCGCTTTCGAGATCGCGGCAGCATTCAACAGGCCCGTATACGACGCGATTTACGTCGCACTTGCAATCAAATCCAATTCGCCGCTACTTACAGCCGACGAGCGCCTTGCAAATGCTCTCGCGGCTTACTTCCCAATTCGCTGGTTTGGCGCGCTCTAGCCGGCACTTCGCTCCGCTCTACGCAGGAGTTCAAGGCAGTTCCCATTGAGAGTAGAACCAGTGCGTCATTGTGCGTAGGCATACAATTCATATCAGGACACCTGGATGCTCCTCCAATTCCCGATCACGAACAACCCAGAAGTTGATCTGAATACCACCTACGATGCCGTAGTCGTTGGCTCCGGCGCAGCGGGCGGTATGGCCGCCCATGTACTTACCTCACATGGGCTGAAAGTCCTGCTATTGGAGGCCGGCAAGTATCAGGACACCAGCAAGATTCTGCATTCCATGGAATGGCCTTACGATCATCCGCGACGAGGCAAAATGCCACCGGACTATCATGCCCTCAGCGCGCGCGAGTATACGTTCCGCAAATCTCCATACGCGCAAAATTCCCCCTACAAGAAGGTCACGTCCTATGTCCAGCAGTGGGGTGGCTCGGACTACAGCAAGACACTTGTAGTGGACGAAAAGGAGAACCCTTACAGCGGCACCCGCTATGCTTGGGTTCGATCGCGCGTGGTGGGCGGGAAAACGAACATCTGGGGCCGCCTCGCCTTGCGCCTCTCCGATTACGATTTCAAAGCTAAAGATCACGACGGCTACGGCGAAAACTGGCCCATTTCTTACGCCGATGTCGCGCCGTACTACGACAGGGTGGACCGATACCTTGGCATATCGGGATTCCGGGAGGGCCGGCCGGAAATGCCCGACGGACAATTCATGCGGCCTCTGAAACTGAATTATTCAGCTTTGAAGCTTCGCGAAACGCTCAAAGGGATGGACCGCTGTCTTACCCCCTATCGCGCCGGCGTGGCGACCGATACGCTCAAGCACAATAAGTACCGGAGCCACTGCTATGGTCGCGGCGCGTGCAACCGTCACGTCGGCGGCTGCGATATTCACGCAGCCTTCGATTCCCCTACCGGACTCATTCGTCCCGCCATGGACACCGGCAATCTTACAGTGCGTCCTAATTCGACCGTTTACGAAGTGACGGTTGATAAGAACTCGGGAAAGGCGACCGGGGTTTCGTTCGTCGACAGCGAAAGCATGAAGAGCTACCAGGTAAAAGCGAAAGCTGTTCTTCTCGCCGCCTCCACATTGGAAACCGCCCGGTTGATGCTGCTTTCGAAATCGAGCCTGTATCCGAACGGGATCGCCAATTCGAGCGGGCACGTGGGACACAACTTCTGCGAGCACGTGATGGGTCCGTCGGTCGCCGGCTTTATGCCGGATCTGGTAGGCAAAGCGCGCACGCTGGATGACGGCCGCCCCGGCGGATTCTATGTTCCGCGTTTTCGCAACCTGAAAACACACCAGGTGGACTTTCTCCGCGGATATGGATTCGAAGGGGGCGCGGGCTGCGGAATGACACCCGGCACCGCCTATACCATGCCCGGGTTTGGAGAGGAGTACAAAAAGAAGGTCCGCGAATACGCTGGCGCCACCATCGAGATGGGTGGTTTCGGCGAGGTCTTAGCCCGCTATGAAAACCAGGTGGAAATCGATCCAAACCTGAAAGACCACTGGGGTATTCCTGTCTTGCGCTTCAACTATCGCTTCGGAGAAAACGAAAAGAAAATGTGCGAGGACATGGCGAAAACGGCGCGGGAAATGTTCGAAGCGGCAAAGTTCGAGATCACCTCCGTTTCCGACAAAATGCTTCCCGAGGGTTGGTCTATCCACGAACTCGGAACATCACGCATGGGAAACGATCCGAAGACCTCGGTGGTGAATCAGTTCCAGCAGTGCCATGATGTGAAGAACCTGCTGGTGGTGGACGGAAGCACGCATGTGAATGCGTCGTGCCAAAACCCGACATGGACGATCATGGCGCTGTGCTGGCGCTCTTGCGACAATCTGGCGGATCAACTCAAGAAAGGAGAGATCTGATGGAGACCATTCTTAGCCGCCGCGATCTCGTCAAGTTTCTGACCGCGGCCACGTTTGCCTCCACGCTTCAACTCCCCGCCGCAGAGCCCGGCGCGCCCCTCTACTTCACCAAGGACGAGTTTGCCATGCTCGATACGCTGACCGATCTCATCATTCCGACCGACGATCACTCTCCCGGCGCTCATGCAGCCGACGTCGCTCCGTACATTGATAAGACCGTCGCCGAAGCGTTTCTCTCCGAGGACAAAGACTCCTGGCGTAAGGGCCTCGCCGCCATTAACAAGTTGTCCGACAC
>JAICXK010000386.1 GCA_025980435.1 Bryobacteraceae bacterium
CTTTCCCGGATTGTAACGTCCAGATTATTGAGCGCATCCTTGAGCGCGGCTTCGGACGAAATGGCTCTCTTGTCGATCGCCTGCGTTCCAGCGCGCGAATACGTCAGCAGATCGTGTATCAGGGTCTGCATGCGGCTTGCGCCGTCAACCGCGAAGTGGATGTACTTGTCCGCCGTCTCGTCCAGCTTGCCTTCATAACGCCGGGCCAGCAGGCCCACGTAGCTGCCTACCATACGCAGCGGCTCTTGCAGGTCGTGGCTTGCGATGTAGGCAAACTGAGTCAGATCGGAATTTGAACGTTGCAATTCCGCTGAGCGGGCTTCCAGTTCTTGTGTCCGGACTTCCAACTCCGCCGTTCGCTCCTGCACACGAGTCTCAAGGTTTTCGTTCAGGCTGCGGATCTCCCGCTCCACCTGGTCGCGTTCCCGAACGTATAAGATATTGAACCGGTACGACAGGAATAAGAGCAGAAAGCCCAGTGCCACGCCGGCGCCAAGCACGTAATCGAGCCTCAACTGGCTGGCCGTTTGTTCGCGCAGTCTTTGTTGAAAGGTTGCGGTCTGTTCATCTCTCATCTGCCCAATGATGTCGCGAATTCTCGCCATCAACACCTGGCCCCGGTTTGTCTCCACTTCGGCCAGGGCGGCCGATGCGCCTCGCACTTTTCTCAACGCGAGGGTTTCGCGCAGCTCCGCCATCTTCGCGTCAATGGCTTGTCGAAGCTGGCGCTCCAGTTCAGCCGGAACTCCGTTCTTCGCTGCTCGTCCGGCGACATCGTCCAGCTTGCGTTGCACATCGGCGGCTGCGGTCGTAAACGGGGTGAGGTATTCGTCCTTGCCCGTGAGCAGATACCCCCGTTGCCCGGTCTCCGCGTCTTGAACCGTCGAGAGCAGCTCATCCAATTTGCGGATAAACTCGTCGGTTGAAAGCGTAGCGCTCACGCTGGCCACATGCTGGGAACTGGTTCGATATGCAGCGATCGCGAGGAGCAGCGGAATCAAGCCGAGCCAGATAACAAGGTGCTGGCTCCGTGGCGGAATTCTGCTCTTGGTCCGTTTTTGATCGGGAATCACAGCGGATTGGATCGGGGCTGCCGGGTGCGCGGCCGTCCGGTTTCGCAACGTCCAATTATATGCGCGAGGCCGTGTCAGGCCGGTCCTCATGGCCGAGTGTACGTAATCGCGGTTGTCGCCTGGAATGAATTCTTCCTGAAGCCGGGCGATGGATTATTCAAAAACGTATCGAGCGTTCCCAGCGTGATACCCAGATGCTTTCGAACCGGTACGGTGAGGCTAACCGCTCCCGTCGCGGAATATGCCTTGGTGTTGTTCCATGCGGGTGAAATTGCAACTTGTTCTTGCAGGATGATCCCATGCATAAAGGTTCGGATCAGATGCTGGCTAAAAGTTGAGCCAATCAACTCCTGGTTCAGCGAGGCGTCGGCGAACTGCTGATGAACGTACGTCAATTCGCCCTTCAGGTCCAATTCCTGTTCCTCCCCCTTCATTACTGTCCAGCCCACGCCCGATCCAAGCGTCTGCTGCAGGTCCAGGCCCTGCGAGTAGTTATGATCGAACGCGCCCTCCACGAGAGCATACAGACGGGGGCTGAAGTATTCATCGCGTTCAGCATCCGCATGAAAAATGGATGTCTTTACCGGCGTCTCTCCCGGTTGCGTCAGCTTGCCGTAAGACGAGCTGAAATCGATTATGGTGCGGTCTTCCGGTTCCATCCAGCGTTCGGTCGGCACTTCCCGCATCAGAGAAACGGCGCTCGTGAACATGCGGCTCTTCTGCGTGGCGAAAACCAGCGAGGTGCCGAAGCTGGCCCCGCCTTTCCAGTTTTGAAACACGCCGGGGCGCTCCAGCGCCTTGATGAAAGTCACTTCGTCGATTACGTGGCTGGTATCGGCGACCGGGATGATTTCGGGGGGAGCTTCGGGCTTCGGCTTCAACTGGAGCTTTTGATCGGTTACAGTGAGCGAGCCTTGCGGAACCTTGGCGATGTTCTCGTGACGGCCAAATGGCATGCCTTTTCTCGCTACAGCAAATCTTTGCGGCGAATGCAGCTCCTGAATATCGCTCCATTTAATCTCTACCTCTCCCGCCAAATCGCTTTTGAAAGTTACGACCTTGCTATCGGCGCGGTCCAGTTGTCCAATCAGCTTTTCGCCATCGATAAGGATCAACGTATCCCGGCCCGCTGGAGCCGGCTTCGGATTTCCTGCGAGAATCGGTTCCGGGTTCAGCAAAAAAATTGGACATAGGAGGATGTAAAGGAGGCACTTTTGCATTTGTGTTTTCTTTTATGAAAACACCTGCCCTCTTTCCGTAAATTCGCGCATGACATTCACACGCATGTACACGAGTTGAAAACCGGCTCGCTCGTAGTTCCGGTGGGAAGCGCTTCCTGGCAGCACGGCCGCGCTTGCCAACCGGCAATCCAGCCGCTGCGCGGCGGCCAGGCGCTCCTGAATCAATGCCGCCTGCCAGCCGCGATGCCGGGCGGATACGAGCGTGGCATCGCCGAAAAAAAGCGCTACTTCCTCATGTACGGCCATGGCCGCCCCGCCGACAGGCTCAGGGTCGCCAGCAAACCAACAATGCGCGCCCCGGCACATGGAGGTCATGACCTGAATCATTGCTTCGTTGGGCGGCAGATACTCCGAAAAGGCTTCGCTGATCACGCGCGACCAGTGCGGCAATTCACCTTCTTCGACCGACCGGATTCCCGGAACGAGTTCGAAAATTTCGTCGGGTTGGATTCTTCGCGCCATCACATTGTTGAATTCAACTACCCGATACGGGCGGTTCTGAACGAAGGCGATCACGGAAGGGTCGGCCATGGGGCAAAGGTCAATCAGGCATGGACTGCCGCGGTCGCGGAAAAAGATTTCCATTCGCTCCAGCTCCGATTCGGGCACTGGGCCCCGCATTCCGCATCCCATGACGTGTGTGGCGGGGGAGCCTACGCCGGCAAACAGCGCCACGCCGCCCGCGAACGGCTCGGATACGACGCCGGCCGAATCGGTCGAGGCGGCCTGGGCCATGCGCATTCCATTCGCCGCGTCAGCGGCCTCCAGGCGCGCCGCCAATAGGAGATCCGCACTCGAAAAGGGCTGCGCCATTCTTATCGATGCCGCAGCCGGAGGCTCTCCCAGCTTGCATCCGCAAACCATCCGCCATCTACCGAGAGCGTGTGCCCGTTAATGAATCCGCTTTGTGCGGGATCCGCGAGGAAGGCAATGGCGCTCGCGATATCGTCCGGCCTCGCGAAACGGCCCATTGGCACACGACCGGCAATGTCCTGGTCCGTGTACAATCCCGCCGATTGCGGACCGACATCCATTGGCGTCTTTACCCAGCCCGGGCAGACGGCATTGCAACGCACGCCGCGGCCACCCCACTCGGCGGCGAGAGTGCGCGCAAGCCCGATCAGTCCATGCTTGCTGGCGTTGTACGCGGCCCGATCCGCAATACCCAGAAGCCCTGCGATCGACGCTACATTGACGATGCTGCCCTCGCCCTGCTGGAGCATGATCTGGCCGATTTCGCGCGACAGCAGAAAGGGTCCCAACAAGTTCACGTCCAGGACTCGTCGCCAGTCCGCTTCGGTCGTTTTCTCCGCGGGTGAAATGTGAGCAATGCCGGCATTGTTTACCAGCACGTCGGCACGTCCAAATCGTTCCCGTGCCGCTTCAGCTATCGCGCGCGCGGTTGCCTCCCGGGAAACATCGCCCATTACCTCTACCGCGGTCGTTGCGCCCTCTCTTAACCTCTC
>JAICXK010000381.1 GCA_025980435.1 Bryobacteraceae bacterium
CGTGAGCAGGATCCAGGTTCGACTTCGCGCCCTGACGTTAATCATTGTGCGGAGCATGATCGGATGTGGGGCAGGCGCCAGCCTGCGGCGGCCGCGCAGGCCGCCCGGCGCTTGACCAAGCGTAATCCCCAGGTTTGACCACGAGACCCGCCGTCACGGGATTGTGTTCGACATACCGCTGTATCCGCCGAAATTCTTCGTCGGTCCGGACCAGGTGATCGTAACTTTCGTCCTGCCAAAAGGGCCGCCCTGCCCGCCCGAGCAGTAGGTTTGCCCTCTTCGCGCTGCCGGCCTTCAGCGATCCCAGAAGCTTCGATACGTTGGCTGCAGGCGTAAGGAGCAGATGCACATGATTGGGCATAATGACCCAAGCATGCAAATGGTAGTCTCCTCTATCGGCGCCATATTGGATCGAATCAAGAACTTGCTGAGCTACGGCCGGCCGCCGCAGGAAGCTGGGCCCATACCGGGCTTGGTCTAGCAAGCGGTCCATCGCAACAAACACTTTGCCCGAAGTCATCGTCGAAGACGGAAAGGCGCGCTGCGGCGGAAGAGTTACGCCTTCGAGGCGGCCTAATGCGGCCGCCGCAGGCTGGCGCCTGCCCCACAAATTAAATTTTCCCTGAATCTCTGAGCTCAAAACGTAACTTCGCTCCGTTGTTTTCCAATCAAAAACACGAGATACAGCACAATCCCAAGCGCCGCCAGGCACAGCAGCAGCATCCCCGAGCGCAGATAACCGACCGGCAGCGGCCCGCCCGGAGCGAAGCCTCGCATAAGCGCGACATACAGCAAAACATTGATCCCTATCTGCAGCACACCGATGATCACAGCCAGGCGAGGCGAAAGCGCCCACAAGGCGAGCATGCCGGCGGCGAAGGCGAGCAAGTTGACGGCGTAAGCACCCGCGTGATTGACAGTAAGGCCGGGGATAAACATCAGCAGACACCAATTTGCGAGAGAGAAGACGATCACCGGCAGCAAAACAGCCGCCGTCCTCCATTCCTTCGTGCGAAATTGCTTCTTCAGTCCCGCTACCAGAGCAAGGAACCCGAGCGATACGAACGCCAGGCACGGGACAAAGAAAAAGAACATCATGGCTCTCGCGTTCGCGGCAGTTTGCAGCACTGCGCCGCCATGAGAGCCGGTCAAAAGATCCTTCGTAATCGCACCGACGCTCCCCCAATACTCCGCACCGTGCCCCACAATCTGATCCAGATTAAACCGCTTATTTTGAAGCCACTGCTGGAGAGTCAGGTTCTCAAAGGCAGAGAGAATAACCTGCGGAACCGGCCGTGGATCAATCCCCATCACACCAGCTAAATGCATCTTGACCAGGCGATCGCCGGGCGGATCGACAAACTTCTGATAGAGCATCCACGGGAAATAGATCGCGGCGGAAACGGCGACCAAAAGAGCTAGGCGCTTCAGAGGCAGCCATTTCCGGAACACGATGATGGCCGCGGCCGCGCCGATGATGGCGAAAATCGTTCCGCCATGCGAGAGCATCGCGAAAGCGAGTAGCGCGCCGCCGGCAACAAATCGCACGATCTGCTCCCCGCGCCCAAGGACCACGCGGTCGCCAAACAGGACCGCGAAGAGCCCGAGCGTAAACGCCGCCGCGAGCAGTTTCGGCCACACAAAGAAACCGTTGATAAATGCAAAGCCCGAAAAAAGACACGTGGCAAGTACGAGCGCAATCAATTTCCGGCGAATGGAGCACGCGGTCAGTAAAAGCCATAGGCCGAATATCCATAGACTCTGCGCAAAAGCTGAGATAACCGTATAGGAGCGATCCCTGGGACGCACCGCAAACGGGTATTGCGAAAGCACGATGCCGGTCTGGAGCGGCGGGCGATCGCTCGATAGCCACGTGCCGGACATGGGCGTCACAATATGTCCGTCGCGAAGCGCTTCCGCGAGCAGGAATGGAAGCGTATTGTCATTCGGGAGCCGGTGCGAAAAGCGCTCCGCCGCCGTTTCAAATGGATCGTTCATGCCGCCGTAAAGGAAGCCCGATGACAGCACCAGCAGGGTAGCGGCTCCGCACAGCGCCACCGGCGGAATCAGCGATTGAACGATTTTGCGAGCGTCGAAATCCAGTTTGGGGGTAATCCAGATGATCAACAAGAGCGCCGCGACCGGCAGCGCAATGGCGACTGCATGGCCCAGACGACGGCTCAAGAAATACGACCAGAAGCTCACATATCCCGATGCGCCAATCGTCGCAAGCAATACGAGTCCCGCGGTGAGTGTCGTCCGGATTCCCTTGTAAACCACGCAACCACACACCGCAAAAGCCGGCAGCAGAATGAGGACGCAATACAGAGCCGTCATCAGAAACAGGACGGCCGCGCTTCTGAACCCGCTATCGTTTGTCCGGATCGGTTCGCTGAAAGCAACCCAGCCGCCCGATTCCGTGCTCTGGTCGCGAGCGACAAGCCTTACCGCTGCGCCTTGCCACGAAGCAGGCAAAGCGAACTCAAACAGCGTCCAGTGTTGGTTCGGATCACGGGACGGACGAATCTCAAATTGGGAACCGTCCGATATTTTCTCGATCTGTAAATTCACTCCAGCGTGTGACGGGTACCCAGCCAGATAGAGCCGCAGAGCGCGAGAGGCGCGGAAAGGCGAAGTGGAGAAACTTCCGGTGTTCTGGTCGCCGCCATTGCAATAGGAACCCCATCTGGGAATGCTCGCGGATCGGCCGCTCGGCGCGGTCGTACTCGGGAACACGCCGTTCGAACAAAACCCCTCGCTCTGAGCCGGTTTAACGGAGATAGGTTGAAGATCGGTCGGGGGACGACGTAGTGCGAAAGCAATGCAGACAGCCAGGAAGACGAGCGCTGCGATGAGAACCAGATTCGTCCGCTTGGACGTGCGCAGGTTTCGCGCAGGCGCACTCTTTGTACTTACTTGCAATTACCGCTTCCGTGTTGACAGCTTTCTAGTTACGATACCATCCGGTCCTTCCCGAGGCTCGTCTCCTTCGCATGGCTCGATAATGGTGCTTATGGAAGACGTGTTGACGATTGCGGGGCGGACGTTCCGCTCGCGGCTGTTTGTGGGAACCGGGAAGTACCGGAGCAAGCAACTAATGGCCCGGTGCCACGCGGCTTCCGGCACGGAAATGGTCACCCTGGCCGTCCGGCGTGTCAATCTGACCGATCGGACCAAGGAATCGGAGCTGGATTTCATCGACCGGCAAGCAATTCACATATTGCCGAACACCGCCGCATGCTACACCGCTGACGATGCCGTGCGGACGGCTCGCTTGGCTCGCGAAGTAGGGCTGTCCAATTGGATCAAGCTGGAAGTGATCGGCGACCAGAAGACGCTGTTTCCGGATAATGAAGGACTGCTGGAAGCGAC
This sequence comes from Bryobacteraceae bacterium, assembly GCA_025980435.1. Taxonomy (GTDB): domain Bacteria; phylum Acidobacteriota; class Terriglobia; order Bryobacterales; family Bryobacteraceae; genus Bog-105. The sequence goes on from JAICXK010000381.1 coordinate 3,373, forward strand.
GCGCATCCTGGTGAAGGAAGGATTCGTGGTGCTGCCGTATACGACCGATGACCTGGTGAATGCGCGCAAGCTGATCGACGCAGGCGCCGCGGCGGTGATGCCGCTGGCAGCGCCGATCGGCTCGGGGCTCGGGATTCAGAACATAACGAACCTGAAGATCTTGCGCGAAGCGATTACTGAAGTTCCCCTGATCGTCGATGCCGGTGTCGGAACGGCATCAGACGCGGCGATCGCCATGGAGCTGGGATACGACGGCTTGCTGCTGAATACTGCAATCGCCGAAGCGGAGGATTCCGAGCGGATGGCGCACGCGATGAAGTTGGCGGTCGAGGCCGGGCGCGCAGCGTTTCTTTCGGGACGCATGCCGCGGCGCGAGTATGCGGTGGCAAGCAGTCCTGCAGCGGGCGCGATCGGGGCGGCGGCGAAGTAGAGAGCGGTCTATTTCA
>JAICXK010000142.1 GCA_025980435.1 Bryobacteraceae bacterium
ACCATGAACGGAGCGTGCTTTCTCGGGATCGACGTCGACCCGGCGCGCATTGAGAAGAGACTTCGCACCGGATACTGCGATGAGGTCGCGGCCAGTCTGGATGAAGCGCTAAAGAAGATCGATGATGCGCGTTCGCGCGGACGGGCGCTTTCGGTCGGATTGGCCGGCAATTGCGCCGATATCATTCCGGAACTGGCGAGGCGCGGCGTGGTTCCCGATATCATTACCGACCAGACCAGCGCGCACGATCCGCTGAACGGATATGTTCCGAACGGCTTCGATCTCAAAGCGGCGATGGAGATGAGACGCCGTGATCCAGATGACTATGTGCGGCGCGCCAAGGCCGCGATCGCGGAGCACGTGCGAGGCATGCTGGCGCTGCAATACGCGGGCGCAGTGGCATTCGATTACGGCAATAATATCCGGGGTCAGGCGCGCGAGGCGGGCGTTGCGGATGCATTCGACATACCCGGTTTTGTGCCCGAATACATCCGCCCGATGTTCTGCGAAGGGCGCGGACCGTTCCGCTGGGTTGCGTTATCGGGAGAGGCCGCCGATATCTACCGGACGGACAAACTCGTTCTCGAAATGTTTTCGCAGAATGCGGACCTGGCGCGCTGGATCGAACTGGCACGCGAGCGGATCCAGTTCCAGGGATTGCCCGCGCGGATCTGCTGGCTCGGCTATAGCGAACGAGCGGAGTTTGGACTTGCCATAAATGCGCTGGTTCGTTCGGGCGAGCTGAAAGCCCCGATCGTGATTGGCAGAGATCATCTGGACACGGGCTCGGTGGCGTCGCCGTACCGGGAAACCGAGGGCATGCGGGACGGCTCCGATGCGATTGCGGACTGGCCGCTGCTGAACGCGTTAGTGAACACGGCGGCAGGCGCATCGTGGGTTTCCATTCACAACGGAGGCGGCGTAGGGATCGGATACTCGCAGCATGCGGGCATGGTAGTGGTGGCGGACGGCTCGGACGAGAGCGACCGGCGGCTGGAACGTGTGTTGACGAGCGATCCAGGCACGGGTATTGCACGTCACGCGGATGCCGGTTACGAGACGGCGATAGAGGTCGCGCGTCAGAAGCACGTTCAGATTCCGATGCAGCCGGTGAAGGCCTGATCGCAACGCATGCGGGCTCTTGCCGTCGTCAACTGCCGTCAACTCGTTACGCTGGCCGGGCCGGCGCGGCCGCGGGTACGAGAAGAGTTGAAGCAACTCGCCATCGTTCGGGACGGCGCATTGCTCATACGGGATGGGAGCATCGAACAAACAGGCGCGCGTGCGGACCTGGAGCGGAAGATCGGCCCCGAGTACGATATGGTCGACGCGGGCGGGCGCGTTGTGATGCCCGGTTTTGTGGATGCGCACACGCACCCGGTATTTGCGGGGAATCGCGTTGATGAATATGAACAACGGGCGGGCGGCGCAACCTATGAACAGATAGCGGCAGCGGGCGGCGGGATTCGCTCGACCGTTCGGAAAACGCGCGCGGCGAGCGAAGACGAGCTGTTCGACAGCGCACAGCGGCGGTCGGAATGGTTTCTCCGGACGGGCACCACCATGATCGAGGCGAAGTCGGGCTACGGGCTGTCGCTGGAATCCGAGTTGAAGATGCTGCGCACGATCCGCCGCTTGAACGAAGCGGGCCCGCTGCAATATGTCCCGACCTTTCTCGGTGCGCATGAAGTCCCTGATGAGTACCGGGGCCGGACAGACGAGTACGCGCAAATTGTCATGAACGAGATGCTGCCGAAAGTCGCGCAGGAGAAACTGGCCGAATACTGCGATGTGTTCTGCGAGCCTGAAATCTTCGATGCCAGCGCCGCAACCCGGATCCTGAGCGCCGCACGCCGCTGGGGCCTGGGCATTCGGATTCACGCGGATCAGCTTTCACGCTCGGGCGGCGGGGAAGTAGCGGCCGCGGTGGGCGCGACGACAGCCGACCACCTGGAACACATCGATGAAGCGGGCATTCAGGCTCTTCATAGCGCGGGAGTACAGCCGGTTGCGCTGCCCGGTTCCGTTTATGCGCTGGGCTTGAAACAGTTCGCGCCCGCGCGCTCGATGATCGATACCGGACTTGCGATCGTTCTGGCGACTGACTTCAATCCCGGCTCATCGCCGACGCCTTCGATTCCCTTCGTCCTCTCGCTCGCCGGGACACACATGCACATGACGCCGGCCGAGGCCGTCACTGCGACAACCATCAACGCGGCTTACAGCGTAGGGCGCGGCGCGCGCCTTGGTTCTCTGGAACCGGGCAAGCAGGCCGATTTCGTCATCCACGATTGCGAGGACTATCGCGAGATCGCGTATTTCACCGGGATCGAGCCGGCGTTTGAAACCTATATCCGCGGCGAGCGGGTGTACAGCAGGCAATGACGGCGGCAACCGAGCGCGGCTGGCTTCCGGACCTGCTATACCGCGGCGGAAAATTCGAATCCGGCACAGCGATGTTCGCCGATGAAACGGGCCGCATTACGCGATTCTCGGACTCAGCGGACGATCGGAAGAGGGCACACCGGCTGCACGGCAAAGCGCTGCTTCCGGGATTGGTGAACGCGCATTCGCACGCGTTTCAACGTTCGATTCGGGGGCGCACCGAGCACCGCACCGGCTCCGGGCGCGATACATTCTGGACCTGGCGTGAGGCCATGTATCGAGCAGCGAACCGCCTCTCGCCCGACGATATTTACGCGGTTGCGCGCATGGCGTTTCTGGAGATGCTGCTGTCGGGCATCACAACGGTTGGAGAATTTCACTACCTGCATAACGCGCCGGATGGGGCACGCTACGAAGATCCGAATCTGCTTGCCAAGCAAGTGTTGCGCGCGGCGGAAGAGACCGGGCTGCGTATCGCACTGCTGCGGACGGCATACGCGCGCGCGGGCTGGCAGCAAGATCCGCACATCGGGCAACGCCGATTTCTCACGCCGGCGCCGGAGCAATACATGGCCGATACCGAGGAACTGCGCATTCATATTAGCCGGACCTGTGGGCCGGGGCGCGCCTGGGCAGGAGTCGCGCCGCACAGCGTTCGCGCCGTGCCGCTCGATTATTTGTTGGCCATCACGGAATATGCGCGCGAAAAGGAGATGCCGGTTCATATGCACGTCGCCGAGCAGCCCGGCGAGGTTGCAGCCTGCCTTAAGGAGCATGGGCTCCGTCCGGTGGAGTTGCTGCAGCGGCATGGCATTCTGGATCACCGCTTCACGGCTGTGCATGCGATTCACCTGAGTGAAGAAGAAGCGGCGATGCTGGGAGACGCGCGAGCTCGCGTGTGCGCGTGCCCCACTACCGAGCGCAATCTGGGGGACGGAGCGGTTCCGGCGGACCGGCTGCAGCGGGCGGGCGTGGGTGTGTGTTTCGGGTCGGACAGCAATGTGCAAATCGATTTGCTGGAGGATGCGCGCGAGCTGGAATATCATCTGCGCATGCGCGATCTGCAGCGAGCGGTTTTAACTGACGATTGCGAGCCGGAGAGCCTGGCGCGCCGGCTGTTCACGAATGCGAGCGCCACGGGAGCTGCGAGCCTGGGAGCGAGCGGCGGCATTCTGGAGGTGGGCCGGCCGGCCGATTTCTTCGCCGTCGATCTGAACGATCCATCCGTGGCAGGAGCAGACGAAGGTTCGCTGCCGGCTAACGTTGTTTTTGGCGCCGGACGGAGCGCGATCCGGGGCACCTTCGTGGGGGGTGAGGCGTTAGTCGAGAACGGGCATCACGCGCTGGGAGCCGATATCGTCGAGCAGTTCGCGGGAGCGCAGCGGAGGCTGTGGGGTACGTAGAATTGAGTGCAGGAGGTCCATGCGGTTCTCTCTCGTCGTCGCCACGCTCGGCCGCTCCGCGGAACTGGAGCAACTTCTGGAGTCGTTAGACCGCCAGATTCACCGCGATTTCGAAGTCATCGTCGTCGATCAGAACACCGACGGCCGCCTGCTGCCCATTCTGCGAGCGTTTGAGAACCGGCTGGACCTGCGCCGCGTGGAATCCGTCCCTGGCCTCTCCCGAGCGCGCAACGTGGGGCTTCGGGTGATTACGGGAGACGCGGTCTGTTTCCCGGACGATGATTGTTGGTATCCGGAAGACGTGCTGAGCCGCGTAGATCAGTTGTTCAGGGACAATCCGGAATGGCAGGGCATCATCGGCGATTCGGTGGATACAACCGGATGGCCGACCCTGCCGTGGCGCGATCGCCCGGGCAAGGTGACGCGACCGATGAGCTGGCGGCGAGCCATTTCCTACGCGATCTTCCTGCGATCGTCAGTTCTAAGGGAGATTGGCGGATTCGATGAGGCGCTGGGCCTCGGCGCCGGTACGCCCTGGGGCAGCGGCGAAGATAATGACCTGGTGCTTCGATCGCTGCGGGCCGGATGCTATGTACAATACGACCCGAACGTTCACATCTATCATCCGAGGCTGTTTCCCGTATTCGACGAGAGCGGCTGGGCTAAACGCTACCGCTATGCTCTCGGGGACGGAAAGCTTCTGCAGAAGCATCCGATGCCGCTGTGGTGGCGGCTGCTGTTTTTTGCCGTGCCGGTGGGCCGGGCGATGTGGTCTCTGGTTCGATTGAACCGGAAAGAGGCATACTTTCACTGGCTCACGTTCAAGGGGCGGGTGAAGGGATTGCGGTCGGCGAGAGAGTTGGGTTGTGGGGAGGCGGGTTTTCTGGGGGAGAATGAGCCTTCGACGCACTCAGCGTTGCTTACTCGCAACAACGACATAACCTAACGGAAATAGCTTCGCAGTCTTATGTGATATCGATCTGAACGGCCTAGTCTTCAGGACGGTACTCGCCAAAGCCATGTATATTCTGCAAAGAGAAGGAACCCTTGGGGCCAAACATTTGGCAGTTATATCCACAAGAATTTCGGGAGCGCCGCCGTAAGGGACGAGAGATAAGATTCGCAAACCGGCTTCCTCACATAGTTCACGAAGCGCAAACTCCGTGTACCGAAAGAAGTCGTAGGGCTGTTCGTGAAGCCAATACAAGAATGGAACTGCAAGAATCACTTTCCCGCTAGGGCTCAATATACGCTGTATCTCTGAAATAAGCTCGGCCGGACGGGAGATGTGTTCCAAGACATCTGTGAGAAGTACGGTATCGAAGGACTCGGGCGCAAAGGGCAGCGGATTGTTGAGATCGGTTTTGCAGTCCAGGAGTTCGTTCCTATGAACCGAATTGGCCCAGTCCACACAAATGGTGTCTTGCACGAAGGGCCTGTACATTTCGTAATAGGGAACATGGCCGCAGCCCATATCAACCAGGCGCCCGGAGGCGTGCCGTCTAATTGCATCTTGATAGTGCTCAATTTGGCATGATGTAGTAAGTCGGCTAGCAACGTTCAACAGGTGTTCGTTAGAAGACGGTTTGAACCCACTTCGGGTGTGAACAATCTTTGTCGGCCGCCATGTTTCCTTATTTTTCATCATTTTTCATCGAGACTTATGAGGCTACATTTGGTGATAAGCCTCGCATCACCGCATTGTAAATACCTTCGAGCTCACGGGTTTGCTTGTGCAAATCGAACTGCTGCTCTATCCATTCGGGAGCGCGGCGGCTGCATGCGCGCCAAAACGCATCGTCGGTCAAACACCGTAGGAGATGTTGCGCGAGAGCCTCGTAATCCCGCTCCGGCGCGAGTAGCCCTGTTTCGCCATCCCGAATAACTTCGGGAATTCCGCCATGACGAAAGCTGACAACGGGAACACCCATAGCTTGCGCTTCCGCGAATACCATCCCGAGACCTTCGCTGTCCCCATTGCGAGCGGCAATGCTGGGCACGCAAAATACTCGTGCCCGGCTCAGCCAGTCGCGAACAACGTTGCTCGGTTGGCTACCCAAGAACTGACAGGAAATGTTCTTCTTACCCGCGAGCGCTTCAAGGGATGGACGCAAGCGGCCATCACCTATCACGACGAGCCTCGCTTCCGGGAGCGTGTTCTGTACCGATTGCATTGCGCTAATCAAAAATTCGCAGCCCTTCTTTTCCACAAGCCTTCCGACGAAAAGAACCAGGTTCCTCTCTGGAGGTTCACCACGAGGGGTAAAAATCTTCCGATCTACTCCGATATAATGGACGCGAAGCTTCGATTCCGGATACCCAGCTTTGATGGCGCTCTGCCGGATAAACTCGGACACGCAGAGAAAAACGCTGGCGGACTCGATAAGTTGCGCTTTCCGTTTGGGGTAGAACCGCCCATTTGGTGCCATAAGGGATTCTTCCGATGAAGTCACATCGTAGCCGTGTAGTGTCACGATTAGAGGTTTGCCGAGCTTGGAACTCAGCGGCAATGCGGCTGCGCCGTCGGGTGCGAAATGGGCGTGAATGAGGGCAGGTGCGCTGTCCCGAAGCTCGCGATAGAATCTCGGCTCCCATCCTGTATGCAGGAAGAGCCTTCTCCTGATCCTTTCAGCGATAGAATCGCCTCGCATAAGAAGAATCGAATCGTCGGGAATGGGCAGGCTGTTAGGCGCGCGCTGGATACCGGCGTAGCGCGGCCGGAATTCTTGAAGCGCTTCGGCCTGTGATCGGATAAACGTCTCACTGATCGGTAACAGCTCGTAACGGAAGATTGCTGCGGTTCTCATCGCATGCTGTCCGATATCAGTGTCGCGCAAATGGCCTGAGTGACATCCGCGCCACGGCGGCCCCGAACTAATATGTAGAAGATGAACCTTTCTGCCGGATTTCACACTGACGCTGCATCCGTCACTGCGATTATCCCGACATACAACCGCGCTCAATACATCGAGGAGGCCCTCTCGAGCATCCTCGGGCAGACGTTTCCGCCGGTTCAGGTCATCGTAGTCGACGACGGTTCTACGGATAATACCCGTGAGGTAGTCGCCGGATTCGGTTCGCGTGCCGAGTATCTTGCAAAATCGAATGGCGGCAAATCGTCGGCGCTAAATGTTGGATTGGGGCACGCGGCGGGCGAGTTTATCTGGATCTTTGACGATGACGATATCGCCGAGCCCGACGTTCTGGAGAGGCTTCTGGGCGCTCTCCAAAATCACCCGGAGTGCGGGTTTGCCTATGGTGGGTACGATCTCTTCACGACAGATGAGGCCGGCAGAATGTCGCATACCCCAGTGAGTTTTCCTTCCGTGAATCCCCCAAGCCTGTATTTGGCATTAATGGAGCGATCCTTTATTCTCCAGCAAGGGCTGCTAGTAAGGAAATCCTGCTACGACGAGACCGGAGGCTTTGATGAGACTCTGATCCGGTCGCAAGATCTGGACATGATACTGCGGCTGACGCGCCGCTACTCGGGGATCAAAATCGATGGGATTGCTTTTCATCTCCGCCAGCACCGAGGTGTTAGAGGATCGAAAACTTCCCTGGTCGCGGCAAAGCGCGTCGTTGATGGGTGGGTGAAGAGCGACCGCAAGATTATCGGACAAATCTACGCGACGCACGATTTGAAGGATTTTGTACCATCGCCCCGTCCGAACGACGAGCTTCCGGACGAGGAGAGATTTACCGCCTTCCTGCAGCGTGCCTGCATAACGGCGCGAAAGGGGATGTGGCACGAGGCTGCGCAGGACCTCCGGTGGGGGGGGGAGATCGCTCAAGCAAATGGAAAGACGAGGCTGAGCAAAGAGGAAATTAGCATCCTACGGCGCATCTTTGATCTTTTCAGTTATGCTCCGCATACGTTTGGAGAGGCCGCGGAATTTCGCCACGCTCTAAAAGAAATTAAACCTGCGCTGCTGCAGCGAAGGATGAGGGCAGCGATCCTCTGGTCTCTCCCGTTCACTATAGGCGCAGTATTGCTTCATCGCCAGTACCGAAACTTTTTGCGCTTTTTGCGAATCTATTTCGCCCTTGCTACTCCGCACGCTGTGGTACGAACCATCTTCAGCCGGTCGTTTTTCAACGCCGGGCTGGACCTCGTGAGAAACCGGCGAAGTTCAACTGCCGTTCACCAGGATAGTGTGTCCGAAGCACCTTCTGGTTCGACGGCATGATCGTCCTTCTGTGCAGAAGATCACAAATGAATCCCCTATCGGTTGAGAGTGCAGCTTGCCCACCAGATTCTCAGCTTAAGAGCCTATGACTGCCCGCTCAGCGCAAAACTCGTCCCAAAAGACTCTTATCATTCTTGTTCTGGTTCAAGTAATCGCCTTTTTCCCATTTCGCTTTACGGACGGCATGGAAGATCGCGATAGTTACCGGATGTTGCTCGGGATTCTCGATAGCTTCGCTCGCGGCACACATTTCAATAGCCCGCTGCTGTATAACCGCCAGGTTTCGTTTGGCTATTACACTCTGATCTATGCTCTGATCTCCCCATCCGGCCACGCGCCGAACACGGTAATCGCGGCCATGAACGCCGTCTCCTTTGTAGCGGCCGTTCTCTTCGTGATCCCGTTCTACTTCGTCGTCGAACGGCTTTTCGACCGGAACACTGCCATAGCGGCCTCTATCGTTTTGGCGATCGTACCGGTTTGGTGGAACGGTGCCTTGTATGGCCATCCCACGATGCCGGGCATGCTGCCGTTTTTCTGCGCTCTGGCACTTCTCGCGCGTTCTAAGGCGGTGGTGACGCCAGTAGTCGTCCGGCTATCCGCTATCCTCCTGATGGCAATCGCATTGAGCTTTCGATTTGACCTCTTGTTGTTATTTCCGGCATTGGCGGCCGTGATATGGTACCGATACCTCCGGAACGCGAAGCGTGTCGCCGAAACAGCTTTCTACATAACCGCCGCAGTAGCGCTGTTCAAGCTGGCCCAATTCGCCCTGCCTCCCGTCCACGGGGGACCTCCCCCTGACTCCATCTTCGTGCTCCTGCACAGATTTCAGGATCCCAGCCGCGTTTTCAGCCTCTCGCGGGAGGCAATAATCAAGCCAATGGCCGATATGGGAGGCGCATTTGGCCCTTTACTTTTGATTCTCAATTTACCTGCGTTCTGGATTCTCCTCCGCAGTAAGGATTTTGCCCGGATTCTATTTACGATTGGCGTGATCGTACCCAGCGTTTTGTTCTGGTTTCCGAATCCCAGCCCAGTTCGCCACTATCTCCCTATGGCCCCGGCGACGAGTGTAGCCACCGCGATCACGGGGTTGTGGCTGATCTCCAAGATCACTCGTACACAATTGCCGACGGGTTTCGCTTGGTGTTGTGGCGCGGTACTTGGTGTTGTGTGCACCGCGGTCAGCATCGGGCTACACTATGCTCCCGGCCCAGCCGGGAAATTCGAATCCCCGTTTTGGTTCCGGTTCACTCTCGATGAGTATCAATCACGCGCCAGCCGGCTTGCCGACCATCTTGTGTCCCTGCGGGGCCCGAGGTGGCCAGTTCTCGTCCTCTGTGACTCAAATTTTGTTGCGGCTCGAATGGAGACACTGAGCGGTGGTGTTAGAGTGCGTCCATCCTTCTATAGCCTTACCAACTACCGAAGGATCTCTTTCCAGCAGGTCGACTATGATGGCCGCACTTTCACCATGCTTGAACAGTCGTTTTACCCGGATGTGGTCGAGCTAGCGCTCGACCGGCTTAATCTTTATTCCGGTTATCCCGTGCTGGTCGATCCATACAACACTGCCGTCCGGTATAGCGGAAAACGATTGCGGGCGCACGTGGAAAGAGTTCCCGGTGGAGAGCGAATTCAGGTTGATGGGGTGAAACACTGATGTATTCCGGCCTGGATTGCTTAAGCTTTCCGACCATTAACAGTAGGACCCGCGCCAAAGCAAGCAACCAGCGAGCTATATAATCGCACTTGCCAACGCACGGGCGCGGGCCGTCAACAGGTGTAAAAGGCATTCAGGGCCGGCCGGCTGCATCTCCGTCGGACCTTCTCGGGTTCCTGGCTCTTGCCGGTACCGCAGCGCTCGTCCTGCTAGCTCCGCGAGTAATCAACCGCCTGGTTCCCTGCGGCGCTGCCCCGTGCGCGAAACGAGTGTCTTGGGAGTGGTACGTACTTCTGGAGCCGGGCGCTCTGGGTGTATTACCCGCCGTATTCTTCTTCCTGCCCAGGTTCGATCAAGCGATCGCCTGGTTGCGCAAGCGCTGGCGCGGGCTCTACACAGTCTCCGCACTTCTGGTGTGCTTTGGCGGTCTGGCCGCATTTGTCTTTCATTTCGGGAACCAGCAGTTCGGCGGTTTCGACTTCAGCATTCTGGTCGATACGGCCTGGAGGCAATTCCTTGGCCAGACACCCTACACGGATTTCGTCTCCACGATGCCAGCCGGCTTCAATCTGGGGCTGAAATATGCGTTCGATTTGATGGGGCCGAGTTGGGATTCGCAACTATACGCGACAGCGATTTTTGCCTGTGCGAGCCTGCTGTGGAATTACTGGCTGCTGGGCAAGCTGGTTGAAACAAAACTGGCTGCCTTTCTGATGGCGTTAATCATTGAATGCGCAGCCATCCTAACGCTCGATTTCTGGTGGTATAACAACATCACCGCCGTCACCGCGACTATATTTTTCCTTCTCCTGTCTCGCTTTTCTCGAAGATCCTTCGTTGATGGGTGTTCAGGTTTCGTACGCCGCATCGCTGGCTTTGTTGGGTTTGATGAAGCCCAATGTTGCGGGTGCACTGGGAGTGGGAGCGGTTTTCCTCACCTTTCTGGCGACGCCACGTAAGGCCCGGTTCCTGGTTATCACACTGGCAGGAGCGGCCGGCACGATCCTCATCCTGTTGCTAAATGGCGTGAGCATAACCGGAATGTTGGATAGTTACCGAGCGGCGGCGATCGAGCGCGGCGGCCTCAGCAGGTTCGGGTTCCGAGGCTATGGGACTTGGGCGCTGCTGCGAATCGCGGCCCGCTTCGCCGTGCTGTGCCTGCCGTTTCTGCTTTGCATTCGCCCCTTCGCGAATGCATTGCGGAGGATGGATATTCGTCATATCTCCTCTTACTTGCTCTTGGCGCTGGCGCCTCTTGTGAGCGTGCTGGCGATGTTCAACAACGGTGAACTAAAGGATGTGGAATGGGCGCTCCCTCTCGCCGGCGGCGCAGTGCTCGTTTTCAGGCGTTACCGGCGCGACGAGATCAGCGCCCCCACCCGGAGCCCGGTTCCTTTCCGCCGCTTTTACATCGCGTTTCTTTGCATGCTCGTTGCGTCCGACCTTTATATGGGCGCCGTACGGATCCGTGTTTTGGGCATAGGTATACATGGGTTTTTCGAGTACCAAAACGCGAATCAGCGGATAGACCGGGCCTTTTTTAAGGATCTGCGAGCCAGCGGGTCATTTCGGGCCGTAGTGGATCAGATCGGTCGCGCAGTGTCGGCCAATCCGGGGCCGGTATTTCTGGGTCCCCGCCTGGAATTCGCCTATGCCGCGTTTGGAATCCCCTCGCCACGCGACCTGCCGCTCTACTGGCAGCCGGGGACTTCTTTTGCCCGCTCTCAAGAACCTGCAATGCTGGAAGAGTGGAGTAAGCGCCGGTTCCCGACCCTGATCTTTCTGAGTCCCCTGGTCTGCGTGTCCAATAACAATGACTGCAAGGGCGATGACTTCACCTACTACTCGCCTCCATTCCTCGACATGATTCACAGCCGGTACTGGCGAGACAGCCGGTATTCCGACGTGACCGTGTATCACCTGCGCGGAGACGCTCGCTAGTTGTTCGGCGAACGCGCGATCTCGCTCCGCGTGTCGGGCACGTACGACGATGTCATCTCCGCTCGAATAGATCGAAATCGCCGGAACAGGAAAACTACACCCGTAGCGAACGCCAAAGTAACAATCGAAAGACCAATCCAGTAGTCAGCTTCTTGCGGTGTCGGCGTACCACGAACCCAATATCCACCGTTTCCAGCGGGGGATCGGGTGCGGGTTCGGTATTCGAAATCCGAACATCCAGTCCATCGCGGGCATCACGTGAGAGGTTGGCAGATTGTACAGGAACTGATCAGCGGTCAGGACCCGATCGGTTCCTCCACAAAACTCCACATTCACGTCCGTGCTCTGCTGCTCGACTTTCCCATTCTTCGTATCGACGCCTGCGAAGCTCGGCATGATCAGCGAGGGGTATGGCTCCCCGAATCTATGCAACACGTAATGCTGTACCGGAAGGACCGCGATTACGCCCGCGAATAGACACCTGGCAACCAGCCTGTTCCGCTGTTCGTGAGTCATCTACAAGACGGCGCGGAACTGTCCGCCCCTCATTCACGTTAAACTACCAAAGTGCACCCGCGAAACCAAAATAGCGAGTTGCGCCCTGTCATCTTCCTGGTAACTATACGTGTACAAACGCGCACACCATCTGCATGACGAAACTCTCTGACTACGTCTTTGAATCGCT
>JAICXK010000081.1 GCA_025980435.1 Bryobacteraceae bacterium
ATGCAAATGCCCGCTGCGGCTCCTGTTGCGGGCTCGGCGGTTGTGCTGCTGATCGCGGCGGTCGCGGCATCAGTGCTGCCCGCTGCGCGCGCCGCACGGGTGGACGTGGTACAGGCGCTGCGCTCGGAGTAACGAATCGGGGCCGGCGTGCCCAGAGGCTGCATGCCTCGACTCCTTGACATCCTACATATTGAAGGTTCAATATGTAGAAAGCCTAGGAGACCGAAATGCCGCTTGAAAAATCCGATCTCCTGCAGGGCACGCTGGACATGCTCATTCTGAAGATCGTTGCCCTCGGGCCGGTGCACGGCTACGGCATTTCCCAGCGGATCCGCCAGATCTCCAACGACGTTTTGCAGGTCCAGCAGGGCTCCCTGTATCCTGCGCTGCACCGGTTGGAGCGGCGGGGCTGGCTAGAAGCGACCTGGGGCGAATCGGAAAACGCGCGTCAGGCTAAATTCTATAAACTCTCCGCGAAAGGGCGGAAGCAGCTAATGAAAGAAGAATCGAACTGGGAGCGGCTGGCCGCTGCCGTCACGCTTATTATGCAAACCGCGGAGTAGGAAACCTTAATGACGCGGTGGAAATTCTTTTTGCGTAAATCCGCTATGGAGAAAGAGCTGGATTCGGAGATCGGCTTCCATCTGGATTCCGTCATTCAGGAAAAAGTTGCGGCCGGGCTTTCCGCGGAAGAGGCTCGCCGGCTCGCCATGCTCGAATTCGGTGGTGCCGAGCAAGTGAAGGAAGAGTGCCGGTCGGCACACCGCATCACCATTATTGAGACCGCGCTTGCCAATCTGAAATCCGCGATTCGCTTTATGCGCAGATCGCCTGGTTTCTCCGTGACCGTGATCCTGGTTCTGGCTCTGGGTATTGGCGCAAATAGCGCGGTTTTCTCCGCGATCGACGCTGTTTTGCTCCGCCCCTTGCCATATCCGGATTCCGGGGAACTCGTGGTTTTGCATCAATATGATCGCACCCGAAAGAGCGATAGCCCGATTGCTCCGGTCCGGTTGGAAGAGTGGAACCGATATAATTCCACATTTCAGGCGATCGCGGGTTCCTACACTCAGGACCTCTCCGAGACCTCTGGAACGCTTCCTGAGCGCCTCGTAGAAGCGGATGTAACCCCGCGTTTTCTTCAAGTATTGGGAATCGCTCCGGAACTGGGCCGGGATTTCACTTCTGCCGAAGAGCATTTCGGCGGCCCGCCCGCGGTACTCATCAGCGATCGCTTCTGGAGGCGTCGCTTTCATGCCGATCCGAATGTGCTGGGAAAAGCGGTTCGCATTGAGTCCTCATCGGCCCCGATTGTTGGCGTTCTGCCCGCAGGCTTTGAGTTCCCCGAGAAGGACGTGGACCTCTGGGCGCCGGTTCCCATGGATGCACCCATCGCCCAGGATCGGGCCTTCACCTGGTTTACCGGGATCGGTCGCCTCAAGCCCGGCATTACCATCGCCCGGGCACGAGCTGATATCAGCGCTGTGCAAGCCCGGCTTGCTTGGCAATTCCCGCAAACGGACAAGGATCTGAAGGCTGAAATTCAACCCCTGAAAGAAACCATCGTTGGCGGTTCACGCCGCTCACTCTGGATCCTGTTTGGTTCCGTGACACTGCTGCTGCTGATCGCTTGCACGAATATCGCTGCCTTGCTGCTTTCGCGTATTACCGAACGCGCACATGAAATTTCGCTCCGGTATTCGCTTGGCGCATCCCGCTGCTCAATTGTTGCGCAACTCCTTGCTGAGGCATTCGTGCTGGCGCTAGCCGGTTCCGTTCTAGGACTCGCCATCGCTGCGGCCGGCATTCGCGTGCTGCACTCACTCGCCAAAGCGCTGCCTCGGGCGGACGAGATTACGCTCGATTGGCGAATACTCCTCTATACGCTCGGCAGCGGCGTCATCGTAACGGTGCTCTGCGGGCTTGTTCCCGCGCTGATTGCCTCGCGCCGTTCCATCTCTCCGGCGCTGGCGTCGCGCAGCAGGACCCAGGTTTTTGCCGGCGCTCCATTGCAGTGGACTCTTGTCGGCGTACAAGTTTCGCTTGCTGTGACGCTGCTCACCGGCGCGGGTCTGCTTCTGCGCAGTTTTCAGGAACTGGGGCGCGTTTCGCCCGGCTTCGATCCGAATCATGTACTTACGCTTCGTATCAGCGGCAACTACGGCGAAACGGGCGATCAAAAGAAGATGTTCCAGCACATGAAACGCGCGCTGGAGGGCATCGAAACGGTTCCAGGCGTGGATTCTGCCGCCATCAGCGCCACCGTGCCGGGCGCGGCTCGCGAATTTCCGACGGACGTCAAAATAACAGATGCGGCTGTTTCATCCGATCGCAAGACTACGGCCGATGAAAGGGTAGTATACGGCGCATATTTTGAAACGCTGCGCATTCCGCTCCTGGCCGGAAGCGCCTGCCGGGAAGATACTCTGTGGACGACCGCCGTGGTCAATCGCAGCTTTGCCGAAGCGTATTTTCCTAACCGGAATGCAATCGGTCATCACCTGGAGATCACGCCGTTCGATGCGAAACCGGAGATCACGGGCATCGTGGGGGATGCCCGGGAAAATGGCTTGAATCACGCACCGATCCCGACGTTGTACTGGTGCTCCAGCAACGCCAACCCATCTCCGTACTTCCTGATCCGTACGCATGGTGATCCCATGGGGCTGGCCAACGCGCTGCGGCGCAAAATTCACCGGATCGAGCCGGCCCGTTCTGTGTTCGACATTATGCCGCTCACTCATCACCTCTCGGAGAGCAATGCCGAGAATCGATTTCGAACGCTCCTGCTAACACTTTTCGCACTCACAGCCGTTTCGCTCGCGGCGATCGGCTTGTATGGAACTCTTTCGTACCTGGTGATGCTGCGCAGACGCGAAATCGGGCTGCGCATGGCGCTCGGCGCGCTTCCCGGCCAGATCCGTACCCGCTTTCTCGCGCAGGGGGCTGCGATTTCACTGCTAGGCTGCATCGCTGGACTCGCCATCGCCGCCGCCTTTTCCCGGTTGCTGGCGGGCATGCTCTACGACGTATCCCGGCTGGATCCGCTCACCTATGTCGCGGTCGCGATCGGAGTGCTGGCAGTTGCTTCCGCCGCATCCGCTCTTCCTGCCTGCCGCGCCGCCCGCCTCGAGCCTATGCAGGTCTTGCGCGAGGAATAGACCTCAATCGTCGCGTTGCTACGATGCCTTCCGAACTTGCGTCATCGCTTCCGGATCCCAGAAGACGATCTGTTTCTGAAAATAGCTTTCGTTCGTAAGCAGCGCCGGTCCGGCCGCTCGCAAACCGAAAGTGGCATCTTCGATTAATGGCCTGCCTTCGCGTATGGATCTGTAAAAGTTCTTGTGATGCTCAAGTTGGGCGTTCTGGGTGCTCGTGTCGTAAGACTCCGCCGAATCGGGCTTCACCTGAACATCGGCATCGGCGTGCTTCTCGCTCCACTCCGTCCGCAATTTCTTCTGCATGGCATCGGCAAGACTGTCGATGGTGTAGTCGAATTCGTTGGGGCGGGGCATACGCTCTACTTTGATTCCGTCGTATCCGGTCGTCATGACGCCGTCACTGCCGATGAATTTCACTCCGAACGACTCTTCCGGCAGGCTGCTTTTAAAATTCACGCGCAGAAGCAGGTTAAAAGCGGGATGCTCGTTCGACTTTGGATAATCCAAGGTGGCGAGCATCACGTCGGGAACGTCGCGATCCGTCCAGTATCGAATGCCGCCGGTGGCAAAAACGCGATTGGGACCGTGCGAACCCGTCACCGTGTGCAGTCCTGTCAGCAAATGGACAAACAGGTCGCCGGCAACGCCTGTTCCGTAGTCGCGATAATTGCGCCAGCGGAAAAATCGCTTCGGATCCCAAGGCCGTTTCAGCGCATCGCCCTGGAACTGCACCCAATCGCAGGTGTTCGTATTTGCATCGAGCGGGATCGAATACTCCCACGCTCCGATCGCGGTGTTCCGATCAAGCCACGCTTCGACTAAATTCAGTTCACCAATCGCGTTGGCCTGGAACAGCTCTCGCGCTTTCAGGTATGTCAATGAGCTGCGATACTGGCTGCCCACCTGGAAGACTTTGCCCGACTCAGCCTGCGCCTTGATGATCGCTTTGCCCTCTTCAATGGCATGCACCATCGGCTTTTCGCAGTACGCGTGTTTGCCGGCATTCAGCGCATCGATCGAGATGCGCTGGTGCCAGTGATCCGGCGTCGCGATGATGACGGCATCTATATCTTTCCGGGCCAGGATGTCCTGGTAATTGCGGGACGTGAAGGTGTCTTTGCCGTAGATCTCCTTCATGTGCTGCAGGCGGCCGTCGTAGCAATCGCAGGCGGCGACCAGCTTCACGCCAGGAATGGATGTGGCAAGCTCCGTATCGCCCTGGCCCATGCCGCCCGAGCCAATGAGCGCGATCTGAACGTTGTCGTTGGAGGACGCCATCGAAAACTCCTATGCCTGAGACTTCATTGTTTTGGGATCCCAGGTAACAACGCGATCCTCAAAATAGCTCACGTTGGACAGGAGGGCCGGCGCCGCAGCGCGAAAACCGAATACCGCATCCTCGACAACCGGTTTGCGGGACCGGACCGCAAGCGCAAAGTTGAGGTGGTGATCGTAATGGTCGCTGTAGCCGCCCGGCGGATCGAACGTCTGCTCATGGCTGGCTTTCATGCCGGTGGCCGAGGGCCGCATTTCCGGATAGCGGCTGTGATACAACTTCAGGTACGCTTTCTGCCCGGCCTCCGAGAACGTGTCAATGGTGTATCCGGGCTGCGTCTGGGGCGGGGGATTGGTTATGGTGACGTTGCTGCCGACCGTCATAATACCTTCGGTCCCGGTAAAGCGAAAACCCTGGTTCTCCCGAGCGCCGCTGACGAAATTCGTGCGCATGATCAGGTTGAATGCCGGGTGACCGGACGACTCGGGATAGTCGTAAAGACCCGTCAGCACATCCGGTACGTCGCGTCCATCCTTCCAGAAACGGAGGCCGCCAGTCGCGAAAACGCGCGTGGGGCCCAGTGCGCCGGTTATGAAGTGTAGACCCGAGAATAGGTGAACGAACAGGTCGCCCGCTACGCCCGTGCCATAGTCCCGGTAACAGCGCCAGCGGAAAAACCGTTTTGGGTCCCACTCCACGCGAGGAGCGCGACCCTGGAACCGGGTCCAATCGCACGTCTCTGTGCTGGCGTCCGGCGGGATCGTGTATTCCCATGCTCCGATAGCGGAGTTGCGGTCGTACCAGGCTTCCACCATGTTCAGCTTCCCGATAGCGCCGCTGCGAAACAGGTCCTGCGCCTTCTTATAAACGATTGAGCTGACCCGCTGGCTGCCAATCTGCAAAATACGGTTAGTGCGCCTTTGCGCTTCGACTACCGCTAATCCGTCTTCGATGTGCTGCACCATGGGCTTCTCGCAATACACATCTTTCTTGGCATTCAGCGCGTCGATGGTAATTTTCTGGTGCCAGTGATCGGGAGTGCCAATAATGACAGCGTCGACCTCCGGACGCGTCAGCACTTCCTGGTAATCCTTAGTGGTGAAAATGTCGGCCCCGTACAGCTCCTTCATATGCTGGAGGCGGCCGTCGTAGCAGTCGCACGCCGCAACAATTTGCGTGAGTCCGGTGGAGACAGAGGTGTGGGCATCGCCTTGTCCCATACCGCCACATCCGATTAGCGCGACCTGAATCTTATTGTTTGCGGAAGGAGGTTTGTGCTCGCGAGTTTGCGCGGCCAGCAGAGAGCTTGCAAGGCCGGAGCCCGCGGCAGCCGCGCCTAGAAATTCCCGGCGGGTGGACATCCTCTACTTTGTATCAGATGAGCTGGACTTTTTTTCGGAAGCGGATGAATCCGCCGGCTTGCTGCTTGTTTCGGATCCGGACCCGGACTCGCCCGATTTGGACGACTCGCCGCCCTTGGCTGATCCGTTTCCCTGGGACCCCTTCGAACTCTTCGCGTAGTCGGTGACATACCATCCGCTGCCTTTGAATTGCAGGGCGGGTGCGGATAGAAGTCGGTGTACTGGGCCGCCGCAATTCGGATGGGTCGCCAGCGGCTCATCGGCGAACTTCTGTATCACTTCAAACGACTCACCGCATTTGTCGCACCGATACTCGTAGAGAGGCAATTTCTTCTTTCCTCTAACTAGGGCTGCGGGCTCTTCTGGATAATCGGGTGCTGTTCGCCCCCCGCGGAAATCAATCCGCCGTCCTGGTTCGTCAACTGCGCAACGGTTGTCTTGCCAGTGACCAGCTCAATCGATTGTTTCAGAAGATTGTCTTCCTTGTCCTTTGGCGCCGATCCCGGAATCGGATTACCATCCTGGTCGAGTTCGGGCGAGTTGTCGTTTTCAGCAAGCTGAACCGTCGGTACGACTCCGGTGTCCTGGATAGCCTTGCCGGCCGGAGAATAATATTTAGCAACCGACAAGATCACTGCGCCGCCATCGTCCATCTGAATGGTTTTTCGAACGCTGGCATCCCCGTAGCTTCGTTCTCCAACCACCTGGGCCCTCTTGCTGTCCTCGAGCGCCGCGGCGGCGATCTCCGCGCCTCCTGCGGTGGCCCGATCCGTGATCACGACCAGCGGCCCGGTCCACAGCACGTCCCCGGGCTTCGCATCAAACTCCTGCCGGGCTGTTTTCTGTCCTTGCAAATAGGTAATCTCGCCCTTTTCAAGAAACAGGTTGGCAAGCGGGATCCCGTTCTCCTGATCGCCGGTCGAGCAGTGGCGCAGGTCGAGGACTACATACTTGGCCCCTTGCTTCTTCAAAGAGAGCAGCTTTTCCTTGGCTTCGGGCACTCGCTTCTCAGCGACGCTCGCCACGTGCAGATAACCCACTTCATTCGGAAGCAGCTTCGCGGTCACGTCCGGAAAGGCGGTATTCACCCTGGTCAGCGTAAGCTTTTGCGGGTCGGGGTTCTTCAAACGTAAAATGCTGAGCTCAACGGTCGAATTGGGGTCGCCCCGCAGCAACTGCTCCGCGTACGCCAGGGGCATGTCCCGGGTTGCGACATTATTGATGCTTTCAATCAGATCCCCGGTGTTGATATTCGCCTTGTCGGCCGGCGATCCGGGGAGCACGTCCACCACCGAGACATAGCCGTATCGCTTTGCCAGAATCAGACCCACGCCTGCCTTTGAAGTGTCCTGCCGCTGCTCGTATTGCCGGTACTGATCGGCATTCAAGTAGCTGGCAAACGGGTCAACCGACTCAAGAAGACCGTTAATCGCGCCTAGCGTGACATTCTTCATGTTCGGCTCTTCCACGTACTCCAGCTTGATGCGCTGGAGCACTTCGGTGTAAACCTTCAAGTGTCCGTAAACATCATCGGTCGATACGGCGCGCCCGCTTCGGGCGGCAACCAGCAGCAGGACGACAACACAACTAGAGCTGCCGACGATGGTCCATTTGAAACGACTGTTCATGAAGAAATACCGGAGGTTATCTAAAGTATAACGAACTGTGCAGCGGCCGCGAATGGGCCGGCTAGGCTGCTGGTTCCAAACCGCTTTGCGATCCCGGCGTCCGCTCGAGCCGGGCTGTGAAGTGGAACGTGCTCCCCTTGCCCGGGGTGCTTTCCACCCGCAGACCGCCGCCCATCATTTGCGCGATTTGATGCGAAATGGTCAGGCCCAGGCCGGTGCCGCCGTAGCGGCGGGTCGACGATGTATCCGCCTGCGAGAACGCTTCAAAGATCGTTTTCTGCTTATCTTCCGGAATTCCGATTCCCGTGTCGCTGACCGTAAAGTGAATTACTGCAAATTCGGGCGACACCTCGCTGGCTTCAACCGAGAGGATTACGCTTCCGGCGCTGGTAAATTTGATCGCATTATCCAGCAGGTTTAACAGTACCTGCCGCAGCCGCAGCGGATCCCCCAGCAAATCATCCGGAACTGCCCGATCCAGGTTGCTCGCGAGCTTCAGATTCTTCTGGCGCGCCCGGACCGAGAGGGAACGAATCAAGTCGCCGATCGATCTCTGCAATGACAGATGCGATCTCTCAAGGATCAGCTTGCGCGCTTCAATTTTTGAGAAGTCGAGTATGTCATTTACGATGCACAGCAAGGAATCCCCAGAAAACTTGACAATATCGAGATACTCGCGCTGCTCCGCGGTCAGATGCGTCGTTAACGCAATTTCGGTCATGCCCAGGATACCGTTTATCGGCGTGCGAATCTCATGGCTCATGTTTGCCAGGAACTCGCTCTTGGCGTGACTGGCGGCCTCAGCCGCTTCCTTTGCAAGAACCAGTTCGCTCGTGCGCTCCCGGACTCTAATTTCCAGTTCGTCACGCGAATGTCGCAGTTGCCGCTCACTCTCCTGCAATGCGGCCGTGCGCTGGCTCACCAGTTCCACTAATTTCCGTTCGCTCGTCTTAAGCTGACGGACGCGCATGCGATACACGGCGCTGCAAAGGCTGATTCCTACGATCACCAGGAGAACAATGAAGGCCGGTGTCTGATAGTAGTAAGGCTGAAGTGTAAGCGCAACCTCTGCGCCGCTCTCGCTCCACATGCCATCGATACCGGCCTGTACACGAAACCTATATTCGCCATGCGGGATATTTGTGTAGTACGCAACGCGCCGGCTGCCTGCCTGAATCCAGTCCTTATCAAAACCATCGAGTATGTAGCGGAATTCCACCCTGTCGGGCGCGACGAAGGTTGGACTCGTGAACTGGAATTCCAGCTGCCCTCGGCCGGAGGGGACAACCACCGGTTTATCGGCCGCGACCGCTTTATCATTTACGACTACGTGTTCAATCAGGGGCGCAGCGGCACGGTTCACTACCAGATGAGCGGGGTCGACCGTAGCCACGCCCTTCGTTGTCGGAAACCAGAGCCGCCCGTCCGTCGTGCGCCAACCGGCGGGTTGAAATCCGCCGTTGCACTCGCGGCTCCTCAGCCCGTCCCCGGTTCCATAGACGTTTGACGTTATGGCCGCTATCTTTCCATCCGCAAAGTCATCGAGTTGTTTCTTAGTGACGCTGAATACGCCCTTGCCGGAACTCATCCAGAGTCGGCCGAGTTTATCGTCTAGAACGCATAGCACCGAATCGTCGAAGAGTCCCTTCGAAGTGTTGTAGTTCGAGAACTTGCCGTGACGAAAGCGGCTGAGCCCTCCGCCGCTGGTTCCGATCCACAGGGTTCCGTCCGGTTCTCCGCAAATGGACCAGACAACGTCGCTCGCCAGGCCATCTCGTGTCGTATAGGAGCGGAAACGGCCCTCCCGGAGTGAGTTGAGACCGCCTCCGCCCGTGCCAATCCAGAGCGTTCCGTGGCGATCTTCAAAAATCGATTGGACGTAATTGTTCGAGAGGCCATCGCGGGTGGTATACGTGACCAGCGAATTTCCGTCGAAATGACCCAGCCCCCGGCGTGTCCCCAGCCAGATGCCGCCATTATGATCCGCAAACGTGCACATTACGTACTCACTGGCAAAGCCATTCAGGGAACGCATCGATGTTAACTTCCCGTCTTTCAGCCTGGCTAATCCAAGCCGCGTTCCGATCCACAGGCTTCCTTCCCGGTCCTGCGTGATCGAAAAGACCAGGTTGTCCGGCAACCCTTGCTCGACCGTGTACGTTGTGATGTGTCCGTCTTTCCATCGCATCAGTCCGTGATCCGATCCGATCCAAAGCGCCCCCTGGGAGTCCTGGAAAACCGGCAAAATCATGTCGCTGGAGAGGCCGTCCGATTTCGAAAAAGACGCGAAGGAACCCTGTTTAAGGCAATTCAGTCCTCCGCCGGCGGTCCCTACCCACAGATCCCCCTCGCTGTCTTCGAGAATCGACCATACCTCCTTGCCGAGCAATCCATCTTTCTCTGTGAACGCGCTCAGCTTGCCGTTTACGAGTCGGTTCAGCCCGTTTGCAGTTCCAATCCACAGCGTGCCGACGTTATCCGCATATAGAGAAAAAACCGTGTTGCTGGTAAGACCGTTGCTGGTCGTGAATCGGGTGATGCCGCCTGCACTTATCCTGCAGACGCCGTCATTAGAGCCAACCCATATGTCTCCGTTCTTGTCTGCGTAGATGGATCGCACATAATTGGAGCCCGCGCCACCCGTGGGGGCCAGCGTGGTGAACCGCTCGTTCGAAAATCTGGATAATCCACTGTGGGTGCCAATCCAAAGCGTGCCGCGCTGATCGCCCGTGATTGAGAACACCTGATTGTCCGCGAGGCCGTCTGCTTTGCCGAACACCCGAAAGTGCCCGTTCTCATAGCGCACAATTCCCCCGCCATCAGTTCCGATCCAGATAGCGCCTCGCCGGTCTTCATAGAGTGCCCGGATCGAATTGTTGGAGAGTCCATTGCTGGTGGTATAGATCGTTGCTTTGCCGGCTATGAAATGCACCAGGCCGCTGCCCAAGGTGCCCAACCAGAGGCCCCCGGAATGATCCGTCAGCAACGCCTGCGTATTGTTCTGGAGACCTGCGCGGCTCTTGTCAAAGCTCGTAAACCGCATTCCATCGAAGCGCACCAGCCCTTCCTCGGTTCCGAGCCAGAGATAGCGATCCGGGGTCTGAGCGATGGCGAGGACAGAATTTTGCGGTAAACCTTGCGCATTCTGCCATGACTGGTGTACAAACCGCCCCATCGGCTCATCCGGGTCAAGACTGGCCCGAGCGTCCCGTCCGATAACAAGGAGGAGACATCCTAGCCCGATCCAAGCCACCCGGCTGAGGACTGACCGTTCCGCTGCGCTTTTACAGCACACAGAATGTTGATCGGCTGAATCGGCGCGAATATTGAGGGGGCAGGTAAAAGTCTGATTCCTGGAACTATGCAACCGGACGGTGATTCGCCATCTACCAGATGTACTGCTTCGCGTCAGCCCGCCGTTGATAGCTGTCCAGCACGTGAACTACCCGGATCTTCTTGAGTTTCGCCGGTGATAGCTGTCCCAACGGTATGTACACGATCTTTCGATTCACGCGGGCCGCGAGTTGGCGGAAACTACTTCTCGGCGGCCGCCCGGCGATGTATACCACGTGCCGCTCCATGGAATAATCCAGGGCTGCCATTAGCAGGCGCTCCGCCTTGGTCTCTGCCAGCTCATAATCAAAGTCGTTCCACACGTCATAGAGCCGTCGGGGAGGTAGGGTCATAAGCAACCCACCGTATTCGGCGCGCCCAATGCCCGGTCCGACCACGTGCTCGAATGGCTCGGTTGAATAGAATGCCATATCGGACTCGTTCTGATGCTCGCCCAACCAGGTAGTCAAGTACCGGTATCGGTCATTCCGGTCATCATCGAAGATGATGACAAGGGCGCCCACTTCACCTGAAAATTTGCCGAGTTCGCGCACGTAAAGCTTGCCTTCGTGCCACTGGCGAATCGTCTCGCGCAGATCCAGCCCGTCCCGCATGGAGGCAAGGAACGGCTCGACCCGTGATCGCTCCTCGGAAACAACCGCTTTTGCGTATTGCTTAAGGAAACGGCCGTAATTCTCGATAACCAAGTCTTCGGGTGGGTAAGAGCATATGGCGGTTCCGTCCGTCTGCCTGGCCCATTCCCCTTTGAACTTCTCGCGCTTGCGCTTCAGGCCCGCCGGTTTCAAGCGCTGCTTCAGCCGGGGCAGACGCCGGCGCAGTCTGATCTTTCGTGTTCGAAGCCAGACCTCCTCCCCTGAAATGTTCAGAGTCTCCAGCGGCGGATCTTCGGTCTGCTGCACGCTGTACCGGTTCGCCATTTGCCACACTTCGTAGGCATAGTTATCGTCGACGATGGACCGGCCGGCCAGTGCCAGATCATAAGCGCCCGGCAGAAGCTGGCCGTCCAGCAGGGCCAGATTCCGGCTGAACTTCGCCATCCCGAGCCGCTGCCACGACTTCATCTCGTCGCCCGTGTTGATGGTGTACTCCCGCTCGGCCTCACGCAGGAGCGCGAGCTGCCAGCGGCGGCGATCCAATCCGGGCGAAGTATCCTCCATTGTTCGCACCGCTTCGTACTTTTCCTGGTAATAAGGCGCCTCTATGCTCACTTCCGCCAGGCAGTCCGGATGGAGGTTGCAGAGATCTGTCGCTTCAAACAGGGCTGTTCTGCCGGTAACAGGCTCGTCCTGCGGAGTCTCCATGGCATCCAAAAGGGCATCGAGCGCGCTGAGGGAAACAACGACACAGGTCGCAGAGAGTGGGTCTGCGCCCTGCAGCTTCCAGGCCATTGCCTCGGCCCTTACCAGCAACTCCGGTGCGTGCTGCGGAGCGTGAACCCGGTACTCGTCAACGTAACGCTGCATCCCGATACTTTCCATGGAGAACGCGTCGGCGTACATTGCTTCCGTGTAGGGTCTTTCGCGCGCCGGGTCGAGGAACACGGTCTCAGCTTCGATTTCGCGAGCGGTCCGCAGCGCCTCGACGAATGGATCGCCCGGCTCCACGGGTATATATACGGCGGAATCCTCGTTCTCATCTCCGTGTTCGGGTACGAGAATCACGGACATCTGCGGCATGCGATCCACCGCTCGCTGGTACTGGCGTTCCAAACGCCACGGCAGTTCGACAGCGACCACCTTGGGACGCTGCGCCAGCAGATACTGCCGGAGGCGAAAGGCGAATTCAATCCTCCCCGGAACAACCGGAAAATAGGTGAGATTGCCGCGCGCGATACTTCCGGCGCTGCTTGTTTCCCGGACCGGCATCCGCAATTACCGGCGAAGGCTGTAGCGCATTGCCTCTTCGCCCAATACGGCGCGAACGGCCGTCTGCAAAAACAACCGCGCCCCGCCTGCCCCGTCTCCATTGAGTTTTAGCGCATAACGAGCGATGTTAATGCCATCGCGAACCGTATAGCTCTCGTCGGCGGCGTGCGCCTGCTGAAGAAAGTCGGTCACGTGCTGCAGCACTTCATCCGGGGAAAAAGGCAGATTTTCGCGCAGGATCGCCAGTTCCTCTTCGCGCTCTGGAAAATCGATCAGAATCTGAGGCTGCAGGCGCGAGTGAATGTACTCCGGGAGATCGAACGTAGAGGAGTCCTCGTTCATGGTCGCCACCATCCGGAAATTCGGGTGAGCCTTGATCTTCACGCCCGCCACGATCGATTCCACATACCGCCGGTTGTCGAGCAGCGGTGCAAGACTTGCCCAGCTCTTCTCGCTCATCCGATTGCCTTCATCGAGAATAGCCACTCCGCCGCGGACCATGGCGGTGACCAGCGGCGATGCAACATACTTCAGCTTGGATCCGCTTTCAATCACCGGCGTGATCAGCAGATCTTCGGGCCTGGTGTCTACCGTGGCCTGAAGAATGTACACTTCTCGCCCCAGGCGCTTGCCGGCTGCATACGCCATCGTGGTCTTTCCCACGCCGGGCTTCCCCAACAGCCGCGGATTCATGGGAACGTCCCGTTGATCCACGATCATCCATGCGGCCATTAACTGCCGCATCGCTTCTTCTTGCCCGACCCAGGTGACTTCCAGTTCGTCCGGGTGAGCTAACTGAATTTCGATACCCTCTAGTGCGACTTTCATCTGTACTTTGCTCCGGGCCGCTCCATCGTCACCAAAGCCACGTTGAAGCCTGCCTCGCCGGAACCGTTTGTATTTCCTTCTCCATCGTAAAATGAGAGTGCTCTCGGGATGACTCAAAGAACACTGCGATTCGGCTACGTGTGTGAGTTCTTGATCGCCCTCATCGCAATCTTCGCCGCCTGGTCCGAGATTGGCGGCCAACCGGCGCTGGACATCATGCACTGGGCCTGGAAGTTGGGGCTCAGCCTCGCCCTGGCGGCCTCGATTGTGGGATATACCGCCGCTCTGGTCGCCGAAGAGCCAATCTTTACCTTACGTTCCGCCCGTTGGATGAGCGCCATTGTAATCATCATCATCGGCATTGGCGTCGTTACCTATTACTACGGTTTACAAGCAGACACGGGAGAATCCGATGAGACAGGTACGGTTTCATTTCTGACGCCTCTACAGTCACCCTCTCTGCGCACATGACTACCTCGACCACTCCGGACGCGGACTACGCCTTCTGGACCATTCCCGGTACTGCATTTACAGTTACTTACTCGCTCGCTACCTTCCACGAAATCGAGTTTGTAGTGAATGAAGGATACCGGCGGATTCCACATGGCGGCATCGAGACAGGCGGCTTGCTCTTCGGCCGGATCGAGGCCGGCGGTGTGCGCGTTGAAAGCTTTCGGCCTATCGAGTGCGAACATGCTTCCGGGCCATCCTTAAATTTATCCCCGAAAGATGTAGCTGGATTAGAGGCGCAAATCTCTTCGGCGCCTGGCGATCCGGAACTGAGCGGATTGGTGGTGGTTGGGTGGTTTGCTGCGCATACCCGCAGCCCGCTCAAAATGACCGAAAGAGAAGCTCAACTTTTTAACCAGCTTTTTCCAGGTCCGGGCAAAATCACTGTATTGGTCAAGCCGGAGCGGTTTCATCCTACCCGCTTCGGTTTTCTGTTCCGTGACAAGGACGGGCGCCTGTTGACCGATGCGACCACCGCCGCGATCATTCTACCCGGGCGTGGAATTCAGGGGACCGAGGGACCTGTTCCCTCGATTGTTGCGCCTATAGACCCGCCCGCCACCGGAGCCCCTGAGCGCCCCGCGTCCGATTCATTGAGCAAACCAGCTGCTTCGAAGGGCGAAACGCGGCCCAAGACCGAGCCCCAGCCCGAAATTCGCGTATCGCCAGACTCGTCGGGGTATTCCTCGCGAAGCGTTCCGTTGAACGTTCCATCGCTTGCTCTCGAACATGTTCCCGACACGCCCTCCTTACCCATGCCGGCGGCTCAATTTCCGGAAGTGTGGAATGCGCCCGGCGCGCAATTGCCGCCTGCCCGGCTGCGGCCCAGACTCGATGATGAGCGTAAAAGCTATGGCGCTCAGTTTGCCTTGGTACTGCTGATTGCCGCCGTCCTGGGTTGCTGTGTCGGATATTGGGCCTACTTGCAACTGCCTTCCGCAATCATTCCCTTGACGGTCCGCGCGCAACAGGAGAAACTGCTGGTTTCCTGGCCTCCCGTACAGACGAGTACCAGCGCGTTTGCTGCGATTCGGGTGGATGATGGTGAACCGCTGGCCTTGTCCTCCACCGAGAAGCAAGCGGGACAGACTTCCGTCGCGAGCGGAGCGGACGATGTAAAGATCGAACTGATCGCGCAACACTGGTTGCGCAACTCGCGCGGAATCGTCCGGTTCATCCGGGCAGGACAGCCGCGCTCTTCCTCACCGCCCGCCGCTCTCAATCTGAATCAGAGCTTACCCGCTTTGCCCGGATCCCAGCAGTTGCCCTGAGCGATTATCCATTGAACTTTGTAACGAGCCTCAATCCTGTCGCCGGCCGGCAAGCTGCACAGGCAAGACCCGAACAATTTGATGAGCGCAGCGGCACCGTGCGGAATGGAACGAATAATTTATCGGACGGGCAGATTGGCTGGCTGCGGAATGATCAGTTGACACAGTGAAAGCCAGCAGACAGCACGCTTTCATCCCGAACCCTTCACCCGCAGATCTTGCCCTGCCATCTGCTTTGGCTGCTCCTCGTCGAGTATTCCAAGGATTGTCGGCGCGATATCCTTCAACGCGCCATTCGTCCGCAGGTGCACGTCGCCGTTTGCCATGAAAATCAGCGGCACCGGATTCGTCGTATGGTACGTGTGCGGGCCCTTGGTCACCGGGTCCACCATCGTTTCGGCGTTGCCGTGATCGGCTGTAACCAGCCAAGACCCGCCGCAGCGCTTGAGCGTCTTATGGATCTCTCCCAGCCCTGCATCGACGGTCTCGCACGCGCGAACAGTCGGCTCCAGCTTGCCTGAATGCCCGACCATATCGGCGTTTGCATAGTTCATGACAATGACATCGAATTCGCTTTGCTCAATCGCTCTGACAACCTTTTCAGTAATCCCGCCGGCGCTCATCTCCGGCATAAGATCGTAAGTGGCGACCTTGGGCGAGGGCACTAACTCGCGTTCTTCTCCCTTATACGGCTTTTCATTCCCGCCATTGAAGAAGTAAGTTACGTGAGCGTACTTCTCGGTTTCCGCCACGCGCAGGTTTTTCCAGCCCGCCTTCTCCATCACTTCGGCGAGTATGTTGTCCGGGTGCTCCGGGGGCAGCACGAACGGTAGCTGAAAGGTCTTGTCGTACTGCGTCATCATGGTGTACGTGAGGTTCTTCGGTACCAGTGAGCGGGAAGGCTTCTCGAGCGCAGGGTCGGTCAGTGCCATCGTGATCTCGCGCGCCCGATCCGCGCGATAGTTGAACATCATGATGCTGTCGTCTTCACGGATCAAACCCACCGGTTCGTCCCGGCTGTTCACAATCGTGATGGGCTCGATGAATTCGTCCGTGATTCCGCGCTCGTATGAGCTGCGCACCGCATCCACCGCGGATTGAAATTTCGCGCCGCTTCCCAGCACCATGGCTCCGAATGCTCGCTCAATCCTGTCCCAGCGTTTGTCGCGATCCATCGCGTAGTAACGGCCCGAAACCGAAGCGATCTTGCCGATGCTAAGCTCCCGCATCTTCTTTTCGACCTGCTCCAGATATCCGGCTCCGCTCTCCGGCGGTGTATCGCGCCCGTCCATAAAGCAGTGCACGAACACATCCTTCAGCCCGTGCTGCTTCGCCATTTCAAGCAATGCATAGAGATGCGTGAGCTGGGCATGAACGCCGCCATCGCTGCATAGTCCCAACAGGTGCAGACGGTGGCCCTCGGCCTTCTTCATCGCGTTGATAAGCGCGGGATTTGCGAAGAATTCCCCCGACCGAATCAATAGATCGATTCGGGTCACGTCCATGTAAATCACCCGCCCCGCGCCCATATTCATGTGTCCGACTTCACTGTTGCCCATTTGCCCTTCCGGCAAGCCGACGTACGGGCCGGACGTGTGAATCAGCGTGTTCGGGTAAGTCTTCAGCAGGTAGTCGTAGTTCGGTTTTCTGGCAAGCGCAATCGCGTTGCCCTCGATAGCCGGCGAAAAACCCCAGCCGTCGAGAATGGTTAGAACCAGCGGTTTCAGTTTCGCCATTGCTTACTGCCGGAACGCTTTTCTGCCTAGGTAGATCGCGGCATCGCCGAGTTCTTCCTCAATGCGCAATAGTTGGTTGTACTTGGCGATGCGATCCGTGCGGCTGGCCGATCCTGTCTTAATCTGACCGGCATTCGTTGCCACCGCGAAATCCGCGATAAACGAGTCTTCGGTTTCCCCCGAGCGATGGGAAACGATTGCCGTGTAACCTGCGCTCGCGGCCAGGCGCATCGTGTCCAACGTCTCCGTTACGGTTCCGATCTGATTTACTTTGACCAGAATGGAATTCCCAACTCCCCGATCGATCCCTTCCTGCAGGCGCTCGGTGTTCGTGACGAACAGGTCGTCGCCGACCAGTTGAATCTTCTTGCCAAGCGCATCGGTCAAGCGCTTCCAGCCGTCCCAATCGTCTTCGGCCATGCCGTCTTCGATCGAAATGATTGGATACTGGCTGACCCAGTCAGAAAAGAACTGCACCATCTGCTCAGCGGTTTTCTCGCTTTTGTCGGACTTCTTGAAAACGTACTTCTTCTTGTCTTGGTCGTAGAACTCGCTGCTGGCCGGATCAAGCGCAATCACAACTTCTTCGCCGGCTTTGTATCCGGCTTTGCCGATCGCCTCCATCAGCACTTCCAGCGCTTCTTCGTTCGACTTCAGGTTCGGCGCAAATCCGCCCTCATCGCCCACTGAGGTCGAGTAGCCCCGCTTCTTCAGCACCGCTCTCAAGTTATGGAATGTCTCCACCCCCATGCGCAGGGCTTCCGAAAATTTGCTCGCGCCAATCGGAACAATCATGAACTCCTGCAGATCGACTGAATTGTCTGCGTGCGCGCCCCCATTGATCACATTCATCATCGGTACCGGCAGCACCCGCGCATTTACTCCGCCGATATAACGGTACAGCGGCGTCATCTCCGATTCGGCGGAAGCACGGGCGGCGGCCATCGAAACCGCCAGAATCGCGTTCGCGCCCAGCTTGCTCTTGTTTGATGAGCCGTCGAGCGATAACATCTTCTGATCAATCAACGTTTGATCGGCGGCATCGAGACCCGCAAGCGCCGGGGAAATGATCTTCGCAATGTTCCCGGCTGCTTTGCTGGTGCCTTTCCCGAGATAGCGCCCTTTATCGTTGTCGCGGAGTTCTACCGCTTCATGCTCGCCGGTCGAAGCGCCGGAAGGAACCGCGGCCCTTCCAATGGTTCCATCCGCAAGATGCACGTCCGCTTCCACTGTTGGATTACC
>JAICXK010000018.1 GCA_025980435.1 Bryobacteraceae bacterium
AATTTGCTTGCCTTTTTCGTCCCGGTTGATATCAATCCAGTCCTGGGTTTTGGCCGTCCACTCCTCGTCGTCAGCCGCTGTCCAGGGAATGAAAACGACTCGCGCAGCACCCTGAGCCCGTTTGCCTGGATTCGGGTCATTATGTCCCTTTTTGGCGCCGGAGAAGTAATCGTAATAGGTCCAGTCCATGGGATCCGGCCGGTATGTTCCCATATGTGGCGAGTCTATCACCGAATCGTGGCTACTCGGCCCGCAAGGTTGCGTAAGGATCGAGAGAAGCGGCGCGACGGGCCGGGAACCAGGCTGCAACAAAGCAGACGAGCAGCAGCCCAAAGGTTGTAATGCCAAGCGCAAGCGGGTCCCAGGGCTGAAGTCCCGCAAGCATGCTCGACAGCAAATGTCCGCACCAGATCACTCCCACGACTCCGCCAGTAAGGCCGATCGCGTACAGCAGGAGAGCACGGGAGAGGATCATCCGCACCACATCATCCCGGCTCGCGCCTAACGCCATGCGTACCGCGATATCGCGCTTCCTTTGCGAAACCATGTACGAGAGAACGCCATACAATCCCGCCACGGCGACAACCAGCGCCAACCCAGCAAACACGCTGAGCAGAATGGCGCCGAGCCGCCGGCCTTCGACCGAAGCCGAAACAACCTCCTGCATAGTCGCGATGTGGAATACCGTTTGACCCGGATCCACACGGTGGATCACTTGCTGGACACTCTTGCTCACGGTAACGGGATCACCGCTAGAGACGCGTACAGCATACGTCATGATCTGCTTGAGTAAGAATTGCGACCACAGTGTTGCAGGCGGCACCTGCCGGAAATCGAGATAGAGTTGAGCATCCGGCGGCTCCGCCAACCCGGTTTGCCGGGTGCTGTGCACGACGCCGACAATCGTGATCGGATCCGTTTTGAAATCGCCGGCGTCAAACGCGATCTGCTTGCCAACAGGGTTTTCTCCGGCGAAGCAGCGCCGCGCCAGAACATCGTTGACGATGGCCACGCGAGGCCGTCCCAGCGTGTCTGCCCGCGAAAAGAATCGGCCCTTTAGAAGCGGGACCCGGAGCGCGCTGAAGAAATGGTCGCTAGCCGCGTTCAACAAAGCACGCGGCTGGGAACCCGGACTTCGATTGGAACGGCCTTGGATGAGAAAGGATGCCGAAGCGCTTCCATTACTCAACGGCAGGAAGGTGACAAAGCCGGCGACCTTCACCCCCGGCAACTGTTCGATCTGATCGAGTTCCGGTGCGTAGACGGTTGTGGCAAGGTTCTGATCTTGAGGCTCTGTTCCGGAGACTGCCGTTTGCATGGTCAGCACCTGCTGAGCGGCAAAGCCGGCATCGGCATGCAACAGGCCGTATAGGGTCCGAAGCAACATGCCCGAACCGGCCAGCAGCATGATTGTCAGGCTCAACTGGGCAACTACCAGGACATCCCGGAGCTTTTGTTGATTATGGCCGCCCGCGACGGCGCCGACGCTCTCACGCAAAGCGGCCTCGATATCCCGGCGCGCCGCCTGCCAGGCGGGCGCCAGACCGAACAGCAGCGCCGACACTCCTGCGATGACCAGCAGGGCGAGGCAGACTTCGGGACGCAGCGCAATCTCTTGAACGCGCGGGATCGCATCGGCGGCAATGCGTTTCAATAGGCCCAACGAGCCGACGGCCAGAATCAGTCCAGCGCCTGTTCCGATCAACGCCAGCAGAATGCTTTCCGTAAAGAGCTGTCGCGCTACCCGCGTTCTGCCCGCGCCCAAGGCCGCTCGAATGGCCATCTCGCGTTTGCGGCCGAGCGCTCGCGCCAATTGGAGATTCGCGATATTGGCGGAGGCGATCAGAAGTAGAATGGCCACCGCTCCCAGCAGCGCGAGAAGGGCGGGCCGTACATCGCCGGTGACTCGATCCTGATAAAAGCGCGCGCCGAAGCCCAGTCCGTTATCATCGTCCGGATACGCCTTCTCGAGTCGGCTTGCGATGACCTTCAGCTCCGTCTGTGCAGCGGCAAGCGTTACACCCGGTTTGAGCCTGCCGATGATTTCAAGGAAGCTGGCGCCCCGATTCGCCGCATCCGGCGCGGGCTGGAGTGGAATCCAGAATTCGCTGTCACGCGCGGGGAATGCAAAACCGTCCGGCATCACCCCGGAGATGCTGCATGACTTTCCATCCACCGTGAGGCTCTGTCCGATTGCGCGAGGATCGCTCGAAAGATGTTCGCGCCAGAAATCCGCGCTCAGAACCACGCTGCAGGCCTCCCCCGCATGATCTTCTTCCGCCGGAAAGGGACTCCCTAGCATCGGGCGAACCCGCAGAACCTCAAAAAGGTTTGGACTCGCCGCCGCGCCGCTACTGTGGAGCGGTTCGCCGCTCGGGAGCCGTAGTGAAGCGCTATTTTCCTCATACGCGGCCATCTTCGAGAACAACCGGCTCTGCCTTCGGATATCGAGAAAATTCGGAAGCGATATGGAACCCCGATCGCTTCCCGCCCGAACGGAATCGATCGATACGAGCTGCGCTGAGTCGGGATATGGCAGAGGCCGCAGAAGGACCGAATCGATAACCGTAAACATCAACGCATTCACGCCCGCTCCCAGCGCAAGCGTGAGGATCGCGATCGCCGCAAACCCTGGCGCCCGGCGCAGCATGCGAAGAGCAAATCGCAAATCGCCAAGCGTGTCCTCAAACCATCGGATGCCACGCGCGTCGCGGCATTCTTCCTTTACGCGTTCCATTCCGCGCAGAGCGGATATTGCGGCCCTTCTCGCTTCCCCTGGAGAACCCCCCGCGGCCATCGCTTTATCGATTTCCCACTCGACATAGTCGCGCAACTCATCATCGAGGTCCGACTCCACTTGCGAGCGGTCTAGTAAGGACCGAAGCCGCAGGCGCCATTTCCGGAACGATCGCATACGCGCTAACTCCGGACCGGGAGTACGATCGCGGAGATGGCTCCTGACAGGCGCTTCCAGTCCGCGGTCTGAGCTTCTAACTGCTTGCGGCCTTCTTTCGAAAGCGAGTAGAACTTAACGCGGCGCTTGGTGTCGCTGATCAACCATTCGGCCGTGATCCAGCCTTCTTGTTCCAGTTTGTGCAGAGCCGGGTACAACGAGCCCGGGCCCACCTGCAGAACATCTTTTGACATCTGCTTCAGGCGCTGCGAAAGAGCCCAACCGTGCATCGGCTCCAGTGCCAGGATTCTCAGGATGAGCAAACCGAGCGTGCCTTGAACGAGATCGTTGGGTTTCATCTCTCTTATCGATGTCCGATAACAGGATACGTGTTTCCGGTCTCATATGCAAGCGCGATTGTTTGATGCTTCAGATGGCTTCGGATGAGGCCCGGCGGGAGCTACGTCTTCGTTCGGGCTTCCACCCATTTCCGAACGACCGCGACCAGTTGTTCCGCCTGGAACGGCTTGGACAGATAATCGTCCATGCCGGCATTCAGGCAGCGCTCGCGCTCGCCGACCAGGGCGTTAGCCGTGACCGCTATGATCGCAGGCTGCGGTTGCTCCAGGCGACGGATCTGCCGACTGGCTTCGAAGCCGTCCATGGTTGGCATCTGGCAGTCCATCAGGATCACATCGTAAGGATTGGAGCGGTGTGCCTCCAGCGCTTCGTTTCCGTCGGCCACGAGGTCGATGCTATATCCCGCACGCTGGAGAATGAGTTTACCCACACGCTGATTAATGCTGTTATCTTCCGCCATAAGGATACGGAGATGGCCGTTCTGGCGCGGATTTTCAATCGGCGCTTCGCTCGCTCTCAGGCCGGCATTTGATGTTGGCGGCGGCATTACGGAAGTAGGGCGGAATTGTGGCATCGTACGAATGAACGGGCCAAACCTGAAAACCAGGCTCTGTAATGCTTATCGTTCAATTCCCGGCCCTTCTTCACGAGTTAACATATCACCAATTTAGGCTGCGACAAGTTTTTTGGATGGGATTTATCCTAAAATATCAGGAAAATTGGGGATTTGACTAGTTTTTGGAGCGCGAAGTGATCTCGTCCTGATCGACTTTGCCGTCGCGTATGTGAATGATCCTATGTGCCTGCGAGGCAATGTCAGGCTCGTGCGTGACCAGCACGATCGTATTGCCCTCCTCATGCAGCCGCTCGAAAAGCAGCATGATCTCATTCCCCGTCTTCGTATCCAACGCGCCCGTCGGCTCGTCCGCCAGCAGAATTGACGGGTGATTCACCAGGGCTCTTGCGATGGCGACGCGCTGCCGCTGGCCGCCCGAGAGTTCGTTCGGTTTATGGTGCATCCGCTGCTCTAAATCGACCGAGCTGAGCGCCCGCCGCGCCCGTTCCAGGCGCTCCTGCGAGGAAATTCCTGCGTAGATCAGCGGAAGTTCGACGTTGTGCAACGCCGAAGCGCGAGCCAGCAGATTGAAGGTCTGAAAAACGAAGCCGATCTCTTTGTTCCGGATTCGCGCCAGCTCATCATCTTCCATCTCGCTGGCTAATTTTCCGTTTAAATAGTAGAGTCCTTTGGTGGGCGTATCCAGGCAGCCAATCAGGTTCATCAGCGTCGATTTTCCCGAACCCGACGGTCCCATAATGGCAACGTACTCGCCGCGCCGGATCTCGATGTCTACCCCCGAAACAGCATGGATCTCCTGGTCGCCCATGATGTAGGTTTTCCAGAGATCGTAGGTGCGAATGACGATGCCCTCTTGCCGGAGTTGCTCGCCTCGCGCTTCTAGTTGTTTCGGATTCAGCTCCTGGATTGCGGTGTCCAAGCTCGCCATTACGTAATTCCCGGCCTTGAAGCTAGCTGGCGATGACGCCGGAGGGCGCCACAGGCCGCTTATTATCTACCTTGATTTTGGCGTCATTCCGGATGGTTCGAATTACCTCGTAACTTCCGGTTACGATTTGATCTCCCTGATTCACCCCGCTGAGCACCTCGATATCGGTTGCTCCCGTGATTCCGGTCTTAACCTCGCGGAACTGAGCCTTCCCGCCGGAAACAAGAAATACACCCTGCAGTTCCTTCTTGGCCGCCTTTTGAGCCGCCGGACTGATCTCCTGCTTATCGCCCGGCTTAGGCGGATGCAACTGTCCCTCTTGCCGGACCGTCAAGGCCTGAATCGGTATCGAAAGCACGTGATCCCGGGTTGCGGTGGTGATCTTCGCGGTGCAGGAAAGACCCGGCCTGACCAGATGTTGCGGGATTTCGAGCGCAATCACGACCCGAAAATCCTTGGCCTCCTGGCTCGAGGTCTGGCTCTGCGAAGCCGCTACGCCGCTGGAGCGCACAATCGCCGTGTCCCCGATCTCCATCACCTTTCCTTTGAATATCCGATTCGGAATCGCGTCAATCGTAACGTCGGCCGGCTGGTCCAACTTTACGCTCACAATGTCCGTCTCATCCACGTTGACTTCAGCCGTAATGATCGACATGTCGGCGATAGTCATGATGGTGGATGCCGCCGAGTTCTGAATGCCCGGGACCACTGTTTCACCCACCCGCACCGGCAGGTTGGTCACCACACCATCCAATGGCGCAGTGGCGTCGTACTGCTTCAGAATATCGTGTGAACGCACTACCATAGCCTGCGCCTGCGCCACTTTCTTCTGTGCGGAACCCAGTTGGGCAGCCGCTTGCGCGCGCTGCGCCTGCGCTTGTGAAACCTTCCGCTGCGAGGCGGTGAGCGTCGCTTGCGCCAGGTCGTACAATGCCTTCTTCGCTTCAAAGTCCTGGGGAGCCAGCAGCTTCGAATCGAATAGCTCCTGGCTGCGCTTTAGATCCACCTTCTTCTGCTCTACGTCGGCGCGGTCATGCTCTACCTGCGCCTGCGCCACCGCTACATTATCTTCAGCCGATTTCTCTGCGGCTTCCCCTGCCGCGGAGTCCGCCAGCGCCGCATTGAGGGATGCCTGCTGCGCTTTGAGATCCGCCTCCGGCTGCACGTCCGCCAAGCGGGCCAGAACCTCGCCCTTTTTGACCGTGTCGCCTTCCTTGACGTAGATCGCCGTAATGGGCGCGGGTCCTTGCGTATTCGCCCCTATGTTGATGTAATTACGCGGCTTGACCTCGCCGGAAGCCGTCACCACAGAGGACAGATCCATCCGGGCTACTTTGCTGGTCTGTACCGTGACCACGCCCCGCTCGTTGATTTTGATGCTGGCCAGGACAGCGCCTGCTATGAGCACAAATATCCCCAGCAGGATGATGATTTTCCACTTTTTCTTCAAGAAGGCTTGTCTCCCCGCCCTTGTCCCAGACGGTTACCGGGCGGTGAATGTTCCCAGGTTTACAAGGATTAACTCAACTTTAGCATGCAATGTGGGGCAGGCGATCGCCCTGTGTCGCCTGCCAAGCAAGCGGACTTCGGCCCTAGACATAAATTCGCTTCACCCGAGCGTGAATCCCGCACAGCACGCTGTACGAAATCGTTCCGGCCAGCTTGGCGATCTGCTGGGCATCGATACTCACTTGCCCTTCCGAACCGAGCAGTGTGACCGGGTCGCCTACCTGCGTTTCCGGAGACTGGCTTACATCAATTGTCGTCAGATCCATCGAAACGGCGCCGACTATTGGGCACAGTTTTCCATCCACGATCACGCTTCCGCGATTCGATAGCCGGTGCGGGATGCCGTCCGCGTATCCGGCGGCCAGGACCGCAATGCGCATCGGCCGTGGGGCACGAAACATCCCGCCGTAGCCGATGAGCGCACCTGCCGGCACCTCTTTGACCGACAACACGCTGGCCCGCCAGGCGAGCGCGGGTTTCACCTTCAAAATTCTTCCTGGCGCGTTGCCGCGCGCTGGAGAAACATACCCGTAAATCGCGTGCCCCGGCCGGACCATCCCGCGCCAGCACTGCCTTCGCCCGTACGCGACCGGAATTGTACTCGAAAGATGAATGAGGTTTGGATGGATGCCTGCCGTGTTCAAGGCGCTCACTACGGAATCAAACGTCCTTATTTGATCCTCGGTTTGGCTGCTCTGATAATTGCCGGCGGACGCAAAATGGCTCATCAAGCCTTCCACTTCCAGGTTTTTCGCTGCCCGGATCGCTTCACCGATGGCCTCGGCGTCCGCGCGTACGCCGAGGCGTCCCATGCCGCTGTCAATCTTCAAATGGCAGCGGCACCGCTGGCCGCGCGCCAGGGCGAGTTGATTGAGCGTAGCCAGACCTTCAAGCGAGTGAATCACGGGAGTAAGCCCGTGTTCCAGTAAAGCTTCCCGCGCGAAAGGCAGAAAATCAGCCATCACCAGAATGCGTGAACGAATCCCCGCGTCGCGCAGGGTCACGCCTTCTTCCGTGTTGCTGACCGCCAGCCAGCGCGCCCCCTGCTCTTCTAGCGTTCGCGAAACCTCGATGGCGCCGTGCCGGTAGGCATCCGCCTTCACTACCGGCATGATTTCCACTTCCGGGCCGACGACATCCCGAATCGCCTGAAAATTCGCGGCAATCTGCCCTCTGGAAACTTCCACCCAGGAACGGTACGGCCGTGGCTCCGGTTTGGCAGCCGGTTCGATTGGCATCGGGTCCGCCGGACGTGGCACAACTAACGGCAACTCAGTCATTCGGTAAAGCTAAACGCCGCAACAGCGCTTCATAAGCATCCGTCACTGCATTCCAACTGTAGAGCTTCTCTATTCTTTGCATAGCGCGGGCGCCCCACGCCACCCGCTCGGCCTCGCATAGATCGACGGCCCACTGCAGCTTTTCTCTCAGGTCATTCTCGAACGGAACGGCCGCATCACCCGCGACCTCAGCGCTTTCAGGCGTATTCAGATAGAGCACCAGAGCGCCGCGTCCCATGGCTTCGATCAGCGCCGGGTGCGTACCGCCCACTTCGGTAGCCTGGACATAAATAGCGCAATGCGATTGCAACTGCCGGTATCCTTCGCCATAAATCGCGCCTGGCATGATCACTCTCGGATCACGCGTGTCCTTCACCTGGCGTATATAATCGGCCGCGTAAGGGGCATCGCCAACCAGGACCAGCTTGTAATCTGTCCGCACCTGCTCGAAAACCTGCCGGACCAGTAGCGCGTTGTTCTCCGGCTCCATGCGGCTGACGTACAGAACGTATTTACCGGGTTCCAGTCCGAGCGCGCGGATCTCACCTGATTCGGGGACCTTGCCGGCCTCCGCTCCATAGGGAATAAAGGTCGACTCTTTACCATAGCGATCCAAATAATACTTCCGGATTGCCTCGGCATCGGTCACGATCGCCGAGCAGCACCATGTTGCCATCCACTCCGAAATCAGGTACCAGTTCTTTGCGAGCTGGTTCCATTTCTTGCGACGGCGCTCCACGCCATCGACGTTCAGCGCCGTGGGCATTCCGAGTAGCCGCGGCCAGAGAGTGAAAATGGCGTTCGCCGCATTGCAGTAAAGCACCGCATCGAACCGGCGGAAAAGCAGATCGACCGTCGAGATCGCAGTGTGCGCGACTGTATCCAGGTACTTGTGCCGTATGGTTGGCAAATAGCGCAGCCGCACGCCGCGATACACCTGTTCCCGATAGCGCTCGCGGCAGTACACGGTCACAGCATGACCACGCTCAGCCAGCCGGACCGAAATCTCTTCGGCGAAGGTTTCGAACCCGCCGTAGTTCGCGGGAATACCGCGCGTACCGAGCAATGCGATGCGCATCAGTAAGGGAACCCATTGGAAAACCAGGCGGCCATCTGTTCATCCGGGACGCGCCTTCGCCGCATAATTTCGCGCCGCTTCGCCAGTGTGAGACGAAGCTTTCGCAAGACCAGCCAGAACGCCGGCAGAGAACTCCATTCGCGCAGCAGGCACCCGCCGATGACCGCCAGATCCCGCATTGTGATCGCTAGCCAGTAGCGCCGGTACACACCGGCTGTCATGTTCTTGATCCGCAGCAGCCAGCGATTCTTCACCGAATGCATGTTCAGGACAGCGGGAACAGCCCTGCGGTTTTCGGGCAAAACACTCCGCACGTGATAAGCCACGGCAAGCGGCGTATACAAGCATTTCCAGCCCGCCAATTGGGCCCGCCAGGCGACATCGGCATCTTCGCGGTAGGCAAAAAAATCGCTGTCGAAAAATTCGCCGTCAATGCTTATCTCTTCAATCATGCGGCGGCGATACAGGCACGCGGCGCCCGTTGCGCCAAACACATATTCGGGCTGATTGTACTGGCCTTCGTCCGCGACACGGCTGCCGCGGTCCAGATGCCGCAGGTTGCGCGTCATATAGATTCCCGTCGAATCGAACACCGGGCGCTCGGGCACTCCAAAATCGTCTGTCATCCTGAGCAGCTTGCCGCAGGCGCTCCCCGCTGAGCCATCCGCCTCCAATGCCGTAACCAATCTGCGGATAAAATCCGGCGTCAGCCGAACATCCGGATTTAACGTCAGAATCCAGCCGGCGTTCGTCAAAGCGATCGCCTGATTCTGTCCAGCGGCAAACCCGGTGTTTTCGTGGTTGTAAATTACGCGAACTCTGTCCTCGTATTCCCGCAGAATCTCAACTGTTCCGTCCATTGAAGCGTTGTCGACAATGATCACTTCCGACTGCGAATAATCCTGTTCGAAGACATATTTCAGGCACTGCCGGATAAAAGCGCTGCTGTTGAAAGTGACGATCGTGATGGCGGCCAGGCCCGAATCGGACATCGGTCTCAAGCGGGCGGCACCAGGCTGAAATACAAGCGCCAGTAAATATCGAACCCGATCTTCTTCTGCAGCTCGCGAATCTCGCTCTCGCTTTCTGAGATGGCCTCCTCAATCCGGCTCGCGCATTGCAAATCCTTTCGAAAGGCTCTCCATCTGACTAACGCCTCGATCTTGCCGCGCACTCCGGATAGAAAATGACCGTGCTTTGCGGTTGTGGCGAGGGAAAGCATCTGGCCGACGAAGATCGGCCAAGCAAAGCGCCGCAACGTGCGCGCCGGATAGTGCTTCGCCAGCAGCAAAACCTGGTTCCGCGCGCTCAGATACATAACGCGTGCGCCGTTCTTTCCGAGCGTAGCCTTACCCGAATGCAGCGCGACCGCCTCCGGCTCGTAGATACCCTCAAAGCCCGCTACGGCGCACCGCATTCCGAAGTCCACGTCCTCGTAGTACGATTCGAACCGAGTCTCCAGTAATCCCAGCGCGTCGAACACCCGCCGATGAAAAAGCGCCGCCGTCATGGGCGCCAGTTGAATTTTCCGCCTGACACGCCAGATACCTTCATCCTTTCGCCCCCAGCCGCAGCGCCATGCGTAGGCGGCCCGCGAGACCAGATCCCAGCTTCCGTCCAGGG
Organism: Bryobacteraceae bacterium; assembly: GCA_025980435.1. Classification (GTDB taxonomy): domain Bacteria; phylum Acidobacteriota; class Terriglobia; order Bryobacterales; family Bryobacteraceae; genus Bog-105. The sequence continues at coordinate 10,249 of JAICXK010000018.1, forward strand.
TCGCTTGATCGTGTTCCTGCAGTAGCCGGCCGACTACAAATGCGGCGTTCTCCTGCTCGGCCGCCGACAATAAACGTTCAATCCAGTCCGGTTCCAGGCGAACGTCGTTGTTCAGTATCAGGATCCATTCTCCGTTTGAGCGCTGGATCCCTTCATTCACGGCGGCGGCGAATCCACGATTTTCCGGCAATGCTACCACTTCCGCTCCCAACCGCCGCGCGACGGCCTGCGTCTCATCCTTGCTGCCGTTATCGACCACGATCACCTGGCCGGGCGGCTGCGTCTGCTCAGCCAGATTCGTAAGGAGAGACTCAACCAGGGCGGCTCGGTTCCAGGTTGGTATGATCGCCGACACCGTTTCCATCACTTCGTTATAGACTGGCTTGGATCGGAAGAGTTGAAAATCATGACACGTCGGGATGTATTGCAAATCGGAACGGGCGCGGGTCTGGCGCTGGCATCAAAGCAGGCGCAAGCAGCTCATAAGAAGAGTGTAGTGGTTGCGGGCGGCGGCATTGCGGGCCTGTGCTGCGCGTATGAATTAACCCGCCGCGGCCACGATGTCACGGTGCTCGAGGCGTCCGGGCGCGTCGGCGGTCATGTCAAGACCGTGCGCGACGATTTGCCCGACGGCTTGTACGTAGACGCCGGAGCCGAGCAGTTCACCAAACCCGGCTATGACCTCTACTGGGGTTACGTTCACGAGTTCAATCTCCCGCACATTCAGGACCACCGCCGCGACCACATGATGCGGCGCATCGGAGACCGGCTCTATTCAGAAGGCGAACTGGCAGACCCGAAGGTGCTCGCCGGATTTGGCTTCAATCAACGAGAAATCAAGTTCCTGACCCAGCACCCGTGGTGGGATCTGCCGCGTCTATATCTGGACAAATACAGCGACGCATTCCATGACGAATACCGGCCCTTCGATGCCGGACTGGACGATCTGGACAACATCACCACCACCCAACTTTTGCAGCGAGAGGGTGCGTCCGATGCAGGCGTGCGATTCGCCGGCGGCTCATCCTCCGCCCTTCATACGGTCTGGCACACGGCGATTCTGAAGCGGCGCGGTGTTCCACTCTGGCCTACCCAGGTGTTTCGCCTGAAAGGTGGAAACAGTCTGTTGCCCGAAACGTTTGCCGCGAAACTGGGCGATCGCGTCAAACTCGGCTGTCCTGTGACGGCACTTCGTCAGGGAAGCAGCGGTGTAACCGTGAACTACCGCGAGTTTGGAAAACCGGCGCAGATCTCGGCGGACTACCTGGTCTGCTGCATGTCGGCAGTCATGCTGCGTCAAATTCCCATCACGCCCGCTTTACCAGAAACGAAGCGCTGGGCAGTCGCCAACGTGCCCTACTACTCCGCTACTCGCCCCGTGCTACAGGCGCGAACGCGCTTCTGGCGGAACAACAAGACCGGGATCAATATCGAGTTCTCCGAACAGACTCTGGAGCACGTGTGGACCATGCCCGACGAGGTGCAAACACCGCGCGGTTTGATCGTGGGAACGGCTGCGCCGGGAGTCAAGGCGGAAACAGCGCTCGAAACATTTCGCGCGACTTATCCCGAAAAAGATACGATCGAGTACGCCAGGATCATCGACTGGTCGAAAGATCCCTGGTGCATGGCTTGCGAAACGACGGAGTACAAACCAGGCGAGTTGAAAAAATTCTGGCCCGCCCTGATTGAGCCGCACGGCCGTATTCACTTCGCCGGAGCCTATTGTGACAATCTCAATTGGGGCCAGGAGGCCGCCACGCGCTCCGCCAATCGTGTGGCCCGCGCAATTGATTCCGCCACGAATGGCGCCAGCGATTTGTAAGAAGTCTTATTGGTTACAAATCCGTCTGGAGGACGCATTCTGCTGTTGATTTTTGGCCGCAATCTGAAGTACGCGATCCGGGCTCTGCGCAGGCAACCGGGATTCGGGATTATCGCAATCGCAATATTGGCGACAGGAATCGGATCGGCGCTCGCGGTATTCAACTTGTTGGATGGGCTCATGCTTCGGCCGCTGCCCATCCGGAATGCCAGTGAACTGGTAAGGATCTCGGCGGTCCTCCGCGACGGTGGATCCGGCACGCTGCCTACGACGTTTCTCGATGTCCTCCGCGCAGTTCCGGACTACCGTTCAGTCTGCGGTTTCGATACCGGCTACCCGGGCGTGGAAGTGCAAGGTTCCATCACTTCTGTCGGAACGCTCGGTTTTTCGGGTGATTGTTTTTCTACTCTCGGGATCGACGTCCAACTCGGCAGGCGGTTGACCCGGCGCGACGAACTGCCAGGCGTTGAACCTGTGGCCGTGATCACCGACGCGTTTTGGGAACGGCAATTCGACAGGCGGCCGGACGCGCTGGGTCAGCGCATCCGCGTGGAAGGCCAGACTTACACAGTGGTCGGCGTGGCGGAGCCGCAATTTACCGGTTTGTTGGTCGGGTTCCCGGAAGGGTTGATCATCCCAGCAAGCCAGGAATACACCGAAAAGATGCCCAATGGCAGGCTGCCTACTTATTGGTGGGTGAACATTCTCGCTCGGCGTGCGCCAGGCGTTTCAGAACAGGAGGCTGCGGCCCGCCTGAAGGTACGCGCTCACCAACTGCTTGAAGCAAGTGTTCCTCCGCACTACAACGCCGAGCGCAGGAAACACTACTTGGCCATGAAGATCACGGCTTCCTCGGGGCGAACGGGCGTCGATTATTTTTTGCGCCGCCGGTTCGGTGGTTCGCTCTACGCGGCAGCGGGCATCTGTGGCGCGATCCTGCTTATCGGCTGTACGAACCTGATCAATTTGCTGCTGGCGCGCAGCCTGAAGCGGCGTCACGAAATAGCGGTTCGTTTTGCGCTGGGTGCAAAACGAAGCCAGATCGCCGGCTTGTTCGCAACGGAGGCTTTCGTGCTGCTTGGAGCGGGAGTCGGTCTTGGGCTCCTATTGGCACGAGCACTGGATAAGTGGCTGATCGTTCGCGGAGCGCACATGTTCGGCAACTTCGACCCCGAACTAACATTCGATGGGCGGACCGCATTCTTTTTCGCTGCGACCGTTGCGGCCATTGGGATTGTTTTCGCCGGAGCATCCGTCTGGCAGACGGGCAAGATGCGTGAGTCCGGATCTTTGAAAAAGAGCGGGCGCGGTATCGCCCGAGGCAGTGGCACGGCGCAGAAAATTTTGATTGGATTGCAGATCGCCCTCACTCTGGCATTAGTGTCCGGCAGCAGCTTGCTTACCGCTTCGCTCAAACATCTCTACTCCATCGATTTGGGCGTAACGACCCGGAACGTATGGGATGTGATGCTGTCCACTCGACCCGGCGCAAAGACCTACTTTGTCCGCGGACCGTACTATCGGGAGATCCTGAGCGAAATTCGCGACATACCTGGAGTAGAGAGCGTCACTCTGGCGGATACCGTTCCATTCTTCACTTTTCCCGATCCGGAACCGATTGCGGGAGTGGATACCGGTCGAGCCCAGCAGGAGGTAAATGGAGCCATGCTGAGCGTCTCCGCCGATTTTTTTCGAACACTGGGCATCAAGCTGACTGCCGGCGACGGCTTCGAAGATCGTGAGGGCGGTAAACCGGCGGTTATCGTCAGTGAATCGCTGGCGGCACGGCTGGCTTCCCGGCCAAACGAATTGATCGGCCATTACATTCGCCTGGGAGCGGATTCACGCTACCAACGGCTTCGAGTGACCGGGATCGTGTCGAATGCCCAGATGAACCTGGCTCATCCGGAACAGATTGCGCCGTTCGTCGCGTACATCAACATCTGGCAGCATCCCGATACGCAAGGATATCCGGTGCTCCTGATGAAGACCGCAACCAACAGCTTAAACGTGAATGCGCTACGAAAGATCGTGGATTCCAGGGGGCGCGAGTACGTCGATCGCGTGAGAACGCTCGCCGATGAAAAGGATGGCGCGCTCATGGAGAATAAGCTGCTTGCCTATTTATCGGAAGCGTTCAGCGGGCTAGCGCTCGCGATTGCCGCAACCGGATTGTTTGGCCTGCTCAGCTATCAGGTCGCCAACCGGACGAGCGAGATCGGCGTACGCATGGCGCTCGGCGCCCGCCGCCGCCAGATCGAATGGATGATCTCGCGGCAAATTCTCGCGGTAATCGCGGTGGGAAGTTGCGCCGGCCTTTTCTGCAGTCTGGCTGTGGCCCGGATGATCCAGGGTTTGCTGTTCGGAGTCAGCCCATACAATCCGTGGCTGCTGGCGCTATCAAGCGGCGTCCTCGTTGCGACGGCCCTGATAGCAGCCTGGATTCCGGCACACCGCGCCTCCTCGATCGATCCGCTCACTGCGTTACGGCACGAGTGAGTCTTCTGATCACCCGCCGAAGGTCGAGCGCTGGATCCAGGTCGGGAACGGCAGCGGCCACGACATCAGAGCCAGGTGATCGTACGCCCAAAGGTTAATAAGCCCCACGCCTCGCGTGCTGGCCAACATGAACTCGCGCGGCCAGGGACACGTCCCGTTGAACCACGGGACCAGATACGCGATATCTGCCGTGTCCCACGACATGGGATTTGAGAGTGCAAACACAATCGCCTGGTGCGCTAAGTCCATGTGCAGGTACGTCGCGCCCCAACTGAGCGCCTCTACCTTAAAGCGGTCGAGCCCGCTTCCCTGCTTTGTGCTCCATTCCGGCGGCAGATTAACGGCTGCATTCAGGCGTCCCCCTTGCGGAAATTGAACGCCGGGGCCGAGCAGGCAGACCGGATTGTTGACATCGTTCGGATAGAGGATTTCAAATTTGGCATTCGGATATTGCGCAAGAACAGCGGTCCGTATGGCATCCACATGAGCCTTTAGACGACCGACCAGGAAACTTGCGTCCGCCCCGCCGTTCACCGAAGGATCATCGTCCTGACAGGTGAACTTGTACAGCGGCCGGCCGAGCGCAGACTGAGCGGCGTCGGCGGTGACCGGATCGTAATACGCCATCGAGCCGCCCCGCACTTGCCCCGAGCCGGCCAGCCACTGCCCATTCGCGGCAACCGGTATCGTGAAGTGCGTAGAATCCGTAACAATGACTGGCCACGTTCCGTTTGCGGACGTGCAGCCCAGAACCCCTGATATGACCACCCGATCGCCTGTCGCCATTCCGTGTGGCTGGGCAACTCCGATGCTAATCGGATCGGTAAACGCACAGAACCCAACCGGCTGCGCCATCGAGGAATAGAACCACCAGAGAAACTCGCCGAATTGAAGCCACGGCGTAAGCCCCGCCGTATTTTGCAGACCGGCCATCACCGTGTAGACGGATTTCTGAAACTCCGTCATGTTATCGATGAACGCGCATTGAGACGATTTGAGATTCGCGAACCCCGTATCGGTCGTGACGGGAGTGCCGTCATAGAAGCGCGCCTGCCAGTCATCGGGTGGATTCACCAATTCCATGGAGAATGAGGTCGTAATCAGCAGGCCGGCGGCCTTCACCTCGTTGAACAGGTCGGCATGCCATTGGCGAATCGGGAAATTGATGGGGTTCGCCGCGGAGGGGTCGATCTCCCAGGTTCCGTTCAATCCTTGCGCGAGGGTACCGGACAGACTGATTTTGGAAGTCGGATTTGCCGACAGCGTGTCACCCCAGTTCGGGGTTCGCGTATGAATTGTAATTTCACCTGTGCCGGTCTTCTCGGCCCACATCGAAACGCTGGCGGAGTTGATGTAGAAGACAAAATGTTGAGCGATCGTATCCGGCGTGTCCCAGGTGATGATCGACTTGGTCATGGTGAAGCCGCCGATACTTACCTGGGCGACATCGCCGTTCGCCCATGGCCCGGCGAAGGTCACCACCGCCGAATTCCACACACCTCCCACGCGCTTCCGCTGGTTCCACCAGAAGACGCCCAGATATTCGTTCAACTGTCCTCTGAACCCGAGCTTCTGCAGATGCCACAACAGCCGTTGCGGGCTCATCTTGTAGGTGGCATCGGTATCGAAATCGAGCGCCGGGCTTACCTTGCCGTACGTCACCATTGCATCGCTGATATCCGTCGCCGGCACCGCCGCCTCGATGTAGTCGAAGATGAAAGGGTTTGAAGTTTGAAGCGTTAGCGTGGCAGTGTGGGTTCCGGCCGGAACAGATTTGCGGAGAAGCCGGCGGGTAACCACTTCAGAGCCGGTGTTCAGGTAGCAATTGAGGCTCGTAGGCGCATCGCCGTCCAGGCTGGCCGAAACAGTTCCGCGATCCTGATATAACGAGGTCCCCAGATACAGATCATGAGTCTGATCGCACTTGTAAGAAACCGTGACCGAATCCCCTGCCTCGGCTGTGACGCGCGCGAAACCGTGCCAGTAGTTGTTGGCGGACTGCACTTTCCAACCCGCGCCCGAGTACGCAACCCGATTATCGTCATTCGCAATGCGGACGCTGCCAGGCCCCGCAATCTGTAGTGGCCTCACATTGTTCGGATCGGCGACTGTCCAGTTGCTGAAGATCGCGGTCCACTCCGTATCCTGATAAACAGCACCGTCCGGCAACCTTGGCGCAAATGTCAGCCATGCCTGCCGGATCTGATCGATACGCAGGGCCGAAAAGTCGAGCGCGACGTTCCAGACGACGTTATCCGAGTTGCCGCCGGCCAACTGCAAGACTGGATTGCCATTGTTTACTTGAAGTGCAATGTTGTCCGGCCTGACGATCATGTAAACTGCAAGTCCGTTGCCATCCGAACCGCCGTATTCGGCAAGGTACGGAAAAGCGCCGGCTGGAGCAGCGGAGGCCAGGGTAAGAGAAATATGGCTGGTTACCGCCGCGACAGTGTAGCCGGCGCCTCCGAGATAGATTGTCGAGCCCGGCGCGATGCCTGGAAACTTAACCCCATCTGACCACTCAACACTGACGCCCGAAACATTCACATGCCCTGTTCGCGCATTCTTTAGAGTTAGATTTCCATTTCCATCGCTGGACGCAATTACCGAAACGCTGCTCTGCGCGAAAGTGGACCAGTCGTATGTATTAATCGCATTCGCAAACCATTGCGCGACGGCGGCCGCACTCTCGCCTCCGATTGCTACAAAATCGAACTCGGCATTGTTCACGAACAGAGTCAGCCGGTCATAAATCGTGCATCCGCCCGGAGCGCTGAACGTGTAGGTTCCCTGCGCCACAGCGTAATTGCCTGAAAGGAGCGTGGCGTGATCCCAAAGCCGCACCTGGGTTGTTTGGCCGGCCGAATCGATCACATCGAGTTGCGCCCAGTCGATCCACGAGAATTTCGCGGAATCGATCGGCTGAAGCCCCTGATAGTTCAAGTCGAAGCTGAGCATCATCCCAGACAGATCAAAGCTGGGAAGATACTTGACCGAATAGTGCTCGAAGATATTATCTGCATCGTAGAGAATCAGAACGCAGAAATCCGCAATATCGCGGAAGACTCCGCAAACCGTGAAGCCGGTCGGGCTGGTTTGGCAGAGCGAAGCCGCGGCTCCGGCACCGTCGAACCCGCGCAAGTAAAGAGTTCTGTCCGGCTGCAGCTTCAGAATTTGTTCTGTCATCCCGCCCGAGTATCGGCATGCCCGCGAACCGGGTACGACAAAAATCAGTAGTAACTCGCTGATTTCAGATCAGAAGACTTATTTCCGCCCGACGTGATCGACTTGCAAAAGGCTTTGGAAATAGGCTGGTGGCATCTTCTTCTGATGCTCTAATGCCCGAATTCATGTGGATGTATCGTCGGCCTTCCGTTCCTGTGGTCTGCAGGCTCCGCGGGTGCGTCTGATCCGCCCCTCATTCCGCCGTGGACCTGATAAACACCAGCCAATGTCCGTCAGCGGAGAGCGATGGCTGGCCGCAATTGACACCGGCGCACTGGCTCACATCTACCGCCGGCTGATTGCCCGCCTGTAGAAAGATGTCGCTCCATTCCACTGTTCCTGAGAGGGCCTGCTTGCTTTGCCGCTTCACATAGATGCGCTTGTCGGCGTAGGTACGCGACCAGCCCGCGAGATCTTCTACCATCTGAAGATCGTGGCTGGAGTTGGCGTCGTAAGGCACCGGGGTGATCGCTCCGGTGCTGATCTTTAGCAGCCCCACGCCCGGGCGGCCTCCGGCTTCGCCTCGCAGCAGGACGAGCACGGTTCCAGAGTCTGCAGAACTGGCCGCCACTAGCTTCAGGATGGCGTTCCCAGAGTAAAGTCTCCTGCCTTCGCCGCCGGTTGCGGGGATCTGCACCACGTCGCCGCGGCGTAGGGAAAGAACTTCCTTCGTGCCCGTCAGAAAAATGGGTGACTGATACCCGTCGCCGGAGGTCAGTGCATGCGTGGTTTGGGAATTCAGATCGGCCAGCCAAAGCTCTCCGCTTGCGACTTCATCGCCCGGACCTTTCAGGGTGCCGGGACTATCAGAGATGCCCAGGAACTTCAGCAGTCTTTCGGTAAAGGAGGTTTGCTTCTGTTGCCTGGGTGGCGCACTTTTCTGCGATTGTCCGAAGGAGATGCTCAGGAACAAAGTCAGCCAAAGCACGCAAGCGATCAGCCGGTTCATCATGTTGTTCTACCTGGGACACGGGCGGAACTGGGCGCCATTCCCGCCAAACAGTATGCAAAAGATATCATCGTTGGCAACAATCCTGAGCGGCGCGTCCTTCCTCGGTACAGTGACGATCATGCGCAGCTCAACAGCATCGCGAACGAAATAGACGATCGCTTCCTTGCTGTCCCACAGGAGCCATGCGGTTTGCCCGGATGTTGCCGGCTCACCGCTGATTCCCGCCACACGCGGGATCTGCCGCGTCGAGATCAGCACGCCATAGTTGACTGGCAGCAGCAGAAACTCTACCGCAAACAGGAACACCAGCACGCTTAGCCACAAACGAGAAGCAGCGGTAGTCGCCGTTTGATGGCGTATGACATAGACGAGAATGCAGCCGCTGACCAGGGCGGCGGCCACCAGTCCGCTGAAGTAGAGCGAAAGCTTACCGTCGCTGGCCAGCAGCAGCGCGCTGAGCCATTCGTCCGGCAATTCCTTGCGCAGCAGTAGATTGCCAAAGGCAAAGGCCCTGCGCAGCACGAACTGGATCATTGCCACCGCAAGCACCACGCCCAGTAATGGAAGGTGCGCCGGAGCAGCGCACCACTCCGAGACCCGGCGCTTTACACTATCCTTAAGCGCGGCCGGCGTCAGCTTGTACGGCAGGTAGCCGATTGCCGCCAGGATCAAAAGAATGATCAGGATGTTTGGCACCGCTGACACCAGATACACCAGAAAGCGGCATCCGGCGAAAAGATATTTCTCATCGAACAGGTCCAGGTTGGTCGCGACGCCGTAGGTGGCGAGCTGAAAGCGCAGAGTCAGGTAGCCAAGCAGATAGAGCAGGAAGGAGCCGAACGCGGCGTAAGCGGTCCATTTCCCGGCTACACTGCCCAACTTTTCCGTAAAATCATTCCACGATTCGGCCATTCTATTGTCCGGTCATGACAAACGGCGCCCAGAAGAAAGGATGACTGTACTCCGGATGCGCCTTAACCGCAACCAGCGCCCGCCGCGCTGCCTCCGCCGGAGAACTGTTCTGGGCTTGTTGATAGAAAGTCTCCATCCACGATCGAGTGGAACCCGCATTCACCTCCCAGGAGGAAAGCACCAGCCGGCCAGCACCGGCATAGAGCAGCGAGCGGACCATCCCCAATACTTCGTTCGAGTGCGTGGCCTCGACGCGTCCGGTCTCGCAAGCGCTCAGGACCACCAGAGCGTTCTTCTGCAGACGCAGGCCGAACATCTCCGCGGCAGTGAGTCTTCCGCGATCGGGGGGAGCATCCTTGAATTGCAAGTAAGACAGCAAAGGATCAGCGCTGTCGAACTTGCCATGCACCGAAAGATGCACTACGTTGTAGTCACCAACCCAGCTCTTGATGTCGGCCGTGCTCGCGACCTCCTCAGCGACTACTTTGCTGCGGCCCGGATAAAGCTTGCCGATCGCGTTCACTTCGCCGCTGGCCTCATGGATGTTCCGATCGGCTACCGCCAGCAGCAGGCCATTCTTCAGGGTGGACTGCTTGCCTAGCGTCGACAGTACCGTAGCACTGGGCGCATACGAGATGGCGAAGGTCTCACCCAGGTATTTGCCCGTTGCCGGGTCTTGCAGCGCCTGGAACGGAATTGAGTTCAGCTCTTCGTGCGGCACCAGTACGAGGTGATGGCCTTTGAGAGAAGCGAGCATCGGCTGGATGAGAAAGAGAAACAACTGGCGCGAAGCGTCTTCGTCGAAGCGAGCGTCCGGCGTGTCACGGCGCGCGACCAGACTCGCTCGCAGGGCAGCCGCCTTCTTGATGACCTCGACATGCGGCAGGAAAACGTCCTTTACTTCGACCGCGTCGCCACTGATGCGCCAGAGAATCAGGGCGTGCTCCATCACAACGTAGTAGAGGACCTCGTAGTTTCCTTCCGCGGCCGCCCGCTGAACACTTGCCAGCGTGACCGGCTGCGCGGATGTGAGCTCGTTGAGCTTGGGAGCCTCTCTGGCGATGCGGGCTTCCAGTTGCCCATACTGCTGCTGCAAGCTCGTAATGTTGCGCTGCAGCTCGATAATTCTTTTTGCGCTCTGGTCGCGGTCCTGGCTGCCGGTAAGATTGAACAGTTTTTCCTGTTGCGCGGCGATGTTCACCGTCAAGCTCCTCAGTTGCGAGTACAGTACGCGCTCCTGTCGGCTGCCCAAGCTCAAAGGACGGCTGGCCAATAAGTCAGCCATGGCGCGTGAGCGCGCGCGCTCGAACAGGGCAAAGGCCTCCGGGTAGCGTTTGGCCTGGAGCAGTATCAGTGCGGGCCGGTAGTAACAGGAGAGCTTGTCTTCCATAAAGGCTCCGCGCGCCTGCTCGTCTCCCAGCCTGCGGCGATCTTTTTCCAATAAGTTATCTGCCCGGGCGTACGCCTCGAGCGCAGCGTTTGTGTTGCCCTTCATGTCTTCGTACTGACCCTCCAGGCAAAGGTCCGACGGGTTGAGATCGAGCACCGTGAGGCCCTGCTGTTGCATTCGGGCCTGCCAGCCGCGCAGTTCCTTGAAGGCGCTTTCGACAAAGGCCATCGCCGAAGCGTCCATTGGCCCGGAGCCGAAGTAATCGGTGACCAGCACGTCCTTAGGTTGTCGCGGATGGAAGAGATTTGCGTTGACGACTGTTGCGTCGTTCTTCTGCTTGGACAGGATCATCGCCTTGCGGACGGCTAAGTTCTTCAGGAAATCCCGGAACATGTTTGTGAAATACGCGTAGCCAAGTTCCTGCGTGATTGCCAGACCCTTCTCATAATCAGCGCGCGCCAGTTCGACCGACTGCAGGCAAACATCGAAGGTGCGGTCACTGTCGCATTTGCGGGCCACCTGCTCATACACGTCGGCACGGTCCATGTAGGCGATATACAGCTTCTTCTTGTCTACGTCGCCGCTCATCGCAAGGGCACGATCCAGAGCATCGCTCGCTCCCGCAAGATTGCCGCGTTTCACTTCGATCTCGGCTTCCGTATCCAGGGCCTCGAAGTAAAAGCCCTTGTTACCGCAGCCAGCTCCGATGCGCACTGCCTCACGAGCATGCTGTTCGGCCGCATCAACTTCGCCAAGCTGCATCTCGGTATATGCCAGATACGACAACGCAGTGGTTTCGTAATCGGCGCGGTTAGCCCGACTGGCCAGCTTAAGCGCCTCCTGGTAGATCGTCGCTGCCTGCCGAAATTGGTTCATCATCCGTTGGATGTGGCCAATCTTGATGACGCTCAGCGCGGCGCCGGCAGCGTCCCGGCGTTGCGTGAAAATATCCAAGCTCTCCTTTAGCTTGAACTGCGCCGCGGCGAGCTCGGAGGCTGTGCCTTTGGCGTCACCAGTGCGGCGGACATAATCCACCCAACGATCGATCTTTGCGATGCCCTCTTGCTGTAGTCGCTGCGGATCGTCGCTCTGTTGTGCAAACGACGCGCGTACTGTTATGGGCATCAGGCACAACAGCATCCAGCGCGCAAGCGTTTTGGTTCGACAGGTAACGTTCATCGCCCACTCCTTTGGCAGCCTGCCGGCTTCGATGTTGCAAACCAGTTTCCACCAGACTGGGCCCAAATGTCTTACAAATTGGCGGTTATTGTGAAATAATCTGTCAGAACATGTTGGGGGGTATCAAGCATGCGAGGCGTGTTGTTGCTTGCAACGGCGCTGGGACTCGCCCAGACGGTCGCGGGGCAGACTGAAACCTTCGATGTTGCAACCTTCGCGGCGCCACAGGGATGGAGCCGCACGGAACAAAACGGCATTCTGATACTGCAGCAGCGTAAGGCGGTTCTCCGGCGGACGGAGTTCTGCCAGATTTACTTATTCCCGAGCCGGGCCAGTCAGGCTGGCGCGCAAGAGAACTTCGCCGATGAATGGGCGGCCCGAATCCGCGGCACTTTCGGAGCGGCGGAGCAGGTCTCGCGGAAATCGGTTGAGACGAAGGACGGCTGGACCGTCGTGATCGGCGCCGCGGATACCGTAACGCAAGGTGTGCCGATGCGCACTATACTTTCCACCGCGACGGGATTCGGAAGTGTTTTCAGCGTTATGGCAGTGGTTTCTCCCAACTCGTACGTCAATGAACTTAACTCGTTTTTCCGCAGTCTGAAATTGCATAACCGCCACGGAGTAAATTCGTCAGCGGCAGTTACGGGAGAGAACAGGGCGGCAATCGGTGCGACGGGTTCGGTCAGGGGTGGCTCCCCTGGCGGCTATAACTTCACGCCTCCTGACCAATGGAGCGAACAGGAATTGCGCGGCCAGATCGTCCTGACATCGCCCGTGTACCAAAACGGAGAGCGCTGCCAGATCACAATTCTACCGATGCAGGAGGCCGGTTCGGCGCGGTTGCCGGATACCGCGATCGGCACATTTCGCAACATCTTCAGGGCGGACCCGCTCGCTTCATATCCGAGTCAGCCATCAAGACTGGCGAGCGGAATATCGTCCGGCGGCTGGGAGTTCTTCACGATTCGCAAGTTAGTAGGCGGGCAGGAAGGCGACGGTAAAGGGATCGGGACGATTCTTCTGACCGCGAAGGTCGGGGACCGGATCGCGACGATTTACGGAATATCGAAAGACTTCATCGTGAGTAACTGTTTCGGAGAACTGGTTCGCGATGTGTGGCCGGGATTCTTTTACAGCCTGACGTTTCAGGGTGCGCCATCCGGGCAGCAGAACCAGATCCGTCAAAAACTCGCAGGCACGTGGATAGCGGCTACAGGGATGGTCGGGAACAGATACGAGTTCCACTCCGACGGCCGTTACGCCGGGGCGGCTGCCCGGCGGCAACCTTCCCGCGATTCGATTACCACGACGGCCTTTTTCGGAGATGGCTCGTACTCGTTCGATGGAAATCAACTCATTCTGACCGGGGATGATGGCAGCAGAAGCACGTTCTTTTTCCGGCTCGAAGCCGCAAGCAGGGACAGTGGAGCAACGTGGGCCGACCAATTGTGCCTGCTCAGTCCAGGGATGAGCGGAGAGGTCTGTTACCGAAAGAATTAACCGATTATTCAAACGGTTCAGTCGGTATTCAGCGGATTTCGGATGCCGGCAGCCAAGCCGATGCGCGCGTTGCACGGACAAGTGGCGACACAATCGTGAGGTTGTCGGAAATAACGCTCATCTTGGAAAGGTTTAATTTACTTGACCGGAAGCCCGCACTGCGGCGATTGGATGCCGCACGCCCGCATCCCGGTGGAATGCGCATTTGTCAAAGTGGTTCGAATACCAGTCACGCGGACTCGTGCCGAGCCTATGCTGATGCGGTGCGGCCGCTACTTTCGCACATCGTAGTAAAGCTCCACCATGCCGCTCTTGTACGCATTTACCTCCCGGAGATGCAGGGCGGTGTCCCGCTGGAGCCTATCGAAAAATGAGATCCCGTCCCCGATCAATACAGGCATGATCGAATAGCGCAATTCGTCCGCCAGCCCCAGACGAAGACACGCGCCGGACACGAAACCACCGCCGACGAACCAGATATTACGGAAGCTGGGTCTTAGTTGCTCATTCACAAGCTGCGTGAGATCTCCTGAGTAGAATTTGACCGAACTTCGCTTGTTCGGAAGAACGCGGCTGGTGAGGACAATCGTCGGTGTGTCACCGTAGGCCCATCCGAAGCCCTTGGCCTCAAAAGCCAACGCTGTCTCATAGGTCCGCGAACCCATGACATAGCAACCGATTGTGCTGAGGAATCGGCTGACCAGTTCGGGATCCATGCCCTTCCCGTCAGCGAACGTGTCGGTGATTTCGAGCCAGTCCACACTTCCGTCCCTTCGAGCAATGAAGCCGTCGAGGCTGGCCGCCATGTGGATGGTTACGCGCGACTCTATCTGATCCATACGGCAACCTGGCAGGGTGCTGGCATCGCTCCAGTGTAACGGCCAATCCGGCTTGACGCACACCGCCCGAGCAGAAAATGGGTCATGCCCGATATGGCAAGGCCGCCTCGCGATCAGGGCGCGATTCGGGCCGCATCCGCCGCGCATCCTTCTATCGCCTGCGGCCCTTGGGTTCTTGCCGCTACGATACTCGGCTCCAGCATGGCCTTTATCGACGGCACAGTCGTGAATGTCGCTCTTCCGGCGCTTCAATCCGCTTTGGGAGCGACTGTATCCCAGGTTCAGTGGGTGGTCGAATGCTATGCACTTTTCCTGGCCGCTCTGTTGTTGGCAGGCGGCTCGCTCGGCGATCTCTATGGCCGCCGCAAGATCTTCGCAGTTGGTGTCATTCTCTTCGCTGGCGCCTCTTCCTGGTGCGGCCTTGCCGCCAATGTCGGCCAGCTCATCGCAGCCCGCGGATTACAAGGGATTGGCGGCGCGCTTCTTGTGCCCGGAAGTCTTGCCCTGATCAGCGCGTCCTTTCCTTCCGAAGAACGAGGGCGCGCCATCGGAACCTGGTCCGGCTTTACCGCCATCACTGCGGCCGTCGGTCCTGTTCTTGGCGGCTGGCTCATACAGCACGCATCCTGGCGCTGGGTATTCTTCCTCAACCTGCCGATCGCTGCGATTGTTCTTGGCCTGACGTTCTTTCGTGTTCCGGAAAGCCGTAACCAGGAACAGAAGGATGAGAGTCTCGATTGGCCCGGCGATCTGCTCGTCACCGTGGGACTTGGCGGCGTGGTGTTCGCGTTAATCGAACCTTCCCATGCCGTGATCGCAGGCGCTGCCGGCGTTGTGTCCCTGATAGCCTTCTTGCTAGTGGAAAAGCGTTCGCGGGCGCCGATGCTTTCTCTCGATCTGTTCCGCTCGCGCGATTTCACCGGCGCAAACCTGCTTACTCTCTTTCTCTACACGGGCTTGAGCGGAGTATTTTTTTTCTTTCCCTTGAATTTGATCCAGGTTCAGGGATACACAGCTACCGAAGCCGGCGCCGCGCTTCTGCCGTTCATCTTGCTGATGTTTGTCCTCTCGCGCTGGTCCGGCGGGTTGGTGGACCGCTATGGCGCAAAGCTGCCGCTGATGATAGGCCCCACAATAGCCGCGGCCGGATTCGCGCTTTTTGCAAGGCCGGCAATCGGTGGAAGCTACTGGACGACGTTCTTCCCGGCGGTGGTCGTGCTTGGGTTTGGAATGGCTGTAAGCGTTGCGCCGCTCACGACAACAGTAATGAGCTCCGTTTCCCAAAACCGCGCCGGCGCCGCTTCGGGCATCAACAATGCGGTCTCGCGGATCGCGGGTCTGCTCGCCGTCGCCGTCCTTGGGTTTGTGCTGATCGGCGAATTTAATCGGGATCTCGATAGACGCCTGGATCGTCTTTCTGTCCCATCCGAACTCCGCCGGCAAATCGATTCGCAACGATCAAAACTTGCCGCAATTCAGACGACAGACTCTGACGTTCGTAAAGCCATCGGCGAATCTTTCGTTGTGGGGTATCGATCGGTAGTGTGGATCGCGGTGGCCCTGTCGATAGCAAGTTCTCTCAGCGGCGCGCTCTTTATTAAGCCGAAACGGTAGCGCGCTCCGTCGAAACGATTCCATCCTTCATTGCGGTACGAAGGACCATGCGTTCCACCTGCCGCCTGAACCGCGGCCCAGTCTACACCCACGGCGGCCCGGAAGTGGAGGATGAAATTCTCGAATCCTTAAGCGCGACTCCGGGCCGTCAAATAGTGCGTCACTGGTCTTCGATGAGTCGTGCGCCGGCCCCGTCAGCGACGCCGGCAATATACGCCGATGGCGGCGCTGGCTGTGCGAGCTTTCCGTAGACGTTCAGCCGATAAATGCCTCCGTGATGACCCAAGCGGTAGGTCTTTCCGTCGATCTGGAAAGACTTGGCGGCGGTGATCGTAATGTCGAAGGTGGCGGTAAAGTAGCCGGTCGAGGTGTCGATAACGACCTGATGCCGCAACGTGAAGGTCTGGACCGGTGTGCCTTGCCGGAATGTGTCGGGATTGGTGAAGTTGCCGCAACCCGAGTCGAAATAGATGGCACCTGTCCCGGTTCTATCTATGACGCGAATCGGCCCGTTATTGATGACCTGCTCTGTGGTCGTGTCGTTATAAAACGTGAACAGCGCCGTCGACTCGGAGACGGGCACACCCACTGATGTGGTAATTCGATCGAGGCCACGCACCTGATTCAGGTAGCCATACTGCAGCGATTCCTGGGCTGAAGGATTCAGCACCTGACCCACTACTTCATATGCGATAGCCGAACTCGATACCTCTTCCGGTTCCGATCGAACGCCTGGCGGCAGCAGCAACAATCCCGCGCAGCCGAGGGTTGTCGTGATACGTCGAAAATGCGATTGGACTTTCATACGGTTCTCTCCTTTGGTTCTCTCCTTCTTTTTGCTTGGTCCGGCACATGATCCGGAGCGGCGCAGCAGCCGGACTCGATGCCGCGTTGCTAACTGAGCTTGGTAGCCTTTCTGGCCTCAGTGATTCCCGCGTGGCGCGCGGACGTGTAGAGCCGATAGTGGCGCTGAGGACCAAGTGAGGCAGGGTTGCGGGTTGAGAGAGTAGCGGGAGATCAGTGCAGCAACGGCGGCGCGGTCTCACGTTCGGGGCCGCGACCGCTCCATAAAGCTTCCGCTTTGATCCACGCCTGCACAGCAACCGCTCTTCCAGCGGAGCGACCGGCGAGATCTCCCTCTTTGAAATGGATTCCGCCGTATCGCCGTGAAATCCCCGCCTGATTCGCGGCATCCGTGAAGGTTTCCCAGCGCAAGGTCACGGAAGCAGCCGGTGTGATTCCCGGTTCAACAGTGGAAGTCCCGGGAGCGAACGTGGCGGAATATCCGAAGTGATCGCTACCAGTAAAAAGCTTCAGAACTGTCGCTCCCGCGGCACTGAATGTACTGTGACCGGAAATGAATTCAGGGAACGGCGGTGTTGGGAAGCTAGCCGGCTGGTACGGTGCCCAGTCCTGTCCGTCCATGACGACGGTGCCCTTCCCGGGGCCGCCCCAAGAACGGATCTGCTGCCCATGAAAAAGAAAACAAATCGCCGTTGCGGGGCGGACCGAGTCGAATGCCCGTTTTGCATCCCACCCTGCAATGCTCCCGTCGAATATGGCATTTGCTAACGCGAAGAACATTTTGACGTCCTGATCGAGCGTGTGATGATCGCGGTATGACACAAACTGCCCGAAAAGGGCCCAATGCCCTGGCGGTGTCTCGGAGTGCGGCCCATCTTTCCAGTATTCGGCGATCATCTTTTGTTCGTCCGTGAGGTTCGCGCTGATTTGGATCAACTCTTCGGCTTGTTCCAGATAAGCAGTAGAACCAAACTGCGCGGGACCGAACAAACCGAGCTTATCTCGTAATTGATCGTCAGATCGCAGGGCAAACGGTTTGACCTGGCCCCACTGAGCGCCTAGAAATGTTTGCGTCACAAAATTGCCGCTTGCGTCCGTGTACTGCAGGGGCTGCCACCGGTTCGGGTCAACAATGGTCGACGGAATGACAGGCACTGTCGAGGGAGGATTTACCGGTTCGTAGCCCGTATAGTCCGAATAAGGCAGTCCGGTTGGTGATAGCGTGCCAAGTTGATTGGAGCCGTCATCATGACGAAAATCGAGAACGGCCGAGCATGCTGTATTCCCGACTCCCGCGGGCGTTGTCGTATCCGTGGTCGTGTTATCCGGGTCATATCCAAGATTAAGCATCAGTGGCCGATACACGGTGGCGTCGTCTAACGCAAAAAGATCGGCCACCGCACGATAGGCCGCAAAGCTGATTGCTTCGTTCTTATTTGCGGGAGTCCTCAAACGGTGAGGTTGGCTCAACTTCCTGCCCAGTTGCGTACCTAGTGCCCGATCGTCATAAGCAGCCCAAGCATCGTAAATGCAGGTGTGGACGATTGCGAGTGCACGCGCCACCATAGGCGGTCCAATCTTCGAATCTCTGACGCCTTGTAAGGCGGCGTTATTCCACTGAATGACAACATTCGGCTCGACCCTGTTGCGGTCGTCATCTGACCGGGGAAACAAGGAGCCGGCTGTCGCCAGCATTCCGGTCACACCTACAATTTGGAATCTGCGTTTGCTAAAGATTTTCCGATTCATCTTGCTCTCCGGGAACGTTAAACGAAGTCTCAGGGCTCGTGTTGAGGACTCATGCGGCGCAATCAAAGGCCATGCGATCGTCGGCTTCCGACCACGTCGCAGCCATGCTTTTACGGAATCTGAAAGAAGGCTATGGCCACAGGATTGCCGATTTTGCCGTCCGCAAGTGTGCCGAGCCCCGGAGTGCCAAGCCCCGGATCTTGCGGCGTGAGAAGTTGCCGCGCGAGAAAACGAGCGTCCATTGTGCTGGCCGGGCCATGACTGAAGAAAACCAGCCAGATCATAGAACCCGGTGAAACTTTCAAACCGCGGACCGAGCCCGAGAAAGTCAACGCCCCACGGCGTCCCGCGACGGCGCTGTCCAGTCTGCCGAACGCGACAGCTGGATTAACACCTTCAAAATCGGCGGGACTACAGCCCGGGGTTAAGCAATCTTGCGGCCGGTCTATATAAGAGAACCAGACCGTGTAGGCATCGCCTGGAGTCAAACTCGTCCCTCTCAACAACGCCGTGACTCCCTCATCTCCAAAACAAATGTCCGCATGTCCCTGGACGTGCGATCCCGTCGGCGTGAGTTGTACTCGCATCGACTGGCAATCATCATCGTCCCGATCGTGGTCTGCGGCCTGGCTAGTCCCAACCATGAGTTGTAACAGCAGGGCCATACCTACCGCCTTGCTGCCTGTTAGCGCAATCTTTCGAATATCCATACCTTGTTCCTTTCTTTCGAAGCCCCGCGCCCACGATTCGTAACCAAAGCAGTGCTTCTTCTGTCTGCGTTCCATTTGCCGTGGCTGGTTTAGGCGCCCGCGAGAACTCAAATTCGTCTTAATATCTGGTTTCTGCATTGGTTCCTCCTTGGTGCGGTGCATCCGAATATGCCGGATGAGCCGCAGAAAGCAAAATACCCAGTCCGCAAATGTGCAACACGAGGCAGGCTTCTGATTTCATTGGGCGTTAAAGGCACCGCAAAGATTTGCAGCACGGGGCAAGTGATGGTGGTAAACTGACCCCTCATGAACGCGGCGGCAGAATCCAAGGCGAAAGTCTTCCGATTCGGTCCGTTCAAGCTGGACACGAACCTGGGTCAGCTCCGGAAACATGAGATGCCGATTCGTTTGCAAGAGCAGCCATTCAAGCTGTTACTTTGTCTGCTCGAAAATCCTGGAACTCTGGTATCGCGCGAGGAACTCGGCCACAGGCTGTGGGCTGACGGAACATTCGTTGATTTTGATCACGGCGTCAATGCGGCCGTCACCCGCCTTAGACGGGTCCTTTCCGACTCCGCCGAAAGCCCTCGCTACATAGAAAGAGTTGCGGGCAAAGGCTATCGCTTTATCGCTCCGGTATCTGAGTTTTCCCCATTACAGCCGGCACAAGAAGTCGAGATTACCCCACCGCCACAAGCAGCATCTGAACACCGGACTCGCCGCGCGTCCTCGAGGCGTTTGCGCATCCTCCTATTGCATGCTGCCAGCTCACGTGTCCGGCGGCCCGCACTGCTCGCCGGGGTTACCTCTTTGTTTATCGCAATACTGGCGATGGAGTGGATGGCTTTACGAACGCCGCATGACCCTCGGCTCATAG
Organism: Bryobacteraceae bacterium; assembly: GCA_025980435.1. GTDB lineage: Bacteria > Acidobacteriota > Terriglobia > Bryobacterales > Bryobacteraceae > Bog-105. The sequence continues at coordinate 30,327 of JAICXK010000018.1, forward strand.
CCGTCCTGCCATTCGATGACGTGAATGGAGATTCCGCACGGGCATATTTGAGCCGGGGACTCACGGAGGAAGTCATCACCCAGCTTGGGCGGGTCGCTCCAGCAGGATTCGGAGTGATCGCGGGACCTTCGGTCTGGCGGTACGGCGGGGCGCATCCCGCGCCGCAAAAAGTCGCATCTGAGCTGGGAGCCGGATACATCCTCACGGGCGCAGTGCAGCGCGAGGCATCGCATGTGCGAGTCTCGGCGCGGCTGATTCGCGCTCGGGACGGATTGCAGCTATGGGCTGACACTTTCGACGGAGCGGCCGACGCGGCGTTGACAATGCAGGCCGATGTCGCGGCTTCGGTGGCGCGCGCGATACGCGGCCGTTTCGCACCGGCACTGGCGCTGGCGCATCCGCAGCCAATCGATGGCGAAGCCGCGGACCGTTACCTTCGAGGTCGCTTCTACTGGAACCAGCGTACCGAGGTAAGCCTGAAGCAGGCGATCGAATATTTTCAGCAGTCGATCGCGCGAGCGCCCGCCTACGCGCCGGCATATGCCGCACTGGCGGATTGTTACGCCGCCATGGTCTACAGCTGTTACGTTGCGCCGTCAACCGGATTTGCGAAAGCCCGGGCTGCGCTGGAGCGCGCCAGCCAGCTCGATCCGGAAGCTCCTGAGGTTCTGGCTTCCGAAGGCTATTTGAATATGTATTTCGATTGGGATATGGACAAGGCCGCCCACAACCTGGAGCGCGCGGTTGCCGTCAATCCGAACTACGCAACTGCGTACGACTGGCTGGGCGTACTAAACACGGCCGCGAAAAGATTCGCCGCTGCGCGAACCGCGTTCGAGCACGCACGGCGCCTGGATCCGGCTTCTTTGCCGATCTGGACCGATCTGGCGTTCCATCTTCACTACAGCGGCCGGAATGAAGATGCCCGGCAGGAATTGCAGAAGATCTTGAACATGGACCAGAATTTTCCGCTCGCTCATTTCTGGATGGGGCGGGTGTTAAGCTCCGAATCCAACTGTTCGGGCGCGCTGTCGGAGCTCGAGACTGCGTCGGCTGGTCTGCGTGATTGGCAGCCCGTAATTGCCGCTCACGGCCACATTGCGGGTTCGTGTGGACAGCCGTCGCGTGCGCTCGAAGACCTCCGCCGGTTCGACGAAATTGCTCGGAGCAGATTTGTCACCTCTTACGGTTACGCGCTGATTTATGCAGGGTTGAAGGATAAGAAGCAGGCTCTGATCTGGTTAAGAAGAGCGGTTGAAGAGCGCTCACACTGGCTGGTGTGGATTAGAGTGGATCCACGATTTGACACGCTGCGGAGCGACCCCCAGTTTCAGCAAATTGTTGCTGCTGTCTTTCCGCGGAAGTGAGTCAACTCCGGACCTGCAGATCCCGAAGGCCTGTGCCTACACCAGCGCTTTCCCTTAAGGCTCCAGACCCTTCCCGGCCCTGCTGAGGCGCCGCCCCTGCACCCCCAGCAAAGAGGCCATCGTGCGACCGACTATACGTCGATGGTTTGTCGTTTGTGATTAGCTTGACTTTTGGCTCTTACCTGTTTACTCTAGGTAATGTTGGACAATGCCTGATGAAAAATAACATGGACGTCTCGCGCGATCTGTTTCCCGGCGCACTGGAGATGATGATTCTCGAATCGCTGCGCCGCCAGCCGGCGCACGGCTATGCCCTGGTGCAGCACATCCAGCAGCGCTCGCAGAACCTCCTTCAGGTTGAAGAGGGTTCGTTGTATCCAGCCCTCCAGCGGCTGCTGAAAGCAAAACTCGTAAAGGCCGAGTGGACTGTTTCGGCTTCCACCAACCGGCGCGTACGCGTCTATCAGATCACCGCGATAGGCTTGCGCCACCTCGATCGTGAGATTTCCAGCTTCGACCGAATGCTCGAAGGAATCCAGATGGTGCTCGGGCCTGCGAGACGCGCAAAAAGTTCCTAAGGAGGACTCACTCGGATGAGTTGGCTTCAACGAATTTTCCGGAGGCGGCGCCTTTACGACGAACTGGCCGAAGAAATGCGCGAGCACATCGAAGAGAAGACCGAGCAGCTTATGCGCCTCGAGAATCTATCGCGCGATGAGGCCCGCCAGGCAGCCCTTCGTGCGTTTGGAAATCCGACCCTTGTGGAGACGCGAAGCCGCGAGGTCTGGCAGTGGTCCAGACTTGAATCGTTTTTTACCGACCTCAAACTTGCCCTCCGCCGCTTGAAGAGATCGCCGGGTTTTCCAGCGACGGTCGTTCTCACGCTGGCCATCGGCATTGGCGCCAATACGGCAGTTTTTACCATCGTCGACAGTATTCTGCTCAAGCCGCTGCCCTATCCACAGCCGGAACAACTGGTGGCGGTGTGGCTGCACGCTCCTGGAGCAAGCGGCTTGGCCAATTTCGCCGAGGGGTTACGCCTTTCGCCGTCGATGTATTTGACCTTCGCCGAACATAACCGCACATTGCAGTCCATCGGAGTGTGGGTTTCAGGTACAGCCAACGTCACCGGGATCGCGCAGCCCCAAGAGGTACACACAACGTACATCAGCGATGGGGTGCTCCAGACGCTGGACGTTCCGCCAAGAGCCGGGCGCTGGATACTGACGGCCGACCAGGTTCCGGGCAGCCGCAAGGTCGCGGTGCTGAGCTACGACTACTGGCAGCGCCGTTTTGGAGGCGAACCGTCGGTGATCGGAACAAACATCCAAGTCGACTCCCAGGCACGGGAGGTCGTCGGCGTGATGCCTCAAGGTTTTCAGGTCGAAAACCAGGATTTCGACTTGCTTATCCCGCTGGGGTTCGATCCGCGACACCAGATCCTGGCAGGCTTCGGCTATAACGGCATAGCCCGTCTGAAACCAGGCGCGACGATTGGCGAGGCAGACGCGGACATCGCGCGCATGCTCGAGATTTGGATGGATTCGTGGACCAACAACGACGGCGGCGACCCGCACTTCTACCGGGCGTGGAGGATCTCGGGCGCCATTCGCCCCATGAAACAGGAAGTGATCGGCAACGTTGGCAGCGTGCTGTGGGTGGTGATGGGCACCATCGGCGTGGTGCTGCTGATTGCCTGCACCAACCTGGCGAACCTGCTGCTGGTGCGTATCGAAGGGCGTCAGCAAGAACTGGCGATTCGCGCGGCGCTGGGCGCAGGACGGGCGCGCATAGCACGCGAGGTGCTGAGCGAATGCGTGCTGCTCGCGCTGATGGGCGGCGTGACCGGCATTTGGATTGCGCAGGCTGGGTTGTGGTTCCTGGCGACAATTGGCGCTGCCAACCTTCCGCGTCTGCACGAGATCTCGTTCGATGCGCGGTCGATTGCGTTCACGCTCGGGCTTTCGCTGGTTTCGGCGCTGCTCTTCGGGACGATCGCGGCGCTCAAGTCAATGCGGCCGGCGGCCTCGCTGGCGCAGGCCTCCGCTGGGCGGACAGCGAGCACAAGCCGCGAGCGGCAACACGCGCGCAATCTGCTGGTGGTTGCGCAGGTAGCGATGGCGATGGTGCTGCTGGTCAGCGCGGTGCTCATGATTCGTACGCTGGCGGCGCTTCGCGGCGTTGACCCTGGATTTGCCGACGCGAACAACGTGCAGACTCTGCGCATCGCGATTCCGCAGCAGCTCATTGCCGACGCGCAGAGGACCACGCGCGTCGAAAACAGCATTGCCGATAAGCTGGCAGCCATTCCCGGCGTGGAGTCTGTCGGGTTTGCGCGGGGCGTGCCCATGGATGGAATCGACCCGGACTGGAATAACATTTTCATCGAGGGTAAGGACGAGCGGCCGGGATCCGCACCGATGCGGCTGTTCAACTACGTCTCGCCTGGATACTTTCATAGCGTGGGTACACACTTGGTGGCCGGTCGCGACTACACGTGGACCGATATCTACGGGCTGAGGCCGTTCGCCATCGTCTCCGAGAACCTGGCGCGTGAGTCGTGGGGGTCTACCGCAGCGGCCATTGGCAAGCGGTTCCGCATTTTGCCCACTCAGGCGTGGCAGGAGGTGATTGGCGTGGCTGAAAATGTCCGGCAGAACGGGGTCGATGAAGCGGCGCCAGCGATCGTCTACTGGCCGGCGATGATGCCGAATCCGTTTGTAGCCGGACAGATTAATTCGACGCGCGCGGTCACCTTCGTCGTACACACCGGCCGCACGGAAACCGAGAGCCTGCGCAGCGAGATTCAGCAAGCAGTGTGGCAGGTGAATGGCAGTCTCCCCGTAGCGTCGATGCAGACTTTGGGCGCGATCTACAACCGCTCGATGGCGCGCACCTCGTTCACACTTGTCATGCTGGCAATTGCCGGGGCCATGGCATTGGCTCTCAGCCTCGTCGGCATCTACGGGGTGATTTCGTACGCTGTGTCGCAGCGTACCCGTGAAATCGGCATTCGCATGGCGCTCGGCGCACAGAAGGGCGAGATGCGCTGGATGTTCGTGCGCGTCGCTCTGGGATTGGCGGCGGCCGGCATCGTCATCGGCCTCGGAGCGGCGGCCGCAGTCGCGCGACTCATGACTGCGCTGCTGTTTGGCATCAGCCCTCTCGATGTATTGAGCTTCGGTGTTGTGCCTTTCGTCCTGGCTGCAGCGGCGGCCCTTGCGAGCTACTTACCCGCTTCTCGCGCCGCCGCTGTCAATCCTGTGGATGCGCTCAAAGCAGAGTGATTGTAGCCGCCAGGAGCTTCCTTTCATGCGGACCGTCACTTTGCTCTAGCTACGTGACTGAGAAGCTGTGAAAAAATTGCGGTTTTCTTAACAGCGTCTGACGTCGGCACGAAGAGCATGTCTTACTCCTGCCGCAGAGCCGCCACCGGATCAATTCGGGACGCTCGCCGTGCCGGCGCATAGCCGGCGAGAATCGCGGCGATTAGGAGGATGACACCGGCCAGCGCCAGGGTTCCCGGATCGTTGGGCCGAGTCTCGAACAGAAACGATTTGACAAGCCGGGACGCGATGAACGCGGCAGGCACGCTAATCGCGAGCCCCACCCCGGCCAATAGTAGAACGCGGCGCAGAACCATCCATATCACGGCGCCGCGTTGCGCGCCGAGCGCCATACGGATTCCGATCTCGCCGACCTGCCGCGTGACGCTGTAGGACATCGTTCCGTAGAGTCCCACACAGGCGATCAGGAGAGCGAGAACCGCGAAACCCGTACACAATTTCGCGAACATGACTTCGTGGCTGATCGTCCGATCGATTTCCGCTGCCTGCGTGATCACGTTGGTAACGGGTATGCGTGAATCTGCCTTCCGCACAAGGTCATACACAGTCTTGACATACCTCAGCGGATCACCGGCAGTACGCAGCGAGTAGGTCACTCCGTCCGGAGAAGTCTGGCCGGCCGCCACGAACACGGTCATTGGACTGTCGTCCTCTTTCAGACCGCCGTACCGCACGTTAGCCGACACGCCGACGATTTCGAGATCGCGGTTCTCGTCCACGAACGTGATGCGCCGGCCCAACGGATTCTCATTCCCGAAGTAAGTCCGCGCCAGCCGCTCGCTGACGACTGCGACC
>JAICXK010000059.1 GCA_025980435.1 Bryobacteraceae bacterium
ACCACGCGCATGTCTCTGCTTTACGGCCGAGGCGTAGGGCCTGAATGGCGGCGATGCCGCAGGCGGCGAGCGAGAGCGCGACCGTGAACAGCAGCCAGCGCGCCGGCTGAAGGCGGGGAATCAGCCACCAGCCGAATCGCGAGAGAAAGAAAGCGGAGGCGGGCACGCTCAACAAGCCGAGCAGGGAAGCCAGCACGATCAGCCAGCGCAGTTGCCGGTTGAGCACAGGCCATGTGCGCGCGACGGCCCAAAGCCCGCAGACCAGGATGAAAAGATAAATCCAGATCTCGTGACCGCCCCAGAGCGGAACCCATGCGAAGGGAGTTCGAGCTTGCAAGATCGCTATGATGTCCCTTGGAATTCTGCTGAATAGAGGCTCGGAGTCCGCGATGCCCGGCTGGAGTTGAGCCAGGTTCGCGAGAAGCAGGATGAAAACGACGAAGATCGTCAACGCGGGGCGAAGCAAACGGCGCAGCCGGCGGTCGGTAGCAAATGCGATCAAGGCGACGATCCACAGCACCGCTCCGATGACAGGATCGTAAAGAAAAGCGAGGCCGCCAGCCAGCCCGCAGAGCAATGGCTTACCGTCGGCAAAACAGCCCATCGCGAGTATCGATAACGCGAACGCGAAGGCTGACGGAATGGGCTCGGAGTTGACGACGTGGGCTTCCACTCCGGGCAAAAAAGCGCCGAGGTTCACGAGTGCGGAAATAAGGAGGGCCCAGATTCCGCCGAATCCGGCAGAGCTGACGAGCAGGTAGATGCCAACAACGGCGCCGAGTCGAAAGATACCCTGCTGAAGTTGGAGAGCTGTTTCGAAATCCAGCTTTCCAGCCTCGTGCAGAAATAGAGTAACTTCGTCGTAAATGGTGTAACTGAGGTTGGCGTGAGTGGCAATCAGATCCCGCGATAGATATCCCGGAGCATCAAGGCGCTGGAGCATTGGAACGTAGAGCTGCGAAGCTCCCTCGAGATAGGTATGGCCGGGAAAGATCTCGAACTCTACGTATGTGACGGCGGCAACCGCGAACGCGAGGAGCAGGGCCCGCCGCATTTAAGAGCTTGGTACTTTGGCGAGTTCCTGCTTCGCCCAGAGGCGGCCCGGATCGAGCTGAAGCGAACGCTCCAGTGCTTGCCGCGCTTCCCGATTCCGGCCGGCTTTGCGCAAGGCGATACCCTTCCACAGGTACGCCTCCGCAAGCTTAGGGTTGATCGCGATCGCACGGTCAATATCTTTCAGAGCGAGATCGACGCCGCCTCCCATTTGAGCCGGTAAGTAATAATTGCCCACACCGCGGCTTACATAGGCCATGGCAAGCTTGTTATCAAGCTCAAGCGCTTTGTTGATCTCGTCGCGGGCGCAAGGGCCGTATTTCAGGGCTCCGAGAAGAGGATTAGCCGGAATCACCTGTCCGCAGAGCTGGCCATATAGCCGATGGTATTCTGCGTTGCTACCGTCCAGGGATACCGCGCTGCGGATGGGATCGATGCCGGCCTCGGCATATTTTTCCGAATCCTTCTTGTCCTTCAACTCTAAAGCGACTTCGGCGGCATAGGAATTGGCGAGCGCCAGCCGGTACTGGTCTTCGGGGGATTTCGGATTTGCGCCCGCGGTCTGTTTGTATTGCGAAATGATTGTATTGAGGGCCTTGAGATCCTGGCTATCGCGGGCCTTCACCAGAGCGGTATCGACATTGGTTGCGGCGATCGCGGCGGCCGCAAAACCCAGGAGGATGAATTTGAGGCGTGGAGGCATGCTTCATTTCATTGTAGGGAGGACAAGAACCGCGGCGGCCGCTCAGGCTGTTGCTTCAATCTGCTGGGTGACCTCTTCCCAGCGGGCTAAAGCCTTGTCCAAAGCCGCACGCTGCGATTCCAACAGATTTGAAAGGCGCAAAGCCGCTTCTGGTCCGACAAAATCGGAGAGCGACAGTTCCGATTGCTGAATTTGGGATTCGAGCTCCGCGATCTCTCCTTCCAATTGCTGCGCCTGTTCCTGCATCTGTTTTAACTTTAGTGGGTTAATGCGTTTTGCGGGAGGCGGTTCGGCGGGTGCAGCATGGATTAGGGGCGACGTATGCCTTGCCCCCTCGCCCACGGTTTCTGAATCCCGGGATTTCATGAAGGTCCAATCGGCAAAATTCCCGGGGAACACACGGACCTCGCCATCGCCGATTTCAAAGACGCGGTTCGCCAGCTGCTCGATGAAGTAGCGGTCGTGCGAAACGAAGACGACAGTTCCCGTGAACTTCTCGAGCGCTTCGAGCAGCACGTCCTTTGCCCGCAGGTCCAGATGATTGGTGGGCTCGTCGAGCAGCAGGAAGTTCGACGGATGGAGTAACATGCGCGCCAGCGCATAACGGTTGCGCTCGCCTCCGGAAAGCACCGCTATTCTCTTGAACACGTCATCTTCGCTGAACAGGAAGCACCCCAGCAGGTTTCGCAGCTCGGTTTCGGTGGTTCTCGGTGCGACTTCCCCCAAGTCGTCCAGAACCCGGGCTTCGGGATTCAATTCCTTGTACTGATCCTGGGCAAAATAGTCGGGCTCCGCGTTGTGTCCCAAAGTGTATTCACCGGAACTGAGCGGTTCAATGCCGGCGAGAAGTTTGATCAAGGTCGACTTTCCGGCGCCGTTCACGCCTACTAAAGCGATCCGATCGCCGCGTTCGATGGTGAAGTTTACGTTTCCGAAGACGTGCTTCTCTCCGTAAGCTTTCGATACATTCTGGAATTGCGCCACAATCCGGCCGCTCGGTTTCGGCTGCGGAAAGGAGAAGTGAATGGTCTTCTCTTCCGGAGGCAGTTCGATGCGCTCAATCCGTTCGAGTTCCTTAATGCGGCTTTGTACCTGTTTTGCCTTGGTAGCCTGATATCGAAAACGAGTGATGAAGGCTTCGAGCTGCTGGATCTTGTCCTGCTGGTTTTTGTATGCCGCCTCAAGCTGGACCAGGCGTTCGGATTTCTGCCGGCGGTACTTCTCATATCCGCCGCTGTAAAAAGTGACCTTCTTATTCCAGATCTCCGCGATTTTCTTAACGGTCACATCCAGGAAGTAGCGGTCATGCGATATCAGCACAAACGCAAACTCGTAATTCGAGAGATATTCCTCCAGCCAGTTACGAGCTTCTAAATCGAGATGGTTGGTCGGCTCGTCCAGCAGAAGCAGGTTGGGCTTCTCCAATAAAAGCTTCGCTAGCGCAATGCGCATCTGCCAGCCGCCGGAGAACTCTTCCGTCTGGCGGGTCCAGTCTTCCTTGCGGAAACTCAGTCCGGTCAGCACGGCCCCCACCTGCGCTTCAATGGCGAACCCGTCGCGGGCGCGGAATTCGCTGTCGGCGCGCTCAAAGCGATCGGCTATCTGGGCGTACTCCGTGCTATCCGGATCCAGCTCGCTCATCTTCGTCGTGAGCGCTTCAAGCTCCTGCTCAAGTTGTCTTACGTTCGCGAAGACTTCCATGCATTCCGCGAACACCGTGCGCCCGCTCACCGACAAGCCATCCTGGGGCAGATAGCCGATCCGGATACCCTTCATTGCGGAAAGAGTTCCGTAATCAAGCGGTTCCATCTCCGCGATCATTTTGAGAAGAGTGGATTTGCCGGTTCCATTTCCGCCGACAAGTCCGGTGCGCTCTTTAGGAGTGATAAGCCAGTCAAGGCCATCGAACAAAAGCTTGTGTCCGAAGCGCTTACCGGCTCCCGTCAGTTGCAGCATTGCTGCAACTATTGTCGCGAACCGCGAGAGGCGGACCGCAGGCCACCCAAAACAATGGCCTGCGCCACCCGGCTGCTAGAACGTAAACTTCACTCCCATTTCACCCCAAACGGAAAGTGGAACGATCGTGCTGCTCGGATTAATGAATCCGCCGGGGTGCCCGAACGTTGTCGGATCGGCAATGTTGTTGTTGTAATCGTTGCCGTAATTCGCACGATTGGTCAGATTGAACGCCTGCGCGATCAATTGCAGGTTCATTCTTTCACCGAATCGGAAGTTCTTTGTGAGGCGCAGGTCGAGTTCGAAGAAGGGATCTCCGCGGAGTGGATCGTACGTTGCAATGGCACACCCCGGCGTAACCCCGTTCAAACCATAGAAGCAGTTCTGTGCCGCCGCCCTATTTGCAGAGCCCGGGAACGCCAGATAGTTCTTGCGATCGTTGATTGGAACCACCACGGCAGTTCCAGTGCCTCCGCCGGTATTCAAGGTATTCACTGAATTCGTGGGATCATAGGGCCGCGCCGAGCCGAACTGCACAATCGGCGAGAATTGGAAGCCCCAGGGCAAGTCAACAATTCCGGCTAGCGTTACATGATGGCGCTCGTCGTTGGGCGATGGACCAAATTCATAGTCGGCAAGAAAGTTGGTTGCGAGTTTCGGATAGTTACGGAAGGAGCTGCCCCCGCCATCGAAGGAGTAGGCCCCCGCCAGCGTATAGTTTGCATCTAACGAAAAGTGATGGGTCATACGCTGGCGGTAGCTAAGGTTCAGCCCGTAATAATGAGAGCGGCCGACCGACTGTTCATCGCGGACGCTGGCAAATTGTGGCACGCCGTCAACAACGTTCCCGTTCAACGGCGCCGTGCAGCATACTCCGTTTACCGGCACCCGCTGGTCGATATTTATCGTTTTGTTTTCATGCAGACCGAGGACTTGCGTGTATTCGAGCTCAATAACCGAATTCGCGTTGGGCGCCCAACTATAGCCGATGTTGTACTCCTCGGTTACCGGATTGCGATAGTCGGGGTCCATCAACCTGCCTACGCTAAGCGGCGCAAGCTGTGTGGACGGAGGAGGAATCACGGGCATCGGGTCAATTCCATAGCGCCAGCTTCCCAGCGGAATGCCCGTTCCGGTAACGATATCGGTGGGAGATGTTAAGCTGATCACCTGCTGGAATATCGTCGGATTGCTCATTTGTTCCATGAATAGAGGAATGTTCTGGAAGATGTTTCCGTAATAAAGTCCAAAGCCGCCTCGCAAAATGTGTTTGCCGGCGCCGGTAAGGTCGTAGGCGAAGCCAATGCGCGGGCTGAAATCCAGATTATCGTCATGCGGCAGCCTGCTGACGTAGGGATTCGAAAGCGGATTGTTGAATGCGACGAGACTCTGATAAGTGCGGCTGTTCTTGATATCAGACAGACCGATCATGTTGTAATCCTTGTCCCATCGCAAGCCGAGGTTCAAAGTAAGGCGAGGTGTTACTTTCCAGTCGTCCTGAAAATAAAGGCCAAGCTGCTTAGTCGCGACCAGAAAGTATGGGTCGCCATTGGCAATCCCCATGAATGTCGCAGCGCCGGGCGTAGCGAATCCTTGCGGGTAGGTTGCCTTGTCGCCCAGGATGGCGCTCGGGTCGGCCCCGAAGTCAATCTCGAGTGTCGAACTGAATTCGAACATTCCGCCCTGCACCGGCGTCCACATGTAATCCGCCCCGGCCTTCAGCGTGTGTTTGCCGATGGTTTTGGAAATATCGTCTTTGAATTGCCATTTCTTCTGGAACGACTGCTGCGGGACGTTGGTATTGGTGCCGAATGAGGCGCTGGGAAAAATTACAAGAGGCGCGCTGATGTTACTGGCGATCACATTGTTCCAATATTGATAGCCCGCCGTGAACTGATTGACCGTCGTGCTCGAAAGCAGTGAATTCAAAGTGAAATTCGCCAGTTGCATGTGGTTGGTTGTGTAATTACCGTTGGTCAGGTCGCCCGTACCGTCGGACTGATCGTTCAGACTGTTGTTGGCCTGCGAACTGTAGCTGACATAGGCGGTGTTGCTGGAGTTAATGGTCCAGTCGAGGCGACCGTTGTAACGGGTCTCATAGAACGGACGCGGAATAACGGCGGCGGGCTGAGCGGCGAGGCCGGCCGATTTTGCAAGCACCAACTCAGAGTAGGACGTTCCGGTTTCGGCCAGGCCCTGGCTTTCGCGTTCGCGCTCGATGGCGAAGAAGCCGAATAGCTTGTCCTTCTTAAACGGGCCCCCGATGGAGCCCCCAAACTGCTGGCGGGTATAGTCGGGGTGAGCAGGCGTAGAGCCGCCGGTGCCGTCCGGTACTTTTTCGTCGGTGTTGAGCGCAGTATCGCGGAAGAAGCCGAAGACCGAGCCATGGTAATCGTTGGTTCCCGACTTTGTGATCATGTTGATCGCCGCGCCTTCCGAGCGGCCGTTCTCGGCGGAAAACCTCTGAGTGCTGATCTGGAATTCCTGTACGGCTTCGAGTGGAAGCTGCATCACCGGCCCGCCGACAGTATTGTCCTTGTTATCGACGCCGTTGACGGTGACGTTTACGTTGCGGCCGCCCGCGCCGTTGACCGAAAGGATGGCGTAGCGATTCTTGGTCGGATCGTACGAATCCGCAGCCTTTACGCCCGGCGCCAGGTAGGCCAGATTGGCTACATCGCGCCCAACCATCGGCAATTGCTCAACCTCACTCGGCGTAATGGCCTGGCCGACGCTGGTTTTGGCAATGTCCAGCAGCGGAGCAGTATCGGTGACTTCAATGATTTCGGTTGTTGATCCGGGAGTGAGAGTTGCGTCCGCTGTCGCCGTCTGGCCGACCAGCAAATCGACATTCTGTACGCGAGAAGCGAATCCCGGCTTGGACACCTTGAGCGTGTAGGTGTCAGCGGAAAGCAAATTGAACCGGAAATTCCCGGAATTGTCGCTCGCAGTTGAGCGGGTCTCGCCGGTGGCTTTTTTGGTGATCGTCACCTCGGCCCCGGCAATCACCGCCTGGGACTGGTCCATTACCGTGCCCTCAATGGTTCCAGTGGCGGTGGCTTGTGCGAATAGATTGGCGCTGCACATGGCCAGCGCCGCAACGACTACGTATAAACCCCTCTTCATCCTGTACGCCCCCTCTGGCGATCCGTATAAATGTACTACAAGTGGCGCGAGCGGGGATGCGAGTAGGAGGCGCGGCTTAGGAGTAGCAGTACTAGTATTTTTCAGGAAGCGTAAACGGAGCTGAGTTTTAGGGCTGAACGGCAGACCCGCTTGTCGACGCGACCGCTGCCGACACCTTTTCGGTGCACGAGCGAACTCGACAAAGTTTTACAAGGAGCCAACAGCTTCTCTTCGCGTTATCCCTAGCATTGAATTGTCGGCGCAAGAAATTTTGGGTGTGCTCTCTTGCTTAAGCCGAAAGGAAGAGCAATTATGCAAGAGCGGCGCGATGGCCAACAGGAAACAAGCCGGCGAGGATTCCTTGCCGCCGGCATTTACGGTCTGGGTTCAATAATAGCCGGATCGCTTGGAATTACTTCGGCTCTGTATCTCTTGCGGGGTCCCCGAAAGAAACGCGGCACAGAGTGGGCGGATGCCGCCGATGCCTCCGTTCTGAGAGCAGGCGCTCCGGCAAAGATCACGTTCAATCGAACTCGCGTAGACGGCTGGAAGATCAGCAATCAAAAGGACACCGCATGGCTGATCAGGAACGTGGATGGCTCGCTAACGGCGTTCTCGCCGCTATGCACGCATCTTGGCTGCGCGTATCAATGGCGGGCGGAAGCTGGACCTTCTAAAAACGGCGCCTTTGTCTGCCCGTGCCACGGATCCTCTTTTTCGCGGACCGGGCAAGTTATAACCGGCCCTGCCAATCGCCCACTCGATCGCTATGAGGTGAAGCGGGAAGGGGAGCGGATATGGCTTGGTTCCCTGGTAAAGACTCCCCGCTCAAATGCATGAACAGCATCGCCAAAAAGCCGCTGACCTGGATGGAGCAGCGTACCGGTCTCGCCACACATATCCGCGGCTTTCTATTTGAAGAGATCCCGGCATCCGCCGGTTGGCCCCAGGTGTTCGGAAGCGTGGCGCTGTTTCTTTTTCTCACCCAGGCACTTACTGGCATTCTATTGGCTTTCAATTACTCCCCCACGCCTGGTGACGCGTACGGAAGTTTGACATACATTGTGCGCGAGGTCAGCGCGGGCAAGATGATGCGCGGGCTGCATCATTGGGGCGCCAGCCTGATGGTGGTGGTTGTAGCCGTTCACATGATTCAAGTATTTCTTTATGGCGCTTACAAGAAACCACGCGAGGCCACCTGGATGGCCGGAGCTGTTCTTCTCTTATTGACACTGGCATTCGGCTTAACCGGTTATTTATTGCCTTGGGATAACAGGTCCTACTGGGGAACCATGGTAACCACACGCCTGGTGGGGCAAGTCCCGTTGGTAGGAAGTTATCTTTCTAACCTGATCGGCGCTGGAAACGGTATCGGCGTAGTGACCTTTTCGCGCTTCTACGCGTTTCATACGGTGATCCTGCCGGCGGTCATGGTTGGAACCATTGCTATTCACGTGTACCTTGTGAAGCGCCACGGCGTCACGCCCCGCGCCGCGGATTCGCGGCCCACCAGAAAATTCTATCCATCCCAGGCCTATCGCGATACCGTCGCTATATTTATCGCATTCGTGGCGCTCTTCTTTATGGCAGCTATGGTGGATGTGCCGCTGGAAGGGATTGCCAATCCTACCGATGCGACCTATGTCCCAAGACCGGAGTGGTATTTTCTCTTCCTGTTTCAGGCACTGAAGTACTTTCATGGCGCGCTTGAACCGATCGGCAGCATCGGACTTCCGACGGCGGCAGTGATCGCGCTATTCGCGGTTCCATTTGTCGACAGGGGGTCCGCCCGCGTGGTGAGCCGGCGAGCCGTCGCGATCGGCATTGTGCTGCTGGGCATCGGAACGTGGTGCGCCCTGACGGCAACAGCAATTGCAGGCACGCCAAAAACACGATCTGGAGGAACTGCAGAGCAAAAATGGACGCAGTTTTCTCCCGAAGAGGTCGCAGCCGTGGGGTACTTCCGAAACGAAAACTGTGGAAGGTGCCATAACCTGGGAGCCGGCGAACCGAAACCGGGGCCAAACTTGACCGGTCTCCAACGGCGCCGCACGGCAGAATGGCTGATGCAGCATTTCACCACGGCCGATCCAAAGCGGCAAGCAGGTCGTGAGGCTTTTCCAATCGCGGAAGCAAACGCCCTCGGGGCGCTCTCGACGAAACTCACACCGGACAGCGCCGCCATTCTTGACAACGAACCGGCGGAGCTTGCCAAAGGCGCACAGATCTATATCAGTGACGGTTGCGGCGGCTGCCACAAAGTGAATGGAAGCGGCGGCGAGATAGGTCCGCCCCTCAATGGCGTATCGGAGCGGCATTCGGAAGACTGGATGAGAAGGCACTTTGCCTCGCCCTCCGCAATGTCACCGGGTTCGATTATGCCGCCCTACCAGTTTTCGAAAGCAGACGAAGCCGCCATCATCAGCTATTTATCATCGCTTCCGGATTAGAACGTGTGTTCTGATGATGCCGCTGTAAAACCCTTGTAAAAAGGCCAGATTGCGCTTCCGAACACTGGCATTTAGTAACCGGGCGATCGCAAAATAAAAAGCAGATTACAAGACGTGACTAAAGGCTGGCTGATTCTGGTTATGACGGTTGGGATTGCCGTGCCCGGTTTTCCGCAGTTGCCCGAGCGGCAGATGCCGGCAAACCAGGTTTCTCCGGATCAGTCGCCGCTGAGCAATCCATACGATTACCAGACATATGAAGGACAGCAGCGCGTCCCGTATTCGTCCTGTATAGACGAATTCGGAAATCCGGCTGATTGTCTCGATGGATATTCTGCCCGCCAGGACCCGTTTGCTACTCGCGCCCGCGGGTTGGATGGCCGTTCCTATTATCCGGAGCCGTATCCAATGCCCCGGGAAGATACCGCAAGCCCGGGCTTTACGCGCCGTATTCCGGCATATCGTCAAAAAGAACCCCTCACAGAATTCCAGCGGTACGTCGCCACCTCGACGGGGCAAGTTCTTCCCATATTCGGAGCATCGCTATTCGAACGCGTCCCGGCAACATTCGCCCCGGTGAGCCATATACCGGTTAGTCCGAACTACGTGATTGGCCCAGGCGATCAGCTTCAGTTAACGGTATGGGGACAGGTCAATTTTTCGCGACGGCTGGCGGTCGATCCGTCCGGCGATGTGTACCTTCCGGAAGTGGGCCAGCTCGCTTTAGCCGGTTTGAAGTATGAGGACGCCGCGCCCGTGCTAAAGGCCGGCATCGGGCGAGTCTATAAGAACTTCAATTTGAGTGTGGCCATGAGCCGGCTTCGCTCGATTCAGGTCTTTGTAATGGGCGAAGCGCGACGTCCGGGCAACTACACGGTGAGTTCGCTGACTACGCTGGTCAATGCGATTTTTGAATCGGGCGGGCCATCTTCGCGCGGAAGCATGCGCCGGATTGAGCTGAAGCGTGGGAGCACCACCTATAGCTTCGACCTTTACGACCTGCTGGTGCGGGGCGATAAATCGAAGGATATGGGATTAGATCCCGGCGATGTCATTCTGATCCCGCCGGCGGGTCCTCGCGTGGCGATTGCCGGAAGCGTGGAACGCCCGGGCATTTACGAATTGAAGCCCGGCACTACAGTTGCCGAAGTGCTCCAGCTTGCGGGCGGCCTTTCGCCCATGGCGGCCGTCCATCAGGCCATCCTGGAGCGCATTGCCGATGGCTCGGCGCTTGGGGTCCAACGGATTGAATTGAACCGTGAAGGCCTGGCGACGGAACTTCGCAACGGAGATATCATCCGTCTGATTCCCGTAGTGCCGCGCTTCGAGAATGCTGTCACTTTGCGAGGAAACGTTGCAGATCCGGGGCGATTTCCGTGGCGGCCTGGAATGCGGGTAAGCGATCTGATCCCTTCGAAGGAAGCCTTGTTGACGCGAGCGTACTGGACCGACCGCAATCATTTGACCAGCGGTAGTGAATCGGAGACACCGGATAATTCCAAGCTTCCAGCCCAGGAGCCGGATGAAGAGAAAGGCGCGGGATCTCCGCAGGCGAATCTGCAGGCGGCCGGTTGGGCGAACCCCTCTCCGCACGCACTCGCCGGAGCAGCCCCAACATATAAAGACGAAGCGCGCAAAACGCAAAGCGATTCCTCGCTGGGAGCGGCTACGGGCTCCGACGATGTTCCACCGCTCAGGACCTTCCTCCCCGCTAACACGGTTCAGCCGTCCGCGCCCGAGGTTAATTGGGATTACGCGGTCGTGGAGCGGCTGGACCGGCACACGTTGTCGACGCGGCTCATACCGTTTAACCTCGGAAAAGTTGTTTTAGAGCACGACCGTTCGGCCGACCCTGTTTTGGAGCCAGGCGACGTCGTGACCATCTTCTCGAAAGCCGACTTCTCCATTCCACGCGCGCGGCAAACCCGGCAAGTGCGCCTGGAAGGTGAAGTAAAGATGGCCGGTGTGTATACGGTCAGGCCGGGCGAAACGCTGCGATCCCTGGTGGCGAGGGCCGGCGGACTCACCGCGAACGCTTATCTCTACGGCGCACAATTCACTCGGGAGTCCACGCGGCGTGAGCAGCAGAAGCGATATGACGATTTCCTCAACCAGCTGGAAAAGGACATGAACGAAGGCGCGGCGAACCTCTCCGGTCGAGTCATCTCAACAGAGCAGGCCGCAACAGCGCAAGCAACTGTTGCCAGCCAGCGGGAACTCTTGAGCAGGCTTCGTCAGGTTCCGGTGAACGGGCGAATCGTGCTGAACCTGGATCCGAACAGCAAGGGCACGGACGCTCTGCCGGACCTTACTTTGGATAACGGCGACCGGCTGTATGTTCCAAGCCGGCCATCGACGATAAACGTGGTTGGCACGGTTTACGAACAAGCCGCGTTTCTGTATGACGAGGACCTGCACGTAGGCGATTATCTGAAAGAAGCCGGCGGGCCAACCCGCTCGGCCGACCGCGGCCACATGTTCGTGATCCGGGCGGACGGGTCAGTCGTAGCCAAGAGCGCAACGGCTGGATTATTTAGCCGCAACTTCGACACGCTCTCGATGCATCCGGGAGATACTCTGGTGGTCCCCACGCACATCAACCGGACCACATTTGTACGGGGCCTGATGGACTGGTCGCAATTGTTTAGCAATCTGGCGCTCGGCGCGGCCGCAGTAAACGTTCTGCATTAATGGAGCATCTCGCGTGCGCAGATATCAGGTAACGCAGGCAGACGCGATCGCGGACAATCCGGACGAGATATCGCTTGTCGTCTTCTTCGCCATCCTGGCCCGCGAGAAGCGCAGGATCTTTCGCGCCGTTGCCATTACGGCTGCCCTTGCCGTGCCCGCTGTCTTCCTGATCCCGGTGAAGTACCGGGCGGAATCCGTCATTCTGACGCCGCAACCGGCTCAATCCTCTCTCTCGGCAATGGCTTCGGGCGTTGGCCTGGGGGCGGGCGCTCTTCCTCTCTCTCTGCTTACCGGCTTTGCTTTGAGAAACCCCAGCCAACTCTACGTCGGGATACTCGAAGGCCGGACTATCGCGGACGATCTGATCAAAAGATTCGATCTGGAGCGAGTTTACGATCACGACAATCTTCGGGCGACCCGGAAGGAATTGGCCCGCAACACGACGGTTGAGAGTGGAAAGGATTCGCTCATCCATATTCAGGTAGATGACCGCGATCCCCGGCGTGCGGCGAATCTCGCGAATGCATATGTCGAGGAGCTGTCGACGCAGAATTCGCGCCTGGCGTTTACGGAAGCACGGGAGCGCCGCATCTTCTACGAATCGGAACTGGCTAAGGAAAAGGACGCGCTCGCCGACGCGGAAGTGCAACTGAAGAACACGGAGCAGGCTACCGGCTTGGTGCTGCCGGGTGGCCAGGCGGAAGTGCTCATCCGGTCCGGAGCGCAATTGCGGGCGGCGATTCTCAGCCGGGAAGCCCAAATTGCAGCTATGAAAACGTATGCGACGAATGACAATCCACGGCTTCGAATGGCAGAGCGCGAATTGGCCGCGCTCCAGGCGCAACTCAAGAAGCTCGAAGAGGGGGGCCGCGCCAGGGGCGTACTGGATCTTCCAACCGCCCAGCTTCCAGAGGCCGGTCTGAAGTATGTTCGAAAACTTCGCGACGTGAAGTATCACGAAGCTCTGTTCGAGATTCTGGCCAAGCAATACGAGGCGGCCCGGCTGGACGAGGCAAAGGCCGCTCCCGATATTCAGGTTGTCGATCGGGCGGTTGTGCCGGAAAAGAAGAACTGGCCGCCGCGAACACTTCTGGTTTTAGCCGCAATATTGTTGGCTGCAATGGCCAGCAGTGTCTGGATCATTCTGCGCTCCAGGAGGGCATTCGCGGGTTAGAGGGATGCAGTACCAGTAAGCTTAAAACCGACCAGAACAGCAAGCTCACCGGGAACAGAAGAACGTAGGCGATGCCGTTCGATGCGATCAGTAGCGCCACCACCCACATCCCGAGCGGATACCGCCAATCTTTCGCATGTAAGCAGGCTTCCCAGGTCCATATGGCGATGACAAAGACGACAATCAGGAAGCCGACCCATCCAAAGTTGACGAGTATTCGCCAATAAAAGTTCTCAGAGTACCCGCCCAGCCCGAACGAGGTAGTGACGGGCGACGAAATATCAAGCATCGCGGGACTCGGAAGCAGATTAGAGAGGTGGGTTCCTGTGCTGTTCGACTTTGCTGAGTAGAGCGCGTTCAGGGCGTCTATAACGGAGGCATTTGCTTCGTAGGCCGTGATGACTCCAGCCAGAACACAGGTGGCGACTGCAGACTTCACGCACAGCTTGACCATGCCCTGGCGAAATTCTCGAGCGGGTCGTAGAAACGGCACCAAAAGCAGGCAGACGCCGAGAACCGCAGCCATGATATAGCCGGAAAACGACAGAGTCCCCGCGAGCATCAGAGCGTAAATGGTTGTCCTAACCTTCCAGGCTCCCTTCCGAAACATAACCGCCAGGACCAGCAGAAAAAGGGACAGGCCCGCGTTGGCGTTGGGGTCGTCCAGAATGCCGCCAAATCGAACGATTAAACCTGGATAACTCAGAGCAGGATACCGGAGTCCCATGATGACCAGAGCGATGGTTGTAAGCCAAAAGGGAAACGCAACCCAGAAGATCAATCGCTCAAAGACCATCAAAGTTCCAGCCAGGCTGTGCTTTTTGTTGAATACAAGCGGAATGAAAAATATGCACGACATCCAGGGCGCCAGTTGGACAGCACTGAGCACGGTGTCGTCGAGTTCGCCAGGAGCAACAAATAATCTGACGAGAAACACCGACGAAAGCAGCAGCAGTACCGCAGCGGTTAGAAATGCAAGTAACCGGTAAGCCTTGGTCACGACAACAGGACGGTATGCCAGAGAATATAGGGCATACAAGACAAAAAGCAGGAAAATCTCGTATTTAATAGCGCTCAGAAGCGGAGGCGTGGGGCCGTATTCCAGAGAATCCTTCGTATCGTTTACCTGAAGAATGTATCGGTATGCGTATTGGCATATGGAAAGCACCCAAAGCCAGATGATCGGCCAGCAAGGCCGGCCGCTGTGTTCAGTCCGGGAGATGTCCGGCGGCACTCAGAAACTCCAGAGGATGCTTGTGTAGCCGGTGTTCGCCAGGTAGTCCTCGGCGGGCCAGAAGTCCGCGTGATAACCGAAGTACTGGTAGCCGACGTTCCAGCGCACCCGTTCGGATAGGCGAACGGAGAGGCGCGCCATGGGAGATTGAAACTTCACGGGAAACGTCTGCGCAGACTGGAAGGCCGGCAGGGTAGGTCCGACCGATGTCTGAGTCGCGACGCTTCGACCATCTCCGGTATCCTGCACGCGACTGTATCCGAGGTACAGGTCCATTCGCTGCAAGAGACTTAGACGGATATCCAGCGTGCCGGAGTGCAGATTGCTTATGTAGTAAGAAGACTGGTTCGGAAACAATTGAGAATTTGCAAAGAACTGGATGCCGCCTAACGTGTCCAGGTGAATCTTTGAGTACGTGGCATCAAACGATAGCCAGCTTCGTGGGGACCAGGAGGCCGATCCGGAATAAGTACGGCTATGCGAACTGTACGCCGAAATAGTGACCGAGTTCTCGTTATAGTCGCTATGAGACCAGGCGCTAAGTTGCAAGGTTTTTAGCCTGTACTGGATTCTGCCCGTTAGGGCGCTGTAATTCTTGTCTGATTTTTGCGTGAACGGCCGGTTCGCATGGCCGAATTCGCCATCGAGCGAAATGGTGAGCGGCTTCAGCGGCCTGAACCGGAAGCCGACGATACCGGTATTCAGCTCGTTTGTTTGCAGAAATGGCGCGGACGGGGTTCCCGCGAACGCGACCTGCGGGCTGGCTGCGATTCTACGGTTCGAGTACTCGTATCCACCATGGAGATCGAACCAGCTTCGGACGTGATACAGAGCGTCGGTCTGCGTGGCCGCGGTGCGGATTCCGAGGTATTGATAATACAGAAAATCGGTTGATTGTAAAGCGTTGTTGAATTGCAGATAGGCGCTGTTGCCGTCCGTTCGCACGTTATAGAAGGAAACGTTTTCCGTGATTGCAAGCTTTTCCGTGGGAAAGACGCTGAGGGAGGCATTGCCGGTGGCAACCGGACGCCGGGCGCTTCCGAAAGTGAGGATCTGTTGATTGTCCGCCAGGCCGAACTGGTTCACGCCCAGCGCTGTCTCGTTTGCCACGAAAGCGCGTTGCCCGCCCGTGTACGTAAACCGCGCATTGAAGCTGAGTAGGCGGTTGTTGCGGAAGAGCGCCGCACGCCAGTACGGACTGGTTCCGTGGTACGGTTGCGCCCGGTTGAACAGGTTCAGAATCGTATTGCTGTGAAAGTCATCCCCATGGCTTGCTCCGGCGAATTGATCCTGTGAATCATCTTTGAAGTCCTGCCAGCCGCGAGTCACGTCGAAGGTAAAACCACGCCAGTGAAGTTCGACGCCTAAACGGTATTCGTTTTCGACACGACGGATATTGGCAAAGACCGGAAAGACGTTCCCGGTCGGATCGAACGGGCCGCCTCCGGGATCGAACAGTTGAACGGTAGAAATGCCGGCACCGCCCTGGCTGTCGCGTGTATAGCCGAGAAAGACCCGAATTCGCGACTGCGGAAACAGAGTCAGGTCATGATCCTGCAGCGTGTAGGAACTGTCCAGCAGATGTTCACCCTGGCCGCCGCCCGTGACCAGACCGGGATTGAAATAATCGCTTTTTCGCCAGAGCAGGGAATACTCAAAAATGCGGTTCTTTTGGACACGCAAACTCGCATGAGTGTACGGGTCGCCGCCGAGACCTTCCGTGGTGAGAACCAACTCGTCGAACAGACGGCCATGCCCGGTCTTTGAATTCACGGTTAAGAAGCTGCTAAGCAATCGAACACCGTTGCCAAAGTTTTCATTACTCCGATACGTATTCTGATTCCCACTTACACTGAAGAACCGGTAACCTGTTTCGAATGAATTGATGATGTTATAGCCATCCCAGTTATCACCCCGTGCGGAGCCTACTTTGTCGGGAGTCGGGGCGATCACTTCCTGTGCCGCGCAACAGGTGGCGAAATAGAGCAGGGCAGTCGCAAACCAGATTGGGCGGGTCATGGGCGTCACCTGCGGAAGAGGGGGTCTGAATTCGATCCGTGAATGCGAACGTGGCAGTTCGTGCAGTTTTGATAGCGCGGATCAGCCATGTTGTGGGCCTGCGACAACGAAGGATCGCCGGTTCCGCTGCGTCCAAAGTTGCCGGCGCCGTTATGGCATTCCAGGCACAACGTAAACACGACCGGGCGGCGCAGCAGCCGGGAGTTCGTTGAGCCGTGCGGAGAATGGCACATTTCGCATCCTTCGACACGCACGGGAGGATGTTCGAACGCAAACGGCCCGCGCTTATCGGAATGGCATTTCAAGCAGGCTTCTTCGTTTCCGAACGCGTGCGAGACGAGGGCGGGGCGCGCGGCCATGCGCCAGGTGGGGGCAAACGTGCCGTGCGGATTGTGGCAATCGGTACAACGCATGAAACCAGTGTTCACGGGATGCTTGAAGGGCATCGAAAAATCGGCCCGGACGTTGGCGTGACAGCCATAGCAGAGTTCGGGCTGCGCCTTGGCTAGCAGAAACTTGGGAGTCTCGGCCTTATGTATCGAATGACATTGGGTGCAAGCCACGCCGTTCTGCGTGTGAGGGGAGTGGCGGATATTTGCACGCGCCAGGCTCTCGGAATGGCAGCGCAGGCAGGCATTCAGGACCTGTTTCGGAGACAGGCTGGGGAACGAGATGATGGTCGCCTTGCCCCCATGCGCCGCCACGTGGTTTTTGCCGGGACCATGACAGCCTTCGCAGCCTGTGTCGGCAGGCTTTTCCTTTCCTGAAGCAACACTTTTGAAATGCGCGTTCTTGTAGAACGTGAACCAGACATCGGGGTGACAGGTTTTGCAGACCATGCTGCCGACATAACCGTTCTGTGAATCGGCGGCAGCAAGCGGAGCCCAGAGGAAGATCAGGCCCAGGATAAATCGAAATGCGGTGGACGGAGTCAATCGCGTGATCCGACCTGTAGGTTACGAAGTGAGGGCTGGTCCTGTCGTAGTCAAGTTGTGATGCTTTTGTAAATTACGGGACTATACGGGAATTTTTCGGATATGTCTTCGTGCCGGGAGATCATTCTGCGCATTTCGTTCTGAAAACGAGCTTCGGAAAAGCGTGCTGCGGAGGCCTGAATCGCGGCAGGTGAGAGGGATGCCTCTTCTGATTCGAATTGTACAAGCGCAGATGTCAGAGCGCTTTCGCTGGGAAAATCGTAAAAGAAACCGGCGCGCGGATTGTGCTGCGGGACGCTTTCCAGCACGCCGCCGCGGCCCAGGGCAATGACAGGTTTTCCGCTGGCGAGCGCTTCGACCGGTACAATGCCGAAATCCTCCTCGCCCGGCATAATTACGGCGCGGCACTTTGCATACAGATGCCGCAACTCGGAGCCGGAAACCCGGCCGCAGAATTCCGTGTCGGGGCCTGCGAGTCTGCGAAGGCGCGCGAATTCGGGGCCGTCGCCTACAATCTTCAGCCGCCGCTTCATTCTGGAGCAGCAGCGGACCGCATCATCGATGCGCTTGTATGGAACCAGCTCGGATACCACAAGGTAATAATCGTCGGAAGCCTGTCCGTAGAAGGTTTCGACAGCGACGGGAGGATAAATGACCTCCGCGGGACGGCGGTATGCTTTCCAGATGCGGCGCTGAACGTTTTGGCTATTGGCCACGAACGTATCCACCCGAGCCGCGGACGCATAATCCCACAAACGCAGGTAATTGCTCAGGGGCGCGATGAGCGCGCGCTTCCAGACCGTTCGGGTCCAGTCGTGTAAATAGGCAGGATAGAGATCCCAGAGATAGCGCATCGGAGAGTGGCAGTAGCAAATGTGCCTTGCCCGTGACGACGTAAGGATCCCTTTCGCCGGGCCGGATTCGCTGCTGATAACGAGATCGTACTCGCGCAGATCCAAATGCTCGAGCGCGAGCGGCATGAGCGGGAGAAGGGAACGATAATAGCGGCGGAAGGGATTTAGAAACGATGCGGTAACTTTGCGGGACCGGAGAACGGAAGAAACGCGATCGGGATCGTAGAAGAGTGTAAAGATATCCGCCTGCGGAAGTAACCGGCAGAGAGATTCGACCACTTTTTCGCCGCCGCGCATTCCGAGCAGCCAGTAATGAACGATGGCGCAGCGCATGGAAGGATCCCTTCGGATGGTAAGCGGACGAGTGGACAACGGTCATCGCGGGTTTGTCAAGAATTGGTAAAACCGCTGAAGCATTTTGGTTTACGACAGTTTTACAACGCCTTCACCACTCAAAACCTACCGCGCCCTACTCTACGTGTGAGGCCAGCGAGTCACACCCAGCCGTGACGGTGCTGCGGTGCTACCAGTTCGTGGCATGGTCGCGGCATTTGCTGGCCTTTCATATTTCTCATGCCTTCAGCTATTGCTCTTGAACCAGTAGTAAACGATCCGTTGATGACCAGGGTCCCTCTGGAGCATGAAGCTCTGGTGTACCCGTATGGCTTTCCTGTCAGAATACGCTCGAATTCGCCAATTACGTTGCGTGCAGCCGAAATCAGTTGCAGCACGTACCGTCAGAAGTTCGATTTCCCCCCGCTGGACGTACGTGTTCTGGTTTCAGAAAGCGACAGCCCTGCGCTGTCCGAGCCTCCCACGTTTCGATCGCAGGGGAATCTTCTCACGCTGGTGGCCGATGCGGAAAACTTCGCGTGTCTCGATCTGAACACAGGCTTCAGCTTCGGCTGGGTAACAAAGGCCACCGCTGAGAAGACAGAATACTTCCGTCAATGCATCTTAGATGTGATGATTTACTGCCTGTTGGAGATTCGCCACCTTGTTACCCTTCATGCGGCATGCGTGAAGTTCAAGGGAAACGGCGTGCTTCTAACAGGGCCGTCCGGGGCCGGGAAATCTTCGCTCGCATACGCCTGCGCAAAGCGCGGCTGGACGTACGTTTCCGACGATGCTAGCGCATTCCTGCGGGCCGCACGAGAGTTGGTGGTGATCGGGCATCCCCAGAAGTTCCGGTTCCGCGAGCCGGTTGGACAACTATTCCCGGAGTTTCACGGCTTGAAAAGCACGCTGCGCGCATACGGCAAGCCAACCATCGAGATTAGAACGAAATCGTTGGAATGGCTAAATTCAGCGGACGAGAGCACGATCCGCAGAGTGGTTTTTCTTAACCGGAAGGATTTTCAGGGCGGACCCCCGGTTCTCGCTCCCGTATCGCCAGAGGTTGCATGGGAGAGGCTTAGCTTCTCGGTATGGGCGGTTCAGTTGCCCGCTTTTGAAGAGCGCGTTGAAGCGCTCCAGAGGCTTCTCGAAGTGCCGATGTATGAACTTCGATATGGCGATTTCGATCCGGCCATCGATGTCTTAGAAGAACTGGCCAGGAGGCGGTAGTCGCGATGCCTGCGCTCGCATTCGAGGGTGCCCCGGAATACCTGGCGGCAATCTTTGAAGCGCTGCATTTCCGGAATTCGTCGGTCGAGCGGTTGCGCAGGCTGCAAGCGACGGACTGGAGCCCTCTACTGGAGTGGTGCGATGCGCGGCAGTTGACGTTTATGCTGCCCTGGCTATGCGGTCCGGTGCTGCCCGATGAAGTCCATCGAAGGATTGAAGGATGCCGAAACCGTTATCGCCAGCGCTTCTCGGAACTCAAAGCCCAGCTTTTCGAGATTTCCGGCGCGCTTGACCGGGAAGGAATTGAATCCGTTGTTCTAAAAGGATTCACTCATTCTCCAGCGCTTACTCCTGATCCGTTATTGCGGGCACAAGGCGACATCGATCTTTGGATCCCAGGCGACGACGTTTATCGGGCACGGGATGTGCTGTTGCGGATGGGCTATGTTTCGGGACAACGCGAACGGTCACGCCATTTGTCCCCCATGCGGCGTCCCAGCGTCTGGAAATGGCGAGGGGACCGCTACGATCCGGAGATGCCGGTCGCCGTCGAACTGCACTTCGAGCTGTGGAGTGAACGGATGGAGCGGATTGCCGTTCCAGAGCAAGTCGGATTTTGGAACAGAAAGAAATTCAGAAGCTTCGACAAACAAGTTATAGGCGTTCTCTGCGATGAGGATCTGCTGGGCTTCGCTGCGCTTCATCTGCTTCTGCATGTACTGCACGGGGAGTTTC
>JAICXK010000345.1 GCA_025980435.1 Bryobacteraceae bacterium
ACCCAAATCCGGCGGAAACGTTACTTCCTGGTCCCTGCTACCCGGCTGATGGCCTTCACGTTGTTTGCCGCCTCGGTTTGCATGGGGCTCTTCAAAGCCGCGGATTCTTCGGAAAACTTCAGCGCGTCGCGCAGTAAGGCCCGGTTCTTCGATGCTTTGCCCAGTTCGAAATCGGCGACGCCCAAGTGAAACAGCACGATCGGCATCAGCTGGGCATTCTCCTTCACCAGCGGCAGCGCAGACCGCAGCGATTTGTCCGCCTTCGCGTATTCGTGCTGGCCGTTGTATGTAACTCCCTCCATCCAATATGCCAGGCCGAGCATGCCCTCTTTCTTCTTAGTCCAATCCGCTTCCGCAATGTCATCGGGCTTGGGCTTCGATTGCATCACTTCGGCGAGCTTGGCCGCGTACGTTAGCGTCTCCGGCGCATTATTTTTCTGCAGGCTGTTGCTGGCCGCGAATGCCAGAACATCTTCATTATTCGGATCGCGCTGCAGTTCCTTTTCCGCGGCGGCGCCCGCCTTCTCCTTCTGTCCCGCCTGTTGCAGCGCATTCAGATACCGCCCGTATGCCTTTCCTAAATAGGGGCTTTGCGGAGCCCGCTGCTCCAGCGACTCGACCAGCGCAACGATCTTCGCTGCATCGGTCGTCTTTGCCGACATCGCGTAAATCGCGTACTCCGTGTATGTGTCCACCTGCTTCGCGTAGTCGAGGCGGGCCTTGTCGTCGTATCCTTCCCTGAAACCTGCGACCTCCTTGCGTGCCGCTTTCGACGTTGCGGCCGACCACTTCATTACGCCGTCCGGATCATCCTTGGCCTCGGATGCTTTCAGGTTGTCGTAGGCGACTTCGGTGTTGTCCGGATCGGCGATCAACGACTTCTCCCCGGCTTCAAGCGCCTTATCGTATTCCTTTCCTTGCAGGTAGCCCGCCTGCAGTTGTCCCCATGCCCAACCGGTTCCCGCGCTGGTCGGATAGGTCTTGATGAACTGTTGCAGCAGCTCCTGCTTTTTGGCCGGATCGGATTCCTTCTGAATGGATTCCAGCATCTGGCCGTCCGGTGTGTTGGGATTAATCGCCAAAGGCTTCTGGCCCAATACCAGCACGGGAACGGTTATCGCGAGAGC
The DNA here is from genome assembly GCA_025980435.1 of Bryobacteraceae bacterium. GTDB lineage: Bacteria > Acidobacteriota > Terriglobia > Bryobacterales > Bryobacteraceae > Bog-105. The sequence goes on from JAICXK010000345.1 coordinate 1,128, forward strand.
AGCCGCCAAGGCAAACGATTTCATAGCGCCTCCTGTTTACGCGGAACTGTATCACAAAACGTGCGGCTCAGATAAGATATCTGCGGCCCCACCATGCTGAAGCGCTTCGTTATCTCTATTCCCGTACTCGCCGCCTGCCTTTCGGCGCAATACACGCTCGGCCCCGATTCGCAGCGCCACGACGGTGTTCCTCGCGGCACGGTTACGAAATTTACCTGGACCAGCAAAGGCGGCATGTATCCGGGCTTCGAACGCAGCTACTGGGTGTATGTTCCGGCCCAATATAACGCCGGCAAACCAGCCTGCCTTATGGTTTTTCAGGACGGAGGGGGCGCGGTTCGGGAAGACGGTTCGCTGCGGGTTCCCATCGTTTTCGACAATCTCATCCAGCAAGGCGCGATGCCCGTTACCATTGGCGTCTTCATCGATCCGGGCGTCTTGCCCCAAGGCTCCAGCGATGTACCGCCCCTATTCAACCGGAGCTTCGAATACGATTCGGTTGACGACCGCTACGTCCGCTTCCTGACCGAAGAAATTCTGCCCGCGATAAAGAAGAAATGGAACATCTCGGACGATCCCAACAATCGCGCTATCGGGGGCGCCAGTTCCGGCGGTATCGCTGCGTTTACGGCGGCCATGCTGCGCCCCGATGCCTTCCGGCGCGTCCTGAGTTTTATCGGCAGCTACACCAACCTGCGCGGCGGGAACCAATGGCCCGACCTGATTCGAAAAATGGAGCCCGCGCCGCTTCGCGTATTCCTGCAGGATGGCAATCACGACCTGAACATCTTCGCGGGCAACTGGTGGCTGGCGAATCAGGATATGGCGAGCGCACTCGAATACCGCGGCTACGATCTGAAATTCGTCACCGGCACGGAAGGGCATAACGCAAAACAAGCCGGCGCAGTTCTGCCGGAAGCCCTCCGCTGGCTGTGGCAGGATTGGCCCAATCCCGTTGCCACGCCGGCTAAAGCGGCCAACGGAAGCTTCGCCGATATAAGCAACATTGCCGATCCGGATTCCAATTGGGAACTGGTTGGAGAGGGTTATGGCTTCACGGAAGGCCCGGCAGTAGATCAGAACGGGAACGTCTTCTTCGCCGATGTTCCGAAGAACCGGATTTACAAGGTGGATGCTGCCACCGGTAAAGCCAGCCTCTTCCGCGAAAACACCGGCGGAGCCAGCGGACTCATGGTCGGGCGCGACGGGCGGCTTTATGCCGTGCAGAACGGCAAAAAACGAGTTGTGGCTTATGAACCGGATGGGCACCAAACGGTTCTCGCCGAGAGCGTCGGATCAAACGATCTTGCGGTTTCCCGGAGCGGCGAAGTTTACTTTACCGACCCGTCAACGAAACGTGTCTGGCTGATCGATACGCAGGGAAAACTGCGCGCGGTGAATGATAGCCTGCAGTTCCCAAACGGGATTCGTTTATCAGCGGACGAGAGGATGTTGTTCGTAGCCGACAGCGCCACGCGCTGGGTCTGGTCGTTTCGGGTTCAGCCGGACGGATCGCTCGCTAGCGGCGAGCCGTTCTACCGCTTGGAATTACCTCTGGCCGGCTACGGAAAGCTGGTGAACTCCTGGGCCGATGGCATGACCTTCGATACGGACGGCCACCTCTATATTGCAACCAACGCCGGCATTCAAATCTGCGACCAGCCCGGCCGCGTTTTCGGCATTCTGCGCAAGCCGTCGTCAGAAGATCCGTCCAACCTGGTTTTCGGTGGCGCGGATTTTCATACCTTGTACGTGACGGCCAAAGACAAGGTCTTCCGCCGCAAGCTGCGCTCGCAGGGCTACCTGCCCTGGCAGCCGCCGAAGTGGCCGAAGCCCCGCTTGTAGGAAGCTACGAAGTTTTTTCCGGCTCGACCTCACGCGCGTAGATCATGTGCGAAGCTTTCGGCGGACTATCCCCCTGATGGAAAGCCAGAACGTGATCGCGGATCATCCGGTCGGATGCCGTCAATCGTTCGCGTTGCCGAAGGTACTCGATCCAGGACTCGACGACGAATGTCTCCATCATGTGATTGGGGTCCGAGGTGTCCTGATAAACGCCCCAGCGGATGGCGCCATCGCGCATCCGCACGTCTCGCATTTTGTGAATGGCCCGCGTGAAGGCATCGTAGTCCGCTTCACGAATGCAGTACTGGATACTGACCATCACAGGCCCATCTTCGGGCCGCGGCTCGATCACAACCGCCGGGCCGGGACGGTTTAGCGCGAACGGGCGCAAGTCCGGCAGTTTTCCGTGCAACACATGAAAGCGGCGGGAAAGCGGCAGTGTGATGGCAAGTCCAATTGCCGCGCACAGCAGCGATCGCGACGTCGAAACGTGCTGCGCTACTACGCCCCACACTGCGCTGCCCAGAGCCATCCCGCCCTGAAAAATCATCTGGTAAAGCCCAAGCGAACGGGCCTGCACCCAGGCCGGAACCGAAAGCTGCACCCCAACGTTCAAAGTTGAGGTTGTGCTGGTCCAGGCGAATCCGCCCGCGATGAGCGACAGCACGATAACTGGCACGCTCCGCACAAAGGAAAGGATCAGAAGCGTGCCGACGAACACTCCGCAGGAGACCGTGATGATCGTGTCCGCCGGAAGTATGCGCCGCGTTTTCGGCAGGGAGGCCGCGCCCATTACGGCGCCCAGTCCGATGCAGCCGTTCAGAATGCCATATCCCATTGCGCCCTGATGCAGATCCTGTTGTGCGACCACCGCCAGCAACGCCCATACGGCGCTGACGAATACTGTAAACAGAAAAGCGCGGAACAGAATGGCCCTGAGCGCCGGCGCGTAGAAGGCGTACCGAACGCCCGCGCGCATGGAACCGAACAACCGCTCGGAAGGCAGCGCACTCTTAAACAACGGCGTGCGGTGCCATGTGTACAACATGATAATCACAGCCACAAACGACGCCGCATTGAACAAAAACACCGTTCCGGCTCCGGTCGTAACAGAGGCGAAAGCGGCGACAGCCAGACCGCCCAGGGCCGGACCCACTGCCCGCGCGAGGTTGAATCCGGCGCTATTTATCGAAATTGCGTCCGGCAGTTCCGAGCGCGGAACCAGCTCAGGAACAATTGCCTGCCAGGCAGGGTTGTTCATGGCGGACCCGATGTTTAGAAAAAACGTCAGGATCAGCAGCGCCCACGGAGAAATGATGCCGGCAAGCGTGAGCCCGCAAAGTGCCAGGGCGGCAACCAGCATCCAGGTCTGCCAGAACATCAAAAGCCGCCGGCGATCAAAAATATCGGCGGTTGCTCCGGCGGGGAGTCCCAGCAGCAGCACCGGCAGGCTTGCCGCGGTCTGCATCAGCGCGATGAGCAGCGGCGATCCCGTCAAGGCCGTCATGAGCCAGGTTCCGGCGGTATCCTGCATCCAGGTGCCGAGGTTGGATACCACCGACGCGATGGTGCGATTCCGGAATAACGGGTGGCGTAGTGGCGCCCACCCGGAAGGGGT
>JAICXK010000199.1 GCA_025980435.1 Bryobacteraceae bacterium
AATCGCTCCGGCTATGTCCACGAGCGAACGTCGCAATCGACGGAACTCAAGGTGCGGCGACTAGTGCGGAGGTTAGGGCTGCCGGCAAGTGATGTGGAAACATGGCTGGGAGTACTGCGGCAGGTTTTGTGGAAGGTGAAGCAGTAGTGGTGGGGCAGGTCGCCTGACCTGCGATCCGGCCGCCCGGCCGGATTTAATGGAATTCCTTGAGCCTGGAGCGATCATTACGCTAATACGTCGCGCCCCCGCGCGGAGCGCGTGGATTGAAATTGATTTTCCACAAACACCTGATCAGCATCCAACGGTCGCACTCAAGCGCACCTGGATTCAATATGAACTTTTGGGCACATTCCGACCCCTCTGATCTCCCGCCGAAGGCGCCGGGAAGTCATTGGCAGCCACTGGCTGAACATCTGAGCAACGTTTCATCGCTTGCCCGCATTCTCGCCGAGCAGGCCGCTCCCAATTACCACCATTTTCACGATCTCGCAGCCTGGTGCGGCCTGCTGCACGATTATGGCAAATACACCGATTGCTTCCAGCAGATGATCACCACCGGTAAAGGCCGCTGCCAGCACGCAATTCATGGGGCTTCGCTCGCATTTGCCGGGCCGCCCAGAGATTCAATCGGCCTCCGCGCTCCGCATGTCGCCTTCGCCGTTGCCGGCCACCACGCGGGCATGCCGGATCGAGATCAGCTCTGTGAACGTGCAAAGCTCGCGCAGCCTGAAGCGCTCAGCATTCTCGAGCGCGCCGCTGCCGACCTGCCCGAATTGGGACGCCTGCTTCGAGGCACTGCGCCCGATTTGGAAAATCCTGGCCCGCGCTTCGATCTCCTTACCCGCATGCTCTCCAGTTGCTTGGTCGACGCCGACCGTCTTGATACTGCGGGCCGAATCGCTCTGAACGCGCCACTGGACGCGAAGCGCCTTCTGCAAGACCTGCTCGATCACATCGATGGTTTATCTCGACAGACACCCGACGGTCCGGTCAAGCACGCACGCCGCCAGGTTCTTGAAAACTGCCTCGCGGCCGCTGCCTTCCCTGATCGCTTGCTCACCCTCTCGGTCCCAACCGGCGGAGGCAAAACCCTTTCGGCCATGGCGCTCGCCCTCAAGCGCGCCAGCCTTCACCCGGACGAATATCGCCGTATCATCGTCGTTATCCCGTACCTGTCGATCATCGAGCAAAACGCCGAAGTCTATGCCCGGGTGTTCGGCCCGGACGCGATCCTTGAGCATCACTCCGGCTCCTTCATCCGCCTCACCGAGCAAAATCGAGAGCGCTTTTCCGTTCGACAGGAAGCCGAGGACCACTACCAGCAGCCCGGCCTTAAGCCGGAAACCGAAAACTGGGACGCCCCCATCGTCGTCACCACCAGCGTCCGCTTCTTCGAGAGTCTCTTCTCGAATCACCCATCCGATCTGCGCCGCATTCACAACATAGCCCGTTCCATCGTCATCCTCGATGAAGTGCAGGTGCTACCCCGCCATTTGCTTGCCGCGCTCCTGGCGATGATGCGCGAACTGGCCTCCGATTGGAACTGTTCGTTTGTCTTCTCCACGGCCACCAAGCCTGCCTTTGAGCGCGGCATCTCGACTTCCCTGAAAGACGCTCGTTGGCCGCCAGGCACGCTCCGCGAAGTCATCGACTCGCCCGCGCAACTCCATAAGCAACTCCGCCGCGTCCACATCAATTGGCGCATCAAGCAGCCCGTCGATTGGCCTGAACTGTCCGGCTGGATCGGCGAACATCAGCAGGCTTTGTGCGTTGTGAATCTTCGCGATCACGCCGCGCGGCTCTTCGATGAAATCCACGCCCACAATCCCGCGACCGGCTCTGTCGTCCATCTTTCAACGCGCATGTGCCCGGCGCATCGCCTTGCCGTGATCGCGCAAATCCGCGAGCGGCTCAAAGCCGGACAGCCCTGCGTCGTGATTTCCACTCAGCTCATCGAAGCCGGCGTTGACCTCGACTTCCCTGTCGCCTTCCGTGCTCTCGGTCCGCTTGACTCCATCGTGCAGGTCGCTGGCCGCGCCGATCGCGAAGGCAAACTCACATATGCGCTCGGGGCCCCCGGCGGTCGCCTGATCGTTTTCAAACCGCTCGACCATCGCACGCCTCCGAACGAATACGCGCACGCCACTGGCGTAACGGAAGCGCTCGCCGCCTCACGCGATATTCAACCGGATGACCTGCAGGCGATGGAAGCATTTTTCGAACGCTATTACGGCGAAGCCGACCTGGGTTCGCACATGGAAGAGATGCGGCATTTTGCGAAATTCCAGTCGCTCGCACGCGAATTCGAAATGATCAGCTCCCGCACCCAGGATGTGTTCGTGCCGTACGCAGCCGGTAGAGGCTTGATCGACGAACTCTACCGGACAGGCCAGCTCACCGCCGACCTTCGCCGTCGGCTCCAGCGTTACGTAGTCGGACTCCAGCCCTGGGAATTCAAGCAAGCCCGCGATGTATCGCTCATCACCGAACTTCGACCTGACACGAACGTCTGGATTGCCGCCGACAGCTCGTACCACTCCGAAAAGGGCCTGCTCCCATCGTCAGATCAGCAGGCCTTCATCCTTTGAGTGGGGCAGGCGATCATTTTCTGTCGCCTGCCATTTCCAAGTAGTGTTACTATCTGCGTTGGAAACCTCACACAAACTCTCTCTCCTTACAAATGAATGACCCCGGAAACAGTCCGCATTAAGATCTGGGGCGAGTTCGCCTGCTTCACCCGCCCGGAAGCTAACGCGCCTCCTACCCGTTGCCGACGCCGTCTGCCGCCCGCAACATCCTCGATTCCATCTGCTGGAAACCCGAAATGCGCTGGGTCGTCACCAGCATCACGCTTCTTAAGCCGATCAAGTATGGGTCGGTACGCCGGAATGAGCTGCAAAGCAAGATCGCACCCGGCTCGGTCAAGAAATGGATGAACGATCCCGCATCTTACGAGCCGCTAGCAGCCGGAGCGGGAGCAAACACCGACGCCACCCCGCGCAACACGCTCCTGCTTCGCGATGTGGCCTACGTGATCGAGGCCTATCCGTTGATTTACAATCGCGGTGCCGACAACACGCCTCAGAAGTACATCTCCATGCTTCAGCGCCGTGCCGAGAAGGGCCAATGTTATCAGCAGCCCGCCTTAGGATGCCGCGAGTTCGCCGCTCACTTTGAGCCTGCTGCTGCAGCCGAACCCACACAGCCGGTTACGGAAGATCTCGGTCGTATGCTTTACGACATTGTCTTTCGGCCCGACGCGAACCGGCCTGTCTTCTTCTCTGCCCGCTTGCAGGACGGCATCATGGACACCCGGCCGGAAACGGTTTTGCAGGATCCATCCATACGGGAGGAGTTGCTCGGATGCTCGTACAGGCGCTAGCGGATTACGCAGACACATATCTCAAAGAAGAACTGAGCGACGAAGCTTTTGAAGAGAAGCCCGTCCCCTATCTGCTCGAAGTCGACCAAGACGGTACTTTCCTGAACAAGACCGAACACACGGTTTCCGCGGTGCGTGGCAAGAAGACGGTTTCCGTTCCCGCGGCGCTGATCATACCCCGCTCGCCCGTCCCTCGAAATGCCGGTTTATATCCGCTTCTTGCCGCCGACGACATCAAGTACGTGCTTGGCGCCGGTCCCTGGACCGGTAAAGGCCAGGAGGAAAACAATCGCGAGCGCCACGAAGCGTTTGCCGCATTGATCAAAGAAGCCGCAGCGCAGACCAAAGACGAATCTCTGGTCGCCTGCGCCCGCTTTTACGACCGCCCCGAAGAGGTCGAGCGCGCTCGCGCCGCATTCGCCGCCGCCAAGCCAGGCTCCCTTGTCGCTCTTTCTGTTGCTGGCCCCGTAATCAAACGCTCCGCCGTTCAAGACTTCTGGCGAAGCCGCTATCGCGCAGCCGCGACCGAGCGTGTCGCAGATTCCACAATCGCCGAATGCCTTATTTCCGGCCGCGTTGCTGCCATCGCTCCTACCCACGAAAAAATCAAGGGCCTCGCCAGCTTGGGCGGCCAGTCCTCTGGCGTATCTCTCATGTCCTTCGATAAAGCAGCCTTCCGCTCCTATGGCTGGGAGCAGAACGCCAACAGCCCCGTCTCGCCCGACCGCGCCATGGCGTATGTATTGGCGCTGAACGATCTCCTTAAGCCGGGCAGCGCTCACCGCAAAAACATCGCTGGCGTGGGCTTTATCTTCTGGACCAAGCGCAAGCAAGAGTTCGACCCCATGTCTAATCTCGATTACGCGGAACCTGCCCAGGTTCAACGCCTGCTCAGTTTCGATCCCATTGCCGACCCTGATCCCAATCTCTTCTATATGGCCGGAGTATCCGGCAACGGTGGGCGCATGCTGATCCGCTACTGGGTTGCCGAAACACTCTCTACCGTCAAAGCGAACCTGCGCGCTTGGTTCGAAGGCTTGCACATCGCAAATGCCTTTACTGGCGAATTTGCAGATCCGCCGCGGCTGTGGCAATTGTCTCGCGCCATCGACCGTGAGGGCGAGCCGCCCGCGGACCGCGTTATCGCCTTCATCCGTCGCGCCATTGAAGGCCCGGCCCAGCCGCTTGGCCATCGCATGTTAGCCGCTGCGCTGACTCGCCTTCGCGTCGCCTCCGGTACCGAGCGCTTCAATCCCGCTCGCATGGGCCTGATTCGGCTTTGCCTCAACGACCTCAACTCAAATAGAAAGGACTCTAAACTCTTGTCCCCCTCCCTCGATCCCGGCGAGCGCCATCCCGCTTACGTGTGTGGACGCCTGCTCGCTGTGTATGAATCGTTGCAGTACGCAGCCAATCAATCCGAAGTCAACCAAACCGTTACGGATCGTTACTATTCGCTGGCTTCTACCTATCCCGCGCTTGCCTTCCAGAAGCTCGATCTGCTCGCCCAGAAGCACCTCAGCAAGCTGCGGCGCGAAAATCCCGGCGCAAGGGTACGCATCCAGCAGGAAATCGATAATTTATGCGAGCACATCTCCGAATCGAATGGCCGCCAATTTCCCCGGCAGCTGAGCCTCGAAGACCAGGGCCGTTTCGTTCTCGGCTATCACCACCAGCGCGCCCACAACATGGCGCAAATACAAGCCCATAAAGCGAAATCCAAAAACGTAAATCAACCAGAACCACAGGAGAACTTGAACTAAAACCATGAGCGTTGTAGAAAATCGCTACGATTTCGTCTATCTCTTCGATTGCCAGGACGGAAATCCCAACGGAGACCCCGATGCCGACAACAGCCCGCGCTTCGACCCTGAGACGTTTCAGGGCCTTGTTTCAGATGTCTGTCTGAAACGTAAAATTCGCGATTACATATATCAGAAAGCCCAGCAGAACGGTTCCGTTCGTAAGGGCTACGATGTTTTCGTGCTCGCCGGCAATACCCTGGAAAGCCGCCAGCGCCAGCCGTACGAACATCTAAAGGGGCAAATTACGCCCGAAGGCTCCAAAACCAAACCGTCGGATATTGAGATCGCTCGCCAATGGATGTGCGAAAACTTCTTCGACATCCGCGCGTTTGGCGCGGTGATGAGCACCACCGATTTCAACTGTGGTCAGGTCCGCGGCCCGGTGCAGCTCACCTTCGCCCGCTCCATTGATCGCGTCTTTACGACTGAGCACACCATTTCCCGCCAGGCCTTCACCGGAGAGAAAGACATCAAATCCGGAACTGGCACCTTCGGACGCAAGCACACCGTCGCCTACGGACTCTATAAAGCTCAGGGTTTTATCAATCCCGTGTTCGCCCGAAAAACCGGTTTCAACGAAGAAGATCTCGCCCTCCTCTGGTCGGCTCTCGAAAATATGTTTGACATCGACCGCTCCGCCGCACGCGGCGCTATGGCCGCCCGCGGACTCTATGTCTTCAAACACGAGTCCGCTCTTGGCGAAGCACCGGCCCACAAACTCTTCGATCGCATTCAGGTGAAGCTGAACGAAGGAGTAGTCAGCCCCAGATCCTTCACCGACTACGTCATCACGGCTCCGGAATCGGCATCTCTCCCGAAGGGAATCGAATTGCTCACGCCGTTCGCTCTCCCTCTGGCGGCTTAAGCCGAGTTCATGGCGAGACCAGGTGGGGCGGGCCCTCGGCCTGCGCCGGGCGCTCCGCCCGGCCGTCCCTTCATGTACGACGAGGCCGATCTGCTTCCACTCTCCGGCCTGCAGCACATGGCCTTCTGCAATCGCCGCTGGGCGCTTGTTCAGATTGAAGGAGTTTGGGAAGACAATCGCTTTACCGCGGAGGGCAAGCAACTGCACGAGCGGGCGCACTCAGGCGAGATCGAATCGCGCCCGGGTGTGCTCATTCGGCGCACGTTGCCCATTCACTCGTTTCGTCTGGGCCTTTCCGGCCAGGCTGACATCGTGGAGTTCCTCCCGATGAAGAGCGGCTCTCCAGGCGTGAGATTAGAAGGGCGCTCGGGCTCCTGGCAGCCCTATCCCATCGAGTACAAACGCAGCCGCGATAAAGCCGGCTCTATCGCTTATCAGGTCCAACTCTGCGCCCAGGCTCTCTGCCTCGAAGAGATGTTTTCCGTTCCCGTGAACGAAGGCGCTGTCTATGACGGAAGCGCTAAACGCCGTCAAATCGTGGCATTCGATTCCAGCCTGCGTCGCCAGGTCGAGTCCCTCGCCGCGCAGATGCATGCGCTCTTCCAGGCCGGAGTTACGCCGCCCCCTGTTTTCAAAAGCGCCTGCGGGAAATGCTCTCTGTATGAGTTATGCCAGCCGGAGCGGCTGGCGAATCCACGGCCTGTCGAATCCTATTTGCGCCAGATGCTCGCCGGATCCCTATGAAGGCCCTCCTTAATACCCTGTATGTCACAATCCAAGGCGCATGGCTCGCGCAGGATGGCGAAACCGTTGCCATTCGCGTCGAGCAGGAGACCAAACTGCGTGTCCCCATCCGCACCCTGACCGGAATCGTGTGCTTCGGCCAGGTGAGTTGCAGTCCGTTTCTGATGGGCCTCTGTGCGCAGCACGGCGTCTCGATTTCCTTCCTCACCGAAAACGGCCGCTTCCTGGCCGGCGTCCACGGTCCAACCTCCGGCAATGTTTTGCTGCGCCGCCGGCAGTACCGGCTGACGGACGCGTCCGATACCGCTGCCGCTATCGCCCGCGCCGTGGTCCTCGCCAAGATTGCCAACTGCCGCCTTGTTGTCCAGCGGGCTGCCAGGGAGCGAACCGAATCCGATGCCGTGGCTGCACTCGATGCCGCGGCCCTCCGCCTCAAGCGCATTCTGGAGGAGGTGGTCAATCCTGCTTCCGTCGATGAGATCCGGGGGCACGAAGGCGACGCGGCGCGTACGTATTTTGAGGTTTTCGATCATCTCATTCTCGCTTCAAAGGAGGATTTCTATTTCCGGGGACGCAGTCGCCGGCCGCCGCTCGATAACATGAATGCGCTGCTGTCGTTTTTCTACACGCTGCTTACTAACGACACCGCCAGTGCGCTGGAAACGGTGGGACTCGATCCGGCTGTCGGCTACCTACATCGCGAACGCCCGGGCCGCTCCTCACTCGCTCTTGATCTGGTCGAAGAGCTGCGTCCGGTATTGGCCGACCGGCTTGCTCTGAGCCTGGTCAATCGCCGCGAAATTTCCAGCTCCGGCTTCCGTCGCCTTGAAACGGGCGCTGTCACGATGGATGACGAAACCAGAAAAGAGGTATTGATCGCCTGGCAAAAACGTAAACAGGAAGAGATCACGCACCCCTATCTGAACGAACGAATTCCATTGGGACTCGTACCCTACGTTCAGGCTATGCTGCTGGCCCGCTATATTCGGGGCGATTTGGATGGCTATCCGGCGTTCTTTTGGAAATGAAGAATCCGCTCTATGATGCTCGTCCTGGTCGCGTACGACGTCAATACCGAATCGGATGGCGGAAAACGCCGCCTACGGCGTGTGGCGAAGGTGTGCCAGAACTACGGGCAGCGCGTTCAGAATTCCGTATTCGAGTGTTGGATCGATGCGGCCCAATTTGTGGCGCTTCGCGCCAAGCTGCTCGTTGAAGCCGATACAGACCGCGACAGTCTCCGCTTCTATTTCCTCGGCGATAATTGGAAAGGTCGTGTCGAGCATCTCGGGGCAAAGCCGTCTTACGATCCGGAAGGCCCCCTGATCCTTTAATGCACCCGGCTGAGTTTTTTCAGACTCAGACATGTCTTTGTGGGGCAGGCCCTCGGCCTGCGCGGGGCTCTCAGTCCCGCACTTGCTGCTCTGGGTGCTCGGCAAAGCCCGCTTGCCCCGGGCATGTCTTACCCTCCGGCATTCCGCGCGGACCCCAAGCACACACGCGCGTCCTGGCATCTTCGCGTCAGCGGCAAATGCGTGTTTCAAAGCAACTTCCAGCGACCGGCAGTCGGATCACTCTGTTGGCGAACGCGTTTGGGGAAGGGATCGCGTTAGAGGATCTTTTTTGCCTTGGAGATCAACGCGTTATGATGTAGGCGGTCGCGCCCCACGTGGGCGCGTGGATTGAAACTTCGCGCGCGTAGAGATCCTTTCGCCCGGCATGCGTCGCGCCCCACGTGGGCGCGTGGATTGAAACACTTGCTGCGTGATCGGCTGCGGAACTGGGACGTAGTCGCGCCCCACGTGGGCGCGTGGATTGAAACACCGGCGAGTTATTCCTACTTGCGGGGAGATTCCCGTCGCGCCCCACGTGGGCGCGTGGATTGAAACATGGGATGAGCGCCGTGCGTAAAGTAGTGTGGTTGTCGCGCCCCACGTGGGCGCGTGGATTGAAACCGCCCCGACTACTCACTTAGCGGCAGTCACAACGTCGCGCCCCACGTGGGCGCGTGGATTGAAACTCACGAGATCGCGCATGTGGTACTAGGGCATACCGGTCGCGCCCCACGTGGGCGCGTGGATTGAAACTGCCGAAAGAGCGCGGAAAGCTCTGCCGCACCCCGTCGCGCCCCACGCGGGGCGCGTGGATTGAAACTGCGGGCGTGGTTCGTAGCGCAAAAAGTCTTGGCTGTCGCACTCCACGCAGGCCCTGGATGAAACCTAGTCCGACGACTGTCTGCCGATGTTCGTGAACCCCGCGATAATTGAGGTATCAGGTTATGCTGAATTTCCATCGCATCACCGTCGATCCAGCACAGATGGGGGGAGTGCCTTGCCT
>JAICXK010000330.1 GCA_025980435.1 Bryobacteraceae bacterium
CGGCGCTTCAGGAGCCCGCCCAGCCCGATCGCAAAGAGGCCCTGGCCCCAGGTGGTCAGCACCTGACACGGGACAATCGTGAACAGCAAGAGAGCCCAGGCGATCAGCCAGCCCGTGTCCATACGGCCCTGAAGCGAGAGCCGGCCCAGAATGGCCCACGATGCGAGCCACAGAAGATATTGAACGGTGTGCGCGCCGATCAGAACACCGGCGTTCTGAAAAGCGCCGGTCTCACGAAGCAGGCGGCGCGGATTCGCGCCCGCATGCGGCCGTAACAGCCAGCATCGATCGAATCTCTTGTTCCCAAGCTGATCGTTCAAGAGAAACCGCATGGTCCTGGCTTGAAGTCCGTCCGGAATAGCGGCGCTTTCAAGCAGACTTGCAAGAGCTACACGGTGATCCTGTTCGGCGGGTTTGCGAATCAGGTCGCAAATATCCGGAAGCGCGACGCCGCGAACTTCGCCAGCGGGAGTCAGAACACGGAGCTTGCGTTCGTTGCCGTCGAGAACAGTCAGGAAGCTGGTCTCCGAAACTTGGAGAATGGATGGATGGGCGCGGGCCAGATCACGTTCCAGGTCCCGCAGTGTCGATTCAATCGGCTCCGCTTCGCAAGCAAAGTGCTTGGCAGCCCAATCGAGCCACTCACCGGGGTCCATATCGCTGGCGCATGGCGTTGTAAATTCCTTCGCGCGGTCTCCGATTCCCGCCCGGGCCGCCAGTTCGCAAAGCGCATCGGCGAGCCGTGCGCGAGGCCACGCCAGCGGGAGTTGATCACTTTGAAGGTTCAAGACCGCTCCCTCGCGATCACGGCCCGGAAAGTTGCCTGCCTCATCAGGCGACCTCGCTTCCGCGACGCTCTGCTTCGGCGTGCTTCGGTAGTTCTTCAATCATCCGGCCCGAATGAACCCGCACGTGACGCCAGAAGCTGCCTTCCCAGAGGCTGGTGTGGGCATCTTCTTCCGCTTTGAGCAACTGCGCATAGCGCGAATCGGAATTACCCAGCAACGCCGCGGGATTTCCGTCTTCGACAATCCGGCCGCTCTCAATTACCACGGCTCGTTCAAAGGATTGCGTCTCGCCGATGTCGTGGGTGATGCAGAGGAGAGTACAGCCGCGCCAGAACTCCCGCGCCCGCGCCAGCAGTTCACGCCGCTTCTCACGATCGAGGCCGCGGAAAGGCTCATCCAAGATCACCAGACGGGCCCGTTCGCGCAGCATGGCGCGGCCCAGCCGAACCCGCTGCCCTTCTCCGCCCGACACCAATCCGCCGCCTTCGCCGAGCGCGGTCTGCAGCCCATTCGGTAAACTCTCGAGCACATTCCGGAGCAAGACCGAATCAATGATTCCTCCCACCTGCGCCGCTGCCGGATGAGAACCGTAGGAGAGATTCGCAAGCAGGGAACGGTTCCACAACTGAACGGCAGGATCGACCCAGGCAGTTGCGAGCCGCAACTGCTCGCAATCAAGAGCGGTTCCGTCGATCATCACGCCGCCTTCAGCAGGGCGCAGCCATCCGAGCAAAACGCCGACGAAGCTCGACTTTCCTGCACCCGATGGTCCAACGATGGCGACATGCGATCCGGGTTCAATCTTTAAGCTGACGTCTCGGAGAATTGTCTGGCCGGACACGCACACGCTGACGCCGCGAAATTCGATTGCGGGCGCCGCGATCGAACCGGGTGAGCTGCTCTGCGCGACGGCGCGCGCTTCTTCCGGCGCGCCCAGAGGATCGAGCAAGCGAAGCGTCACATTCCGGTAATAAGGGTACTGGCGCGCTAGAGCCGCGATGTCCTGCCCCAAAACAGGAAGATTCAAGGCCCAATACACAACCAGTAGTGCGCGCCCGATGTCTGCGCCCTGCAACGGGCGAACCAGTAAGAGCAGCGCTACTAAGCCGAACATGGCGATGAGTTGCAGGGCTTCCAGGCTGACTACCGCCCGCTGAAGCCGTAGGGCCGCATGCGCCCATTCGCCGAGCAGCTTTTCGTGTTCGCGGCGAACCGCGCGTTCGGCTCCGTGCGCCCGAATGGCGAGCAGCCCAAGCATGGCATCCAGATAGAAACGCGTAAGGCCGCCGGCATGGCTCCGTACTCGCAGGTCTCGTTCGGCCAGCAGAGATTGCGTGGTGAAGGCAGGAATCAGGGCGCTCGCCGCAATCGCCAGCACCAGGGCGCTTGCGGAGGGCTCGAGCCACGCGATACCGGCAGCGGTTGCCGCGAGTTCAAAGACGGCCCGAAGAAGCTGCCGGATTTGGTCCGGCAAGTGGCGAAGCCGGTGCGTAGCATGGCTCCGCTCGGCCATATCGGATGTAAGCCGGCTTTGAAAATAGCGGTCGCCCAGCTTAGGAATCTTTTCCATGAACGCTATGCGCAACCGGATCTCTATCTGGCGGCCCAACCGCGCGCCCACCGCGAAACTCGGCAGTTCAAGCAGGAATAGAGCCAGGCTGAAGATCAGAACAGCGGCCGCGGCGCCCATGCGTTGGCCCGCTAACCCCAATTCGGCGGTGATGTCGAATAATCCGCGGAAGAGCATCGCCTCCAGCAGCACTCCGGCGGCAGCCGCCAGCAGCGCGGTAAAGAGCAAGCCTGAACTCAGCGGCCCGCTTCGCCATAGGGCGCGAAGCAGCTCTCGTCCAGGGCTCAACGGGGATTCGCGAATGGCTGCTTGCAGTTCGGGATCCAGTTGGGGGCCTGGGGACTCGGAAGCCGCGGTTGGTTTTCGCTTTCCGCGGATACGCACCAGAACCGCACCTCGCATATGAAGCTGCGGGTTGCCTTCCGAATCGATCGGCCCAGCTTTGACCGACCAATATCGATCGGGAACCAGGTCCGGATTCTGGCAGAAGCGCTCGAGCAAAGATGCGCGGTCGCGTGCGCGCGGCAAACCACCTGACTGGGCCAGCGCGGCAATCAGCCGCGCGCTTGCATCCAAAGCCGCGGCCGGCCGCCACTCCTTGCTCTGCTGCGCGCTCGTCAGCAAGCGCTCGCTCTCCCGGCGTCTGACGCCTAACCACAGAAGCCGATTCCGGAGAGCGGACTGATATTCGGGCGAAAGGGCGAAATCGCGCCAGTCCGCGGCTCCGACCGCAAGGGTGTGCTGGTAGGCCTCGCGCAGGAATTCACCGCAGGAGATCCAACGTCTTCCCACCGCGGGATCCATGACCTGCAGCATGCGTCCGGCACGACGCCATGCCACGACAAAATGAGTCAGGCCGTTTGGCAGCGTGACAACCACAATCGCCGGAAGGCATTTGGAATCGGGAAGCAGAAGATGGTCCAGCGGCAGCATAATCTGCTCGGCCTCCAGGCCGAGCTGGTTTGCCACCGTTTCCATGGTGTCAATGGAGGTTCCGTCAAGGCCGGTTTGACAAGCCTCTCGCAGGCGGCCGTAGCTGACAGGAATTCCGAAGCCTTCGAGCAGGCACTTCAGCGAGGCCGGCCCGCAATCCATATTCGAGGTCTGAACGACCTCCGGAACAAAGAGTCTTCTCAAGGCCTACTCACGGCGCGGAATCAGCGCGCACCAAGAACCTGACCGGCCGATCGCAATACCAGAGCCAGAGGTGAAATGCGCTCCACTTCGACTTCTACCGATCCGGGAAGGCCGTGCTGCAAGGGAATGCGCGATGCGGCGGCTGGAAGGACGGCCAGTTCCACGCGTATCTTTCCGTCCCGTATGTCGCCCGCGACTCGCGACACCTCAGCGGGCACGGTGCCGAATTGTGTCCACGGAAAACCTTCCAGACGCACCGTCGCGTGCTGCCCTGGGCGGACCTTCCCGAGCGCATCGGCCGGCTGGAATTCGGCCACGACCTGCAGCTTGCCGCGAGGCAGAATCATGCCGAGCTGCTGCCCCTCGGTGATATGGGATCCGGGCCGCAGTGTGGCGCATTCGCCCAGACGGCCGGAAACCGGGGCGCGAATCACGCGCTGCTCCATCTCATATTCGAGTCGCTCGATCGCTGCCTTTGACGTAGACATGTCGGCTTCGACCTTCGCAATGTCTCCCAGAATCTGCTTCTGGCGCACGTCGCGCTCGCGCTCCCGGACTTGCTGCTCGGGCGTAAGGCGGGAGAGTATGACGTACAGATTCCTGGAAGCGGCGTGCTTAGCCTCTGAGTCGGCAAAGGCGCGCTGTGCATCCGCCTCAGACAGAATTCCATCGGCTCGCAACTGCCGCGCGCGGTCCGCTTCGTTCTCCGCCAATTTCGCTTGCACTTCTGCTTCCCGGTACTGGGCACGCGCTGCATCGAGGGACAGGCCCAGAACCTGATGTTCATCCGACCGGCCCTCTCCTTCCGATTGCATCTGCGCTCGCAGCGCGCGGAGCTGCGGTTCCAGGCTTTCGAGTCGGGTACGTTCCTGCTGTAGTGCAAGCCGCTGTTCGCGGTCGTCGAGCCGGGCAAGCACATCTCCGGTTTCGACGCTTTTGCCGAGCGCCAGTGTGGAGGCGGTGAGCTCGCCGGACGCATTCGCTTGTACCGGGTAAGCGGATCCATTCAGTTCGAGACGCGCCGACTGCGAAAGCTCGTAGCGGGTTACCCGGGCCCGGGATGCCCATGCGAGCCAGCCCACCAGCAGAGATAACGCGATCAACAGCCCGGCGATGGACTTGATTCCACGATCCGCCCGGAGCGATTGTCTGACGCGATAGAAGCTATTCGCCATTCGATGACGGGTCAAAAAAAAGACCGTTCCATTGGATATGGAGCGGTCTTTTGATTAAGGTTCTCTTGTGGAATGACGAAGAGAGAATTAAGCTCCCCAGAGGCCCTTACCGGCTTTCACGTTGCTCTTGACTTTCATGGCTGACTCCTTTCCTCAGATTAGAGTTCTCGCTGGCGGGCGAGAACTCGAGTTTGACTGCAGAAAATCAGTATTAC
>JAICXK010000039.1 GCA_025980435.1 Bryobacteraceae bacterium
CCTGGTGAATATTGGAAACGTCAAAGATGCGATTATCGTGCCGGTCAGCGCGCTCCTGGCAGCGGAAGGAGGCGGCGAGAAGGTGATGATCGCCGGGACGGACGGGCTGGCGCACGAGAGCAAAGTTGAGACCGGCGTGCGGGAAAGCGACAATATCCAGATCATCAGCGGTGTCAAGGCCGGCGACCAGGTCATCATCGAGGGCGCGTTGGGTCTGGACGACAAAAGCAAAATTGAAATTCAGAAGCCTGGCGCGGCAACGGAGGCCGGCAGTAAAGCGGCAGACGAGGCCGGTACGAAGTGAGTATCACGTCTCTGCACACACCGGCAGAAGCTGCGCACGAATCCGAGCACTGGACCGCGCGGTACCTTAAATCGATCATCTTCGTGATTGCCGCGCTTGCGGCATTCGGCATTTACCTGGTTTTCACCATCCCGATCGCTGTTTTCCCGGCGACAAATTTTCCACGCATTGTGGTAGGCATCGACAATGGCGTGATGCCGATCGAGCAAATGCAGGTCACGGTTACACGCCCCATTGAGCAGGCGGTCAATTCCGTTCCGGGCCTGGATCACGTTGTTTCCATTACCAGCCGGGGCCAGGCCGAAGTCGATCTGTTCTTTACCTGGAGCGTGGATATGTTCCGCACGCTGCAGTACGTAAACGCGGCGGTCGCCGGCATTCAACCAACGCTTCCGCCGACTGCAACGCTCACCGTAAATCGCCTGACCTTTGCGGCCTTCCCGATCATGGGATACAGCCTGACATCTTCCTCGATTCCGCAAACCAGACTTTGGGAGCTTGCCACGTATAGCTTGAAACCGCGGCTCAACCGCTTACCCGGCGTCTCCATGGTGATCGTTCAGGGCGGTCAGGAGCCGGAATTTCACATCGAACCCGATCCGGAAAAACTGGTTCAGTCGCAAATTACGGTTCCCAATCTGGTAGATGCGTTCTCCAAAAGCAACTTGATCGATTCTCCCGGATTCATTCAGCAAAATCACCAGCTCGTGTTGGCTCTGGTGAACGGTCAGGCGACGAGCGCCGCCGATATCGGCAATATGATTGCGAAGACAACCGCTTCTGGAACGCCGATACACATCAAAGATGTCGCTACCGTCAAACCGGCGGTGAAACCCGTGTACACTATCGTGACCGCGAACAGCCAGCCGGCAGTGCTGTTGAACATTTTCCGCCAGCCCGACAGCAATACGGTTGCGGTGGCGAACGAAGTTCACCATCAGATTCAGCAACTGGAGCGATCGCTGCCCGCCGGTGTCACTGTAAGCACCTTTTATGACCAATCGGAACTCGTGAGCGCTTCCATTCACAGCGTCCGCGATGCTATCGTCATCGGCCTCATCCTGGCCGCCACCATTCTTGTGCTTTTTTTGCGGGATTGGGGCACGTCGATTATCGCCGGGATGGTGATTCCGGCGACCATCGCCTTTACCTTCATCGCATTGCGCCTTCTGGGCGAGAGCTTTAACCTCATGACGCTCGGCGGACTCGCGGCAGCGGTTGGGCTGGTAATTGACGACGCTATCGTCGTCGTCGAGAACATCGTCATGCATCGCGATTCCGGGCAGTCGCGATCGCAGGCCATCCGCAGCGCTCTGACCGAGATCCGGAAGCCTCTGGTTGGTTCCACGATCACTCCCATCGTCGTGTTTCTTCCTCTGATCTCTATCACCGGTGTGACGGGCACGTTCTTCCGCGCTTTGGCCATTACGGTTGCCGTTGCGCTGCTTACTTCACTGGCGCTGGCGCTCACATGGACACCCGCCCTCAGCCATCTGCTGGTCCGCCAGGCGAAGGGCAACGAAGAGACAGGAGCCGGCCCGGCAGGATTCATGACGCGAATTACCCGCCTCTACGAACGGCTGATCAAGGCGGCGCTGGCTCATCCCTGGGTGTTGACCGCGCTTTGCTGCCTGCTCATTGTGGTCTCCTTCTTCTGCTACAAGGCGCTAGGGAGCGATTTGCTCCCCGCTATGGACGAAGGCGGATTCGTTCTGGATTATCTGATGCCGGCAGGATCCGGGCTGTCGGATACGAACCGCGTCCTTATCGGCGTCGAAAACATTCTTCGCTCTATACCCGAGGTGGAGAGCACATCGCGCCGTACCGGCTTGCAGCTTGGACTAGCGACGGTCACGGAAGCGAACACCGGCGATATCTCCGTCAAGCTCAAAGCGAAGCGAAGTCGAGGTGTGGAAGAAATTATCGCCGAGGTCCGCGACAAAGTGAACAAAGCTTATCCGCAGCTTGATACGGATTTTATCCAGATACTCCAGGACCAGATTGGCGATTTGACCAGCTCGCCTGATCCAATCCAGATCAAGCTTTTTTCCGAAAATATCAATCTGCTGAAGGAATGGGCTCCGCGAGTTGCCGATGCGATTAAGACGATCCCGGCAGTGAAAGATTTGAAGGACGGTATCGAGAACACCATCAGCGGGCCGGCAATCACCTTCAATGTGAATCAGACCGCGGCGGCGCGAGCCGGTTTCACGCCACAGGAATTGGAACTGGATACCAGCGCCATTATAGACGGCGAGCCGGCGCTCGTTCCCATCGTGACGAACGGCCGCGCGTACACCATGCGGGTTCGTTTCCCGGAATCGACACGCGCGTCCCTGGAGAGCATCCGTAACACCCTGCTGATCAGCGGAAGCGGGCGTGTCGCCACGCTTGGCTCGCTGGCATCCGTCGAGGACAATCCAGGGCAGCTTGAAATCTTGCGTGAAAACCTGCAGCGGTACGTTGCTGTAACTGCCCGGCTGGAGGGCATGAGTCTCGGAACCGGGGTGTCGCTCGTGCAACAAAAGGTCGCCGCTCTTCACTTGCCATCGGCCATCCGCGTTGTCTACGGCGGGTTGTACGCGGAACAGCAGCGCTCGTTTCACGATTTGTTGTTCGTTTTGGGCGCCGCTATCGTCCTTGTTTTTATCGTGCTGCTTATCGAATTCGGCGGCTTTGCGGCTCCCGTCGCAATTCTTGCTTCGGCGCTTTTATCCACGTCGGGAGTCTTCTTCGCGCTTTTTGTGACGGGTACGACCTTCAATCTGTCGTCTTTCATGGGACTCATCATGGTGGTCGGCATCGTCGCAAAAAACGGTATTCTGCTGCTGGATGCCGATCAGAAATATCGGGCGGAAGGTTCCAGTCCGCGCGATGCAATGATCCATGCCGGAGAAAGACGTTTGCGGCCTATCATGATGACCGCTCTTGCCGCGGTCGCGGGCATGATCCCGCTCGCGCTCGCTTTAGGCGCGGGATCTCAAATGCTGCAGCCGCTCGCCATTGCGGTAATTGGCGGCATACTGGCTTCTATGCTGCTCTCCCTGATTGTTACGCCCACCGTACATTACCTGCTGGCGCGAAAGTAAGTTGCTTTGTTCGCGTCTACAAACATAGTGAGGACACATACTCTCAAATGAAGAGCTTCGCCGTGCTTTTCACCATCGGTTGCGCCGTTGCCTTCGCCGCCCAGAAACCCAACGTAGAAGCCATCATTCAGAAGTCGGTTGAGGCCAATCGGGCGGATTTCAACGCGGCTCCGCAATACAACTACAAGGAGCGTGATCGCGAGGCCGACGGCAGTTCGAAGACCTATCAGATCACGATGATCGAGGGCACACCGTACCAGCGGCTGATAGAGATTAACGGCAAGCCGATTTCCGCCGCTCAGCAGGCGGATGAAATGAGAAAGCAGGAACAGGCCGCGGCGCAGCGCCGGGCGGAATCGCCGGACCAACGGAAAGCGCGGATTGCGGATTACGAAAAGGGACGCCGGCGCGACCACGAGATGATGGAGCAGTTAACCAAAGCCTTCGATTTCAAGCTCACCGGGACCCGCAAGCTCAGAGGGTTAGCGGTCTGGCACTTTAAAGCCACACCGCGCGCCGGCTATAAACCCCCGAACATGAATGCGCAGGTCCTGCCGGGAATGCAGGGCCAGCTCTGGATCGATCAGAAAACCTATCAGTGGGTGAGAGTAACGGCGCAAGTAATCCATCCGGTCACAATCGAGGGTTTTCTGGCGCAGGTGGAGCCGGGGACCCGGTTCGAGCTTGAGATGTCGCCTGTCGGAGAAGGTATATGGCAGCCCAGCCATTTTTCCATGAAGTCGCAGGCCAAGATTTTGTTCGTGTTCAGCCATAACTCACAACAAGACAGCGCCTATTTCGATTACGAGCGAATTAATGGCTTAGGGCACTCGCCTACGTCAGGAAAATGAATTAGCGGCGCTCTTTCTAGCTGTTTCCGAACGACCGTTTTCGCGATGACTTACGCGGCCAATCGCTGGCTGGTGAGCTTTTCCTGGCAACCCAAACAAAAGGGAGTCCACGGGACGGCCTTCAGCCGCTTTTCTGCAATAGCCTCATCGCAGCGCTCGCAAATGCCATACACGCCGTTTCTCAAACGCTCGAGCGATCCCTCGATTTGCTTCAGCGTCGTGTGGGCAAAGTTATGCTGCCGAATGGAAAGGAATTGCTCGTGGAGGAGTGGCGCCTGGTCCTCGGTAGTCGCTCGCTCAATGTGCAGAGCTTCCAAAGGACGGTTGAGCGCCGCTTCCAGCCGGGCCTTCTCGGCAACCAACAACTCCAGATGCTGCTCGAACCCTTTGCGATTGGATTCGGAATGGTCGATGTGCTGTCGCTGATCCACGATTGAAAAATTCCCTTCGTTGGTACTGCTCAACAAGAGTGCATTCGCGATGCCAATCTCGTGCCGGGCATAAACGCAGTAAAACGCAAGCTCTTCGGGTGAGCAATCTCGTTCATGTGCCTGAAAAGGCGCAGGGCGCGGCAGTTTTGGGGCAGGGCGAAGCGCAAATAACGCGAATAACCAGTGTTTCTGGCGGCCGTAACGTGTGGTCCGCCGATTGCAGTATCTCCAGTGAGGAATTAGAGACTTACTTTGCCTAAAAACAGCAACACACAAGAACAGATGCGAACTGACGAGACGTTTTCCGCCGTTGAATTTGCGCCCCAGCGGTACTCGCGGCGCAGCAACGCGATCACCACTATCAAGCTGCTGGCGATCAGCGGAGGCGTAGTGGGCCTGTTGTGGGCCATCGATCTTTTCGTGTCGCGATAGACGAGCTTCGCAAACGATTCTATTCAGGCGCTTCCGGAACTTCCTCTTCGCCCGGAGCAGCATCGGCAGGCCGCTGGATTCCGTGCTTTTCCATTCGATACATTAGAGCCTTGCGGCTGATATCCAGATATTTTGCTGCGTGGGTCTGGTTCCACTTGAACTTTGCCAGAGCCCGGAGAATCAGGTCTTTCTCAATAGCTTCCAGGCTGATGCCTTGCGGCGGAAGCTCCAGGTTCAGCGTGTCGACGGAGGCGTGTGCGCGGCGCAGGAAGGCCGGCAGATGCGAGACAGTGATTTCATTTCCCGGAGTCAGCACTATCAGCCGTTCAATGATGTTCTCCAATTCGCGGATATTCCCAGGCCAGCGGTAATTGCTAAAGTGCGGCAGGAGAGCGATTGGCAGGACGAGGTTTTCCCGGCCGTGCTTCCGTTTCGCCTTGGAAAAGAAATGCTGCACCAATTGCGGTATGTCTTCAAGGCGCTCGCGCAGGGGCGGCAATTCCAAGGGAATCACCGAGAGCCGGTAATACAGGTCCTCGCGAAATGTGCCGTCCTCGATCATCGCCGGAAGGTTCCGGTGTGTTGCTGCCACGACACGGACGTTGACGATACTCGCCTCCGGAGCCCCTACTTTTTCGATTTCTCCCTGTTGGATGAGCCGCAGCAGCTTTACCTGAAGCTCAAGCGGCATTTCACCGATTTCATCCAGGAACAGAGTTCCGCCGTCGGCCGATTCCACCTTTCCCTTGCGGTGCGCGATCGCCCCGGTAAACGATCCCTTCACATGGCCGAAGAGTTCCGATTCCAGCAGATCCTTTGGTATCGCGCCGCAGTTAATGGTGACGAACGGCGCTTCCCGGCGTCTGCTATTGAAGTGCACCGCTTTAGCAAGTAGTTCCTTGCCTGTTCCGGTTTCGCCGTGAATCACCACCGTGGCATCCGTCTGCGCCGCCCGCGCGGCCATGTCCAATACGTACAGCAGCGACCCTGAGCGCCCGATAATATTCTCAAACCCGTACTTCTCATCCAGACTGCTCCTCAAGGCGCGGTTCTCTTCAACAAGTTGAAGATGTTCCATCGAACGTCGCGCAATCAGGTCGAGCTCATCCGGATTAACCGGCTTTGTGATGTAGTCGTACGCTCCGGCCCGCATTGCTTCCACGGCGCTCTCCACCGTGCCGAAGGCGGTGAGCATGACAACCAGGACTTCCGGATAATCAGCGCGTATGCGCCGAAGAAGTTCGAGACCGGACATTCCCGGCATCTTCAGATCGGTGATCACCAGATCCGGCGGTGACTTCTGAAGAATGGCCAGCGCTTCGGGTCCATCTGCCGCGGTCGTTGCGTGGTAGCCGCGCTGCTCGAGCTGTACTTGCGTTACCCTTCGGAGGCTCTCATCATCATCCACAACCAGTACGCGTTTCTTCATTGTTCAACTCTGTTTGACGAGAGCGGTAGCTCCAACGAGAATGTCATACCTTCGCCCGGATTCTTCGCGGCCGTCAGTACGCCTCCCTGCCGGGCTGCGATCTGGTGCGCTACCGATAGGCCCAGACCTGTCCCGGATTCCTTCGTGGTGAAGAATGGATCGAATATCTTCTCGAGGTTTTCCTCACTGATGCCTGTACCTTGATCCTGCACCTGAATTACGGCGTTCGCCCCGTTGCGGGATGCCGAGAGCAGGATCTCTCCACCGTCCGGCATAGCCTGAATGGCATTAATTGTCAGGTTTAAGAGCACCTGGGTAAGCTGCTCGGAATCGCATTCAAATTCCGTCAAATCGCCGGAAATCTGTTTCCGCAGCGCAATGTGATCGCGCCGAACGGCGTGTTCGGCGAGCGCGATCACGGAGTCGAGGATTTGTTCCACTCTTACGGTCGCGAATTCCGGGGCGCGAGGTCGGGCAAAGTTCAGAAAGCTCGTCAGCAATCTATTGAGACGCTGGCATTCCTTTTGAATGATCTGCAGAAACTCGGTTCTGCGCTCGGGGGAAGCGGGCTCCCGGAGAAGGACCGCGGCCGCGCCCTCAATGCTGGCCAGGGGGTTCCTGATTTCGTGAGCGAGTCCCGCTGATAGCTGGCCCAGCGCATATAGGCGCTCGGCCCGTTTCATGCGTTCGAAATTATCTTGCAATTCTCCATACACGCGCGATAGCTGCTCAGCCGTGCCTTGCAAGATCTTCTTTTGCCTGCGCTCCCGGTCTGCCAGAAATCCGGCCGTCACTCCGGCAATGCAGAACAGGATGACCTCGGCGCATTGATTGATCGAGCTGTTCGGGGAAAGCTTCCAAGTGGCAAGAATTTGCGGCAAGTAGGCCAAGCCCGACAGAACTGCGGCGGCTAAACCTCCCTTCCAGCCGAAATACAGCCCTGCGTAAACGACCGGCACATAGAACAGCCGCTGAACGAGATAGTGAACCTGCACCATCGAGTCCGGCGTCAAATAATGCACCAGGCTGATGGCGGCAACAACCGCTATAACGCTAACCGCTCGCGCGATGTCCTTCCCTGCCATTCCGAACCAGACGCGTTATGATAACGCGTCTGGTTCGCCGAACTTTATTCCCAGACAGGAGTCCCCTCGATCCGCGATCTCGTGAGCATCGCGCGGCTTGTCTGAAATCGTCCTCAGCATGCGAAGCAGTTGATGCTGCAGAGCGGTGACGGGCGCGCGAATGCCGATGGGCAAATCGGCGTAATGAAGGAGATCCGGATTCAGCATGTGAACGAGTGTCCGGTTTCCGGCTCCCGAAACCACCAGGTGCAAGGGAAGAAAGATGCCGGAAGCGCGATCGATTGCAGTCGCCTCCAACATGAATCGTGGATTATCGACCAGGAGAACCCGGCAGGGAGATACCTGAATTTGAAGCGCGCGTTTCACTCTTTTGGCGGTATCGATTTCCGCCGCGATGCACAGCTGTTCATCGCGGATGGCACGGCGGATTCGAGCTAGCGCGGAATCGAATGGACGGTCCAACACAAACGCGGGCGCGCAATTTTCTGTGGTTGTAAGGTTCCTTTGCTGCATGGAAGTTTGGCGCACACTGTTTCATCGTTCCATCTGCAAACAGGAGGCCAATTATGGACCGGGTTGAAAATTGTAGAGAAAGTATCGCATCGGGTTAAGATTCTGCGCGAAAACAGGCGCCGCTGCGCATTTTAGGGCACGTACTTACGGGCGCGCATGAGCCTCTCCAAGTACAATACCTTCGTGAAAATAGGAATGGTTGGATTGGGCTTTATGGGTGCGGTACACCTCAGCGCCTACTCAAAGATTTCCGATGCGCAGGTAGCTGCGGTTTGCACCGAAAGCGAGCGCGTTCTGTCGAACGATTTGAACAGCGCAGGTGGAAATCTGAATCGGGACCTGGGCAAGTTTGATTTTTCCGGCGTCAAGCAATACCGGCACTGGCGGGAACTGGTGTTGGATCCCGAGCTCGAAATTGTCGATATCTGTTTGCCGACGGACTTGCACGCGGCGGTTTCAATTGCCGCACTGGCGGCCGGCAAGCATGTGCTCTGCGAGAAACCGATGGCGCTTACCAGCGCGGATTGCGATCGCATGACCGCGGCCGCGCAGGATAACAATCGGATTCTGATGATTGCGCAGGTTCTGCGATTTTGGCCGGAATACGTGGCGCTGCATGATTTTGTGGAAGGCCGGGAGTTTGGCGCGGTGCGATCGGCAACATTCACGCGCCAGTGTGGGCTGCCGGATTGGAGCAAGTGGCTGCCGGTTCCCGCACGCAGCGGCGGCGCGGTGATCGATTTGCTGGTTCATGATATTGACCAGGCGATCTCGCTGTTCGGCATGCCGCAGCGCGTCGCGGCCAAACAATTGGGCGAAGTGGATGCATTAACCGCGACACTGCTGTATGCGAACGGCCCCGAGGTGCGTGTCCAGGGCGGATGGTTCCAGCCGGGCGCCCCTCTGCACATGAGCTTTCAGGCGCGCGCTGAGCGGGCCGAGATGGAATTCACCGCGGATGGCTTGATGTTGAGCGATCAGGGCGGCGAGCGAAAGAAGATAGAGGTAAGCGGTGACGGATACGAAGCGGAGATTTCGTATTTCATCGGCTGTGTTCGGGACGGGAGGCCGCCCCAACGCTGTACACCACGGGACTCGGCGCGCGCGGTGAGATTGGCGCTGCTGCTGAAACAATCGAGAGAAATGGGAGGAGAACAGTTGAAATGCTCGGACTAGAAGACCTGGAAATCGGGCTGATGTTTTGGGCCGGCGCCGATGCGCGCGACACGCTTCGGAAAGTGAAAGAATTCGGCGTGCGCGCCGGGCAGCTCGGCTTCCCGGGCGATCTGCCTTTGGACGGAGCGGCGGAACGATGGGACAAGGCCTTGACCGCGGAGCAATTCACGCCCGTGACCGCTGTGTGCAGCTACGTGGGCGAGGATTATGCCGACATTCCGACCGTGCAGCGGACTGTCGGGCTGGTTCCGCCAGACACGCGAAAGGAGCGCGTCAGGCGTACAAAGGCCGTTTCCGACACCGCCCGCAAACTGGCGATCGATAGCGTCGCGTGCCACATCGGGTTCGTGCCGGAAGAACCGGACGATCCGGTCTATGCCGAAATCCGGGACGTTGCCAGGGAGATTTGCGATCATTGCGGCGAGAACGGCCAGTTCTTCACGCTCGAAACCGGACAGGAGCCGGCCAAGGTTCTTTTGCGTTTTATCGAAGACGTGAAGCGGCCGAATCTGCGAATCAATTTCGATCCTGCCAACATGATTCTCTACGGCACGGGCGATCCCATTGAGGCCTTGGATGTTCTCGGGAAGCAAGTCATTTCGGTTCACTGCAAAGATGGCGATTGGCCCCCAGTGGATCAGCCCAAAGCCCTTGGAGTGGAGCGCCCGCTTGGCGATGGAAGCGTTGGTATTCCGCGTTTCATTGCAAAGCTGAAGGAAATCGGTTACCGGGGCGTCCTGAGCATCGAGCGCGAAGAGCAGGATGCGAACCGCCGGACGGCCGATATCCGAAATGCGGTTGCGCTACTCAGGCGTTTAACTGGACGCGATAGTGCGCGCTCTTGATCCAGGCCTCGGTTTCCGGCTTGGAAAGGACTCCCGAAACCGCGCCGATCTTCTGAACGCTCAAGGCCGCCACCGCGTTGGCGAAACGGCCGGCTTCGGTCAGATTGGCTCCATCCAGAGTAGCGGCCAGAAACCCGGCAGCGAAGCAATCTCCCGCTCCCGTTGTGTCCTTCACTGGCACATCGAACGCGGGGCAGAGGACCTCCTGATTTTGCGTGTAAATCGCACAACCGCGGCTGCCTAGTTTTAAGGCAAGCGTGCCGAGGCCCTTCGCAAGCACGATTTTTGCAATTTGGGCCGGTTCACGGGACCCGGTGATCATGTGCGCTTCCTCTTCGTTCATGAAGAGAAGATCCAGGTGCGGGAGGCAAGGCGACAGCGTCTCCATCCAGCCGGCGTCGGGATCCCAGTTGGTATCGAAAGAAGTCTTCAGACCTGCCGCGCGAGCCTGGATGAGCGGCTCCGGACCGCGGCGGCGCAGCCGCGGCAGCACGAAAAGGCTGGCAAGGTGGTAATGCGTCATGCCATGGCAGATCTCAGGCGTGAATCGTATGGGCTCGGCGAACGCATCGCGGCTGACCCCCATTTGATGAAAGAACTTACGTTCTCCTGAAGGTTTCACGATGGCGACACTGGCCGATGTGGGCGCGTCGATCAGGTCTATGTACGACGAATCGACATGCGACCTTTTCAGCGCATCGAGAATGAAACGGCCCTCCGGGTCGGTTCCTACCGCGCCCAGTAGACGAACGGGAATCCCGAGCTTGGCAAGCGCGCGTGAAGTATTTGCGCCATTGCCGCCGGGGTGGCATTCAATACAATCGACGAAGGTGGTGGCGCCCCAGTGCAGGTCCTCAACCGGACCAACCACAGTATCGTAAACGAGATTGCCTGAGCAGAGCACGCCGTGAACGTGCGAAACCATGCGAATAGCGTAGTTTAACAGTACGCCTCATCGTGTTGGAAGATTTTAACGAATGCTGAAGCTTAGCTGGTCCAAAGCGGCGGCCTGGCGTGTGCGGCGCCAGCACCTTGACCGTCGCGCGCCTGCCGGCAGTATGCTCGCGGTCGCCAGCCGCCTCTGTGGGCTGCACGCGCAACTGATGTCCTCCGCGGAGCTGACCGTCTGGGCCAGGGTCGAAGATCTCGACCGGCAAGCAGTCTGGAGAGCCCTATGGGAAGAGCGCCGGCTCGTCAAAACCTGGGCCATGCGGGGCACGCTGCACCTGCTTCCTGCCGGCGAGTTGTCGCTGTGGCATGCTGCTCTCAGCACGAGCCCGCGGTATCTACGGCCCGCAGCGTGGCAGAAGTATTTCGGGATGACGTTAGAAGAACTCGATCAACTTACGGAAGCGATCGCAGCCGCTCTCGATGGCCGCGTGATGACGCGCGAAGAGTTGGTGCAGGAGGTGACGCGGCTCACTGGGTCAACCGCGTTCGGCAATGAGCTGGCGCAGAGCAGTTGGGGCACTATCCTGAAACCGGCTGCGTTCAAAGGTTGGTTGTGTTTTGGGCCGAGCTTAGGTCAGCGCGTCCGCTTTACACACCCGGATACATGGATTGGTAACTCTGCGTCTCCGATTGATTCTCAGCTTGCGCTTGCCACCGTGGCGCGGCGTTTTCTGGCGGCGTACGGCCCGGCGACATATCACGATCTGGCGCGCTGGTGGAACGGCGGCGGCATTTCAGTTGCACGTCAATGGATCGCCTCGCTCGGTGACGAAGTGTGTCCGGTCTTGGTGGACGGTGCGCAAGCCTGGATGCTTGCCGCCGACGCCCGCGAAGTTCGTGAGCTGCCGCCCCTGCGGTCGGTGCGCCTGCTGCCGGCCTTCGATCAGTATGTGGTCGCCGCGTCGTGCCACGCCGGATGCTTGTTGCCCGGCAACTTGCGCAGCCGTGTTTACCGGCCGCAGGGTTGGATTTCACCAGTGCTGTTGGTCAACGGCCGCATGCAAGGTACTTGGCGCCACGAGATGAAAGGCTCTCGTGTAGAAGTTAGTATTGAACCCTTTGTCGATGTTCCGCAGTGGGTGCGGCGCGCGGCCGAGCGCGAAGCCGAACGCCTGGCCGGGTTTCTCGGCGGTAGCCTGAGTCTTACCTGGACGATTTGATGCTGCCGGTTCCAGCCAACTCGCTATACGCACATGGTCTTCGCAGCAGCGCAACGTTGCGAGTGCCCAGAGTCAGGGCGCGATGCTCCCGGCGCTGCGTACGGCGCGCGGGAATCCATCCATCTACACAACGGTTCGCTCTCGTCGCGCTTCACTCTACCCATAATCATCCGATTCCAATGCCATCCCCAGGCCGAGACAGTTCGCGCCGCAATCGAACGTGCTGGGGGGTGATTATAATTTTGGGGATAGCGGCCTTAAACGCGACAGAACCGCATCAGAACCCAATTCAGAAGTAGCTGATTTTACGAGGGAAATTGGTCGGGGCGAGTGGATTCGAACCACCGACCTCCTGGTCCCGAACCAGGCGCTCTAGCCAGGCTGAGCCACGCCCCGAACATTCTTAGTGTATCGGGTCGCCGCTTCGGGCCGCAAGAAATAGACGAAATCGAGGCGTTCGCGCCCGCCGTTCTATTTCCGGATAGACTTTCCGGCTCCTGCCCACTTATCCGATAGGCAGATCAGGAGCGAAGCGTGCCGGAACTCATCAGGCTGGAATTAACCACTGACTACAGCGAACGCGTCCGAACACCGCACCGGAATGGCAGGGAACGAAAATTGTACGCCGCTCTGCTCACTCTTGCGTCACTCAACATCTTCGTAATCTGCGGCGCAGCCGCATTTCTCTGGCTGCTGTTCCGCAATTGAGCTAGCGATTCAGCATCTCCGTAAGAACCCGCCCGGACGATCCGCTGGGCGTCTGAATGTTAAGCAATGTGGCGAGAGTAGGGGCGATATCGTTCGGCGCGATCATGCCGTCATAACGGCCCGGCTTGATCCCGGCGCCCATGAAAATGACGGGAACGTGCCGGTCATACGAATAGGGTGAAAAGTGGGTGGTTCCTTTGGTCCCAGGGATGAATCCGGGCTCCAGAATGAGGGTCAAATCTGCGCTGCGCGGGGGGAAATAGCCATTGATTGCGGCAGTCGCGACAAAGTCTCCGGCAATGCCGTTGTCTAGCTGCTCTGCGCTGTAGACCCGCGCGACGTGCAACTGCGGTGTAGACAGAATGGCCTGTTTAGCTACGTCGTAAACCGCGCTTCTGCGAAGGGCCTGGCCTTGCGGAGTATTCACTTTCTCAATCGCGGGCCAGTTGAAATAGACAGCTTCCGCGCCGGCGCCGTGAATCACCCAATCGGCGCGTCCGAATTTCGCGCTGAGGGCGGATTCGACGATGCCGGGCAGGTCGCCTTGCACGTAGCCGCCGGGCAGGCGATGCGCGGTATCGGGAACAGGCGCAACCCCGTGATCGGCGGAAAGCACGAAGAGCACATTCTCCAGGCCGACTTCGCGGTCAATATACCGGAACAGCTTCGCCAGAAGCTGATCCGTCCGGATGGACATATCGCGGACTTCCGGTGCGTCGGGGCCGACCGCATGTCCGATGTAGTCGTTCGATGAGAAAGAAATCGTTAACAGATCCGTCGCGTTGTCGTGCCCGAGTTGTTCGCCCGTAATTGCCTGTTCTGCAAACTGCTCGATCAACTCGTTGCCCCAGGGACTCGCAGGCAGCTTGGCATAAGGAGCAGGGCTTCCCGGCGGCGCATGGAAATCCCATTTGGGAAAGCCTTCCCATTTGCGATTAATATACGTAGCCGGCAGCTTGCGGTTATTGAACTGGACCGCCCAGGCCGGCAGCGCGTCCATGTAATACGAGCTGGTAATGAAATTTCCGGTCACCTCGTCAAGCCAGAACGCTCCATCTGCCCGATGGCCGGACGGCAAAATCGCAGCGCGAGACTTGATGGAGATGCCAACAACTTTCGAACGCGGCTGCGCGGTCTTCAGTTCATCGCCGATCGTGGTAACCAGCAGGCGTTTGGGCGATGCAGGATCGGAATCCGTACACGCCGCGCCCTTCGTATCCTGATTGCCACCGACAGTTCTGGTGTCCCAATCGCAGACGCTGGTAACGATCTGGCCGGTACTTCGGTCGTACCAGGAGTTGCCGACGATGCCGCTGACGGCCGGCATTGCGCCGGATAAAAAGATGCTGTGACCTACCGCGGTGATGGTCGGGATCTGACGGTAGAAGGCATTCGTAAAATCCGCGCCATTCGTGAGAAGTTGATCGAAACCGCCGTGATATTCGGCGCGGAAGCGGGTCAGGTAATCGTAGCGGAACTGGTCAATGACGATGCCGACCACAAGTTTCGGTTTGACCGGCAGTGCCGGGGCACAAAAGGCGACAGTGGAAGCCAGTAAGAAAAAGGAGATCAGGGCGCGGCGGCTGTGCATGCGGCATTCAGGTTAGCAGAGCGGATGGGCTCGGTTATTCGGGAAGCCAGATGTGAATCTGCATGCCGCCGATGTATTTGTCCGCTGCTCCGTAATAGGCCAGCAGGTCGAGGCTTCGCGTGGCGGTTATCGTGGTTTGGGGGACGACTCCTTCGAGAAAAATCACATTCGGAACATTGCCCACTTTCTCCCATTCGAGTGAGGGCAAGATGAATGGTTTGTCTGCCCTGGCGATCACCTTGCGCGGATCGTTCTTATCGAACAGGACCCAGCCGGGCCCGTACACGAGATCTTCGTTCGCGCCATTGTAGAGCAGCAGAATTCCCGCATCCGTGATGAACGGCGGCGGGCCGGGTTCCATAACACGCGAGTCGAAAGTGCCTGGGCGGCGCTCGAGGACAGGTTTATCCGTTGCATCGGCCCAGTGAAGCAGGTCCGTGGAACTGGCCAGTCCCATGTAGTCGCGTGACTTGCCGTCGCTGTCTTTCTTCGTGCCCAGATAGTACATCCACCACTTGCCGTGAATCTTTTGAGGAAGAATCGCGCCTGACTTGGTCCATTGGGTATTCCAGGTCCCCTTGTAAGCGGGCAGAATCACGCCCTGACGCAGCCAGTGAACCAGGTTGCTTGACGTGGCCAGGCAGAGTTGCGCGTCATGCAGGTTGTAACCGGTGTAGGTCAGATAGTAAAGCTTCCCGATCCGCACAACACGCGGATCTTCTACCCCGCCGCCCTTCTCGTACGGAACTTCCGGAGAGAGCACAGGCCGCCGCCGTACGGTGAAGCGCTTTCCATCCGCGCTTTCGGCGTATCCGATGCGCGAAGTATGATGGCGGTCCTGCGCGCGAAACAGGAGCACGGTTTTGCTTCCCTTCTTTATGGCGGCCGGATTGAAGATGCCAAGCTCGCTCCAGGAAGTACGACCTGCACCTGGGTTCAGTAGAGGCGAGTCCGCCATGCGCTCCGCCTGAATGTCCACAGTTTCGGCTGAAAATGCCAACAAGGCGAGGGCTACAAGGAGTGCAGGAACAAGTCTTCTCATTGCTTCATGTAGGATTGCATGCCGCCCGGCCTGCATTTGCGGCAGAATACAATCCTTTGTACAATCGGGGCGCATATGGTTTTTGTCCGCCGCACTGCCTTGATTCCGGCCATTGCTTTGGTCGGTTTTGCATTTCTCTTTGCAGCCAACGCCCTCGCGGCAGCGCCCGATGTCGCCAAGCTAATCCAGCAAGGCCGGCAGCTTAGCACGGAAGGCGAACAGTCAGCAGCGCTGGCGCAGTTCCAGGAAGCAGTGAAGCAGTCGCCAGGTTCGTTCGAGGCGCATCGGGGAATGGCGACGACGCTGGACCTGCTTGGAAGGTATGGGGAGGCGCAGCGGCATGTCAGGAAAATGATCGGCCTTGCTCCCGATGCAGACGCCAAAACACAAGCGGCAAGGACCATGGTGGTGTCGTACACGTTCGAGCGCAAGGCTGCCGATGCCGCCAAATACGAAAAGCAGATCTTTGATTCGCACTTGGCTGCCCAAAATTACACCGCAGCGGGGGAAACTGCCAACGAGCTGGCGCGCATTTACCTGGAATGCGGCAATCTTGATCAGGCATATGACTGGTATCAGCGCGGCTACAATACGGCCCTGCAAAAGTCAGGTCTGTCCGCGCAAGACAAGGACTTGTGGGGTTTCCGGTGGGAGGCCGGTCAGGCTCGAATCGCGGCCCGCCGCGGCCAAGCGCAAATAGCCGAGAAGGAAGTCGCGGCCGCCAAAGCTTTTCTCGACCGGCTCCACAATCCCCAGCAGGAAGCGTTCTTCCCTTACTTGAAGGGATATATCGAGTTCTATGCCGGGAATTATGCCGCGGCGATTTTGAATCTGGAAAAGGGAAACCAGAAAGATGCATTCGTGCTGGAGCTGCTGGCGCGCGCATATTCAAAAGCGGGCCAAACCGCAAAGGCATCGGACACATGCCGCGCAATACTGAAAATCGGCGCGCACAACATTGCAAATGCGTTCGCGCGTCCAATAGCGAGAAAAATGCTGCGGGAGCAGCAGAACTCGTGATTCATCTGGCACTCCGTTATTTCGCGGCCTGCCAATAGTGCGGGGCTAACAGAAGCCGGCCTCTTGAATCTTCATATTGGGACCGTGCGAAGGTACCCGTACGAATATGGAGGTCTGTATGTACCAGACGATGCCTGTCCGCATCGCCATTTTGAGCGCCTTAATGATCGGAATTGCGCCGTACCTGCTTGCGCAAAGCGAATATCATCACTTCACCGCAAATGTGGGCGGCGGATTCTCGACCGCCACCGGTAATTTGTCAAATCATCTGGACAACGGTGGAAATCTGGAGGTGGGCGCCGGATTCAACTTGAACCAGTACCTGGGCGTGCTGGGCACGTTTTCGTTTCAGGGACTCGGAGTGACCCGAAGCGCGCTAAATGAATTGAATGAGCCTGATGGAAACGCGCGAGTCTACACCTTGACGGTGGACCCGAAAATCACATTTCCGCTTGGCTCGCGCGCCAGTTTCTATATTTTAGGAGGCGGCGGATGGCTGCGCCGGACGGTGCAATTTACGAAGCCGGTACTCGCTCCCACCTATATTTTCGATCCGTGGTGGGGCTACGTCGGGCCTATATTCGTTCCGGCAAATCAGGTTCTCGGAAGCGTAAGTGAGAACGCCGGTGTTTGGGATGTGGGCGGTGGCGTCAACATACCGCTTCCCAGGACGAGTTGGAAGTTATACGTGCAGGCTCGCTTCTACGATGGAATGACCGGCAACACGCATACCACGATCGTACCCATCACTGTGGGACTCCGCTGGTGATAGCAACCCGTTTAGCGAGCTGCCACGGCCGCTCTTCCAGTCGTTTCGGTTGCGCTTAACCAGCTCAAATCGTCCAGCTTCCGGAGAATAACCGCGAGGCTCTCTTCCACAGCCTGATTAGCGGAGTTAACGTAAACGTCAGGGTGAGTGGGTGTCTCGTAGGGATCGGAGATCCCGGAAAAGTGCTCGATTTGCCCTGCCAGAGCACGGCGGTAAAGTCCCTTAACGTCGCGCCGTACCAAGGTGTCGAGTGGACAATCCACGTGGACTTCCAGGAATTTGGGAATTCCCTTGCGAACCTCTTCGCGCGCTTTTTCATAGGGCGATATCGCCGCTACGATGGCGATTACGTTATGGCGGTTCAGGAGTTCCGCGATACAGCCAATCCGGCGGATGTTCTCGTCTCGATCCTCTTTGGAAAATCCCAGGTCTCTGCAAACTCCCTGGCGAATGATGTCGCCATCGAGTAGTTCGTACGGGAGCGAATAATCCTCTAAGTGTTTAGCGAGAGCTTGGGCCAGCGTCGACTTTCCCGATCCGGAGAGTCCGGTCAACCAGATAGTCCAATCGTGCGAAAGCGTGGGGTATTGGCGGCCTACAACTTCGAAATCGAGCGTTTTCAATTAAATACCATCCTGAACACGAGGCATTTTATAGCAGATTACGACGACTGAAGACCATGGTACTTCAACCCGGCGCGATTCTCAACAGAAGATAAACACCAAAGGTTTGCCCCGAAAGAGAGTTTGAGCGTCAGGCAGGGACTCTCTGGCGAACCGCACCCAATGCCAGCAGGGCCGCTCCGCGAGCACCGGCTGTATCGCCGTTGGGCATGATATGAAGCAGCACATCGGCCTGCTCTTCCCGCTGGACAGGCATCGCGTCGCGAACCTCATCCATAAACCAGGCTTGGAATTCCTCGCTCGCCTCCAGCGCCCCCCCGCCCACAATCAGTGCATCCGGATCGAAGATGTTTATCATCTGGTCAAAGAAGAGGCCAAGTGCATGAGCCTGGACCCGGAAGATTTCCCGGCACATTCGGTCCCCGCTCTCGGCCAGGTTCCGCACCAGTTTCGCGGCGCTCCGCAGATCGCCGGCTGTGCCCAGTTGATGGCCGGGGTGCCGCTGCAGGAAATGCGGGAGCAGATATCTCTCGATCGCGGTGAGAGAACACAGGGATTCCAGGTCTCCGATGCGGCCGCAATTGCATTCCGGGGCCAGTCCGGCGATTTCTGGAATGGTTTGGAACGGAACCAGCACGTGACCCAGTTCTCCGCCGAATCCTTTTCTTCCTTTTACAATGCTGCCGCCAATCACCACACCTCCGCCCAGTCCGGTGCCAATAATGGCGGAAACAGAAGTCGCCTGACTGCCGGTCCCGAAGAGTACGAACTGGCCCCACAGCGCGGCAGCGTTGCCGTCGTTCAGATACGCTACCGGTTTCGCGAGTTTACTTGCAAGATGGCCGCGGATATCGAAGCCGGCCCAGCCCGGATGGACAAAGTTCGTGGAACCTCGTGCGCTGAGGACGCCTTCCGCACTGGCGGGCCCCGGTGTAGCCAGACCGATCATCGCCACATCTCGGAACCGGATGCCTGCTAATTGGACCGCAACCGCGAGACCATCTGCTATCTGTTGAAGGCAGACTTCAGGTCCTTCTCTCGATCGGGCAGGATATTCGCAGAGCGTCTCGATCAGGAACTGCTCCTGTGCATCCAGCAGCGTGTAATTTACGGCGTTTCCGCCAAGGTCCACTCCAGCCACTAACGGCAAAGCTGTACCTCCTTCGTTTTCCTCGATCTTCGGCTGCGGAAGCAGCCAGAGTAACAGGACGAGGAAAGTTCAAATAGGTTTGAGCGCGTTAGTCTTCCGATCCTTTCAGTACCAGCGTTGCGTTCAGTCCTCCAAACGCAAAGGTGTTGGAGAGAGCGATCTGCATCTGCGCGGTTCGCGCTTCATTCGCGATCACGTTCAGATCGCAAGCCGGGTCGCGAGCGGTAAAGTTCACGGTTGGCGGCACGATCCCATGTTTGAGCGCCAGCAGGCAGGCTACTGCCTCGATGGCGCCCGCTGCCCCAAGAGTATGGCCATGCATGGACTTGGTGGAACTCACCAGCACCGAGTCGGCTCGCTTGCCCAGGACGGTTCGGATCGCCTGTGTTTCGGTTACATCGTTAGCCAGCGTTCCCGTGCCATGCGCGTTAATGTAATCGACCTGGTCCGGGGAAATGTCTGCATCGCGGATGGCCCAGTCCATCGCTTTCGCCGGGCCTTCCACGCAGGGCTGCGTAATATGATGCGCATCCGAGCTCATTCCGAAACCGATCACTTCGCCGAGGATGGCAGCGCCGCGTGCTCGCGCATGATTCCAGTTTTCGAGAACCAGCATGCCCGCGCCTTCGCCTAAAGACAAGCCTTTCCGGTCAGCCGAGAACGGGCGGCAAACATCGGGTGCAACCACGCGCATCGCCTCCCACGCGCGCAGCAGTCCCTCGGCGAACACCGCCTCACTGCCGCCGGCAATCGCCGCGGTGATCTGGCCGTTGCGAACCATCCAGAATGCCTGCCCCAGCGCGTGATTCGAAGAGGAACAAGCGGTGGCGACGGTATAGGCGGGACCGTGAATCCCAAATTCGAGTGAGATGCGGCTGGCTCCCGCATTGGCCATGGTTCGCGGGATGGTGAGTGGCGTGACCCGTGGATTGTTTTCGCGGTAAAGGCGAATATAACCTTCTTCTTCGGTGAACTGGCCGCCTACGCTGCTTCCGGTGATCACGGCAGAGCGATCGCTGAGATCGCCTTCAAACCGGATGCCGCTTTGCGCCACAGCCTCGCGCGCCGCGACTACCGCGAGCAGGGCGAAGCGCTCCAGCATCACCAGATCCTTCTCAGTGAAGTGGTCCAGCGGCTTGAAGTCCCATGCCTCCGCGCCATTTCGAAACTTGTACGGCGGAGACCCGGGATCCTTCATCGGCAGGATGCGGCACTCGCCGGCTATGAGCCGCGCCCAACCCTCGGCCACTGTATTCCCGAGCGCGCACACCAGCCCCTGGCCGGTAACCGCGACCCGGTTCATGCCGCACCCGATGGAGCCGCCTGGTCCTTCGACCTAACCAGTGTCCGTACACCCTCAACCGTGTCCCGTACGGAACGCAGATTCTGCACGCCATCGTCCGGAATCTCTATGTTGAACTCCTTCTCGAGTTCAAACACGATATTGATGCCATCGAGAGAATCGATCTTCAGTGCCTCGAATGTGCTGTCTAGCGAGACAGATTCAGGAGGGATGCGCTGTGTATGGGCGATTACCCGTATCACTTTCTCCGCGAGGGCATCTTCCACTTGTTCGGGCATGTTTCGAACTCATCATAACCTCCCGCGGGTTGAACACGTCAGCTCCGCTTCGCGCTGCCGGCTTAAGAATACGGAAGAGCAAAAAAACTGCCGGGCGGCCATGCTGCCTGGGCTCTTCTTTTTGAAGCCCGAAGCGCAATGTACAACGCCCGGCAAAATATCCCGAAGCAGCTTAGGAGGTCTGCTTCAGGCGGTGGAGGAACACTTAGATCAGTTCAGCAACCCGCCGTGTCCGAGACAGGCGATCTCCCAGCCTGAAATCCGGTACTTGGCGAGCATGGGAGGCAGAAGCAAATCCAGCACATTGGCTTTTGCCGAACGGAAGCAGCAAGGCGCAGAGATAATCGGCACATCGTCCTTGTAGCTGAGCATCATCAGGTTGCCGGGTTCCACCGGGGCCAGAAAACGCTCGACCTGCGCGCCCAGCCGCACCAGGGCTCTTCCGATTACGTCTTCGGGGCCAGCCGGCGCCGTGGTAGAAGCGATCAGGATGGCAGCCGGCTTCGTCCGCAGTAAATGCTGGAGCGAGCGGGCCACCTGCTCTTCTTCTTCGACCGCGGTCAGGGAATAGCGAAGATTGCCGCTGAAGCGTTCGATACGGGTGCGAACAACGCTTTCAAACAATGTACGGGCGCGGTCTCCGTGAACCGGGTCGGTGTACAGAACGCCAACGCCCGGGTCGCGGATCGGCCTGGCCTGCAAAATCGCGCCGCGTTCCTGCAAAATCGACAGGATCGCTTCCAAATGGGATTGTGCGACCGCGAAGGGCGCGCTCTTAATGGTGGCGACTCGCTCTCCCGCTCTCACGAACCGATAATTGGAGACGGTGGCGATCACGACGCTGCTCGCGCAGTTGATCTGTTTCAGCAAGTCGTCATCCACCAGTGTGCAGCAGTCGGCTGTCGCTACCAGGTTCGCTCGTCCTCCGGCAGCCAGCCGGATTTCGACCGATCCGCAACACATGGCTTCCGCGACCGCCATGACCGCGTCGTCCTCCCCTATCTCACCCTCTTCGAGTTCGGTCACCCAGACCTGCTGCATGCCCTCTGTCTGCAGCAGCCGGATGTCCTCATCGCTCAGGACGTGGCCTTTGGCCAACAGTTTCCGACCGCCGGGCCGAAAGATCGTACAGCAAAGTATACGTCCGGCGGACTCTTGTACATCAACGGTTAAAGCTCGCACGTTACCTCCCCTGGGTTTTACCCTCAGTACTAAGCTCTTACGGTACTGACTATACTAGTACTAGGGCAGGAAAACCAGTAAAAAATGCAAAAAAATGAATTTTTTACTTAGCCGAGGGCAAGATTTAGGTAAAATCCTAATGATATTTTCAGAGGATTGGCTACCGATAAGTGGCGTTTATCGTGGGAAGGGGGATCAGTTCGCCGTGAAAGTGATCCTGGTAACGCAAATTTATATCGCCTCGCGATGGGCGGAGCCGTTTTAAAACGGCAATTTCATCGCAGTTGTGGAATTTGGGGCAACGCAAACAATCCTTCCACACTTTCAATGGAAGCTCGCCGCGTTCGACCTCTGCAAATCCGAGTTTTTTGAAGAATGGCGGCACATAAGTAAACGCGAATATCGATTCGAGATCGTTTTCGCGAGCTTCGCCTTCAAGCCCAGCGAC
This sequence comes from Bryobacteraceae bacterium, assembly GCA_025980435.1. GTDB lineage: Bacteria > Acidobacteriota > Terriglobia > Bryobacterales > Bryobacteraceae > Bog-105. Next base: position 22,381 of record JAICXK010000039.1, read on the forward strand.
GACCGCCCGGCCGATGCCTTGCTCCTTAGCTGCCGGTAAGACGGCGAGCGACCGAACCTCAGCCGTGGTTGGCGTATAGAAGTGCAATGCTCCGCAGCCGAGCAGCCGTTCTCCCTCGTAGGCCACCGAAAAATCGCGGATGTTTTCCGACATCTCGAACTCGGTGCGCGGGAGCATGATTCCGTTGGCCGCATACGAATTGATGAGAGCAAGGATCTTCGGAATGTCCCGCATCGAGGCTTTCTGAACGGCAACCGCGGTTTGGGTCACTGTGCCACCGGCTCCAGCGCCAGGCGGGTTCCCAGGAGCTCTCCATTCAGCAGGCGAGCGCACACGTCGCGTTCCTGCCCCGAAGCGATCACGACCTCAGCCAGCCCATTCTGAAGTGCGGAGCGGGCCGATTCCAGCTTGGCCAGCATGCCGCCGTGCACCGCGCCGGAACGAATCAGCTCTTCCATCGCCTTATGGTCCAAATGGGAAACAACTACACCGCTCGCGTCCTTAACCCCCGGAACATCGGTAAGAAACAGGAGCCGATTGGCGCCCCAGCCGAGGGCGCAGGAGACCGCCATCTGGTCCGCATTCACGTTATAGATGTTTCCGCTGGTATCGCCGGCGACACAGGCGATCACGGGGAGATAATCCCCACCCAGCAGCACGTCGAGCAAGCGGCCATCGGTCCGGGCCGGCCGGCCAACGAATCCGAGCTCGGGATGCAGCCGGTCCGCGAGGGTCAGCGATCCATCAATGCCGGAGAGTCCGACCGCCGGCACGCCGGCAGCGGCTAAAGCCGAAACCAGATGCTTGTTCACTGTGCCGGCGACCACCTTTGTCACGGCGTCGATTACGGCCTCGTCGGAAACACGCAAGCCGGAAACAAACCGGCTTTGAATGCCGCGCTCCTCGAGGAACCGGGTCACCTGTTTGCCGCCGCCATGGACCACCACCAGCTCATGACGGGCTGCCACGCCGGCGAGCTGCCGGGCCAGATCGCTCTGGCGGGCTGGCTCGTCGAGCAGCGTGCCGCCGAGTTTGATCAGCACTTTCACAGCAGCGCCTCCGTTTCGGTGAAGCCGAGCATCAGGTTCATATTCTGGACCGCCTGCCCGGCCGCGCCCTTTCCCAGGTTATCTTCCGCTGAAACGATGACCGCTCGCTGGCTTTCGGCGTCAAAAACAAAGCCAATATCGCAGAAATTCGTGTGCTGCACGGTGCGCAGATCGGGAAATTTGCCGGGCGCATACAGGCGCACGAAGGGGTGCTCGGCGTAATAATCTTCGTAGATCGAGAGCAGGTCAACCGCTTTTTCGACGCGCTCGGTGCGCAAATAGATTGTCTCGAGAATGCCGCGTTCAATCGGCAAAAGATGCGCGGCAAACGTGAATTCGCGCTCGCCGAGGCCGGAATTCTGCAAAACTTCGGGTACGTGGCGATGCTCCACAATTCCGTACGCGCTGAAATTTTCCGTTACTTCACAAAAGCTGGTCCTAAGCGATGGCTTTCGGCCGGCTCCGGTCACTCCCGATTTGGCATCGCAAATGATTCCGCGAGAGCGATCAACCACCTGTGCGTCAAGCAAAGGCCGGAGCGCCAGGTTGGCCGCTGTGGGGTAACAGCCCGGATTCGCGATCAGTCGTGCATCCCGGATTCGCTCGCGGTAGAACTCCGGTAGGCCGTAGACAGCCTTGGCCAGCAGTTCAGGCGCGGTGTGCCGCTCCTTGTACCACCGTGAATAGGTTTCCGCATCGCGCAGCCGATAAGCGCCGCTGAGGTCGATTACGCGGGTGCCGCTCTGGAGAATGCCAGGCGCAAGCGCGATGGAGACCTCCGCCGGAGTCGCCAGGAAAACCAGATCCACTTTCTCCTGCGCAATCGCCTCGACCGTAGCAGGAACCACTTTAGGCGGCTTTTGCCCCAGCGGCAAGACGCGCTGCTCAGAATCGGAACGGTGTTCCAGGAGAACGACTTCGACACCCGGGTGCCGTTCCAGGATCCGAACCAGTTCGGCCCCACTGTAACCCCGGAATCCGACGACACCTACAGTCTGCCGCCTTGAATTATTATTCACGATAATGAATAATTATACTATAGCTGTTCTGTCGTGGACCGGGCCGCCAGGTCGCCGATAATGGGCAGCCGGACCTGCTGCTCCTGCGCCGCCTTTACCAGCAGGTAAATCCAGCAGATGAAGACCACGAACTTCAGGGCAGCGATAAAGGCGTGTTCTACACCCCAGCCCGGAACGCCCCCTACCAGCAGAATCGGTACGGCCGACGAAATGATCAACCATGCCACAAACAGGTACAGTGCCTGGAACGCATTGAAGCGTACCCGCACATTCGTTCGGAACTTCTGGGAAGCGAGAAAGATGATGGCGGGGATGACGCCAAAAACGGGAATATAGCAAAGAATGCAGGC
>JAICXK010000202.1 GCA_025980435.1 Bryobacteraceae bacterium
ATCCGCGAGTCCCTCGCCGGTGATGGAGTTGACGCCGGAAGCGGGCGATGCCGCTACTACTTCTTGCCCGTGCTCGCGAAGCTTTTTGACAAGCTTTGATCCAATCAGTCCGGTACCGCCAATTACTGCGATTTTCATGATTGTCCTTTCGTGTTTAATCGCGGCAATTCTAAATTGCCGGCTATTCGCTAGGACTGAACAGCCCATCGCTTTCTGACACGATGCTGGTTGTCAGTTGCTTTCAGACGATGAAGAGCAGTAGCTCCAATTCTTCTATTCTTCTTCTTCCACGTGCATGTGTGTCTTTGCCGCCGAAATGATCTTCTCTGCTTGCGGTGCCGGCACGTAGTCGTAGTGGTCGAACTCCATGTGGAACGAAGCTCGGCCCTGCGTTTTCGAGATCAGGTCGTTCTGGTAGCTCAACATCTCCGACATGGGCACTTGTGCGCGGATCGTCTGCATGCCGCCTTTAATGTCCATCCCTGAGATACGGCCGCGGCGGCTGTTGAAATCGCTCATCAGGTCGCCGGCAAACTCGGTGGGCGTCTCCACCTCCACTTTCATGATCGGTTCCAGCAGCGCGGGCTTGGCCTGCTGCATGGCGCTCCGGAACGCTTTCCGTCCCGCGAGTTTGAACGCCATTTCAGACGAGTCCACGTCGTGATAGGAGCCGTCATACAGGGTCACTTTGAAATCCGTCACCGGATACCCTGCGACAAATCCCTGCTCGGCGGCCTCCAAAACGCCTTTCTCGACCGCCGGAATATACTGTTTCGGAATAGCTCCGCCGAAAATGTCGTTTACGAACTGGAACTTCTCGCCGCGCGCCAGCGGCTCAATCCGGATCCAGCAGTCGCCAAATTGCCCGTGCCCTCCGGTCTGCTTCTTGTGGCGTCCTTGTACGCTTGCCGTACCGCGCACCGTTTCGCGATAGGGAATCTTCGGAGCCTTTAACTCCACTTCCACTCCGTATCTGCGCTTAAGCCGGCTGACCACGATTTCCACGTGTTGTTGCCCGTTACCTGCCAGCAGGAACTCCTTCGTCTGCGGATCCCGATAGAAACGGAGTGAGCGATCTTCCTCCAGAATCTTGGCCAGGGCGGTGCTCAGTCGATCCTCGTCATTACGCGTCTTTGCCGAAATCGCGTACGCGATAGACGGCTCCGGAATCTCCACGTCGCGGAACACGACGCAGCCGGTCTTTTCGCACAGCGTGTCGCCGGTCAGCGTTTCCTTCAGCTTGGCCACCGCGCCGATGTCGCCCGCGCGCAATTCCGTCACAGGCTGCAGCGCCTTTCCGAATGGTGTCGCGATGTGCGCAAGGCGCTCATTGCAATTCGAACGCACATTGGTCAGATGCGCGTCGTCCTTAATTGCGCCGGACATCACTTTGAAGTAGCTCACCCGGCCCGCAAATGGGTCCGCCGCCGTCTTGAAGACGAACATGGAGGGCGCCTCATTCGGCATGACCTCTCGCTTAATCTCATTGCCGTTCTGCGTAGCTTCCAGCGGAGATCGCTGCAGCGGTGAAGGAAGAATCTCCGCAATGAAATTCATCAACAGATCCGTCCCGACGTTTTGAGCTGCGGAAGCGCACAAGACCGGAAAAATGCGGCGCTCGCGTGCTGCTTGCTGCAATCCGCTCACAATGTGCTCAACCGGCAGAGTTCCGGTTGCGAAGAACTCTTCCATTAGCTCATCGTTGCCTTCGGCTATCATCTCCACCAGCGCTTCGTGTCCCTGTGTGGCGGCTTCCTGCTCCGATGCCGGAATTTCACCTTCGCTGCCCTTCCCATTACCGCCCGCCTGGTAGGAATAACAGCGCATCCGGATCAGGTCGATAACGCCGCTGAAATTCTTCTCTGACCCGAACGGAAGATGAACCGGAACAGCCGCTCTGCCAAAGGCTTCGTGAACGCTTTCTACCACTCGGTCGAACGAAGCTCGCTCTCGGTCCAGCTTGTTCACGACAATTGCCGATGCCAGCTCAAACTCCTTCGCGAAACTCCAGACCTTTTCGGTCGACACTTCGATTCCAGCCACGCCATCCAGGACCACCAGGCTTGCGTCCGCTGCGATAAGCACGGATCGCGCATCGTTCAGGAACATGTTGTAGCCGGGCGTGTCCATGGCATTGATCTTTGTCTTCTGCCATTGGAATCCGGCCAGCGCGGAACTGATCGTCAATTTCCGCGCCGCTTCTTCTTCATCGAAATCGGTTATGGTGTTGCCTTCGTCCACCTTAAAGTGGCGATCCGTGGCGCCGGCGGTAAACAGCATCGCCGATGTCAATGAAGTTTTGCCGCAGTGGCCGTGCCCGATCAAAGCCACGTTCCGGATATCGGAACTGTCGAAGACCCTCATAATACGTGAACCTCCACGGGGAAACGTGTGTTCCGTCCGGCTTCACGCGCGCGATGTCCGTTCAGCGGGCTAAATGAAAAGCCGTCCGAAGCCGTGAGGATATCAAACCAAAGTTCTTGTTTTTGCTCTCGCGCCGCTCAGGCCGTCTGCTGCGACGCGGCCAGGTCGCCCGCGACATCGATGATCGGATTGTAGGTGAGAATGCGCCCGCAGCTCTCGCAAAACATAATCTTGTCGCCCCGGCGCAAATCTTGAAAAAACTGCGGCCGAAGAGCAATCTGGCACGCCGAGCACCGGCCTTCCGTGGCATCTGCAATCGGAGTATTTCTGGTCTTCTTGCGGATGCGCTCATACTCCGCATAGAACTTCGGCTCCAACTGGTCGGCGATGGCTTTTCGCTCGCTTTGTTCCTGCCCCAGTTCCTTCCGGTCTATTGCCGTTCGTTCGCGTGCCCGTGTCTTCTCGGCTTCAACATGCTGCTGTTCTTTCTTGAGTTCGGTTTCCGCCAGCTTTACATTCTTGTCCAGCGGCTCCGACTGTTCCATGAAGTCCAGAATCTTGTCCTCGGCCTTCCGGATTTCAGCCTCGATATACGCGATCTCGTGCTGGAACGCTTTGTACTGCTCATTCGTTTTCGCGCCGGCCATCTGGTCCTTCAATTTCGAGACCTTTTGCTCGTGCAGTTGAATGTCGCCTTCCAGTTTTTTGCGGTCTCTCTGATTCGCGCTCAGCGCCGCGCGATCCGTTTCCAGCCGTCGCGTATGCGCTTCCAGCCGCTTCTCGATCTCCGCGATGTGTTTGGGAAGGGTCGCGATCTCCGTTTCGAGACTCACGATCTTGCGGTCAAGCGCCTGAAGACGCAGCGCCAGAGCAAGCTCTTGCAGCATTTTACTTCTGGATTCTAGCACGCGGCGTTTGGTGGCGCAGGCAATCGCTTTGTGTGGCCTGCGGTTTTTTCGGTATTGCTAGCTCCTACGCCATCGCTGCTTCCAGCACTCTGTCCGATGAACCGGGCGCCGCGTGCGCATGCCGCGCTTCGGCCGGTGCTTTGAACTTTACCGAGACCAGTTTCGACACGCCCGGCTCCTGCATGGTCACTCCATACAGCGATTGGGCTGCTTCCATCGTCCGCTTTGCGTGCGTAATCACGATGAATTGAGTCTGCTCGGCCATTTCTTTCAGAAGCCTGGTTAAGCGCTCGATGTTCGGCTCATCCAGCGGCGCGTCCACCTCGTCCAGAATGCAGAAGGGGCTGGGAGTGTATTGAAAGATCGACATCAGCAGCGCCATGGCCGTCAAGCTCTTCTCGCCTCCCGACAGTAGCAGCACGCTCTGCAGCTTTTTCCCTGGAGGCGAGGCGACGATATCGATTCCGGATTCGGCCAGGTTCTCTTCATCCGTAAGCCGCATCTCTCCGATACCGCCCCCGAACAGCGTTTTGAACATCTCCCGAAAGTTGGCGTTGATCGCGTGAAACGCTTCCCCAAAGCGCTTTCGAGACTCGCCGTCAATCTGCTGAATGGCGTTTTCCGTATCGCGTATGGAATCGAGCAGGTCCTGACGCTGCGCCGCCAGGAACTCCTGCCTGTTTTGCGCCTCTTCGAATTCTTCAAGCGCCTGCGGATTGACCGGCCCTAACCCTTCTATTTTTCGCAGCACCTCCGCATATTTCGCGTCGATGTCCTGGAGAGCCGATTCATCGGCAACTGTTTCCATTCCTTCCACCAGTTGCGCCACGGTCGTCTCCAGCTCCTTCTGGCAGCTTTCCTCCAGGTGCTTCAGGTCCGACTCCGCTCGTGCCAGCATCACCTGCAGTTCGGCGCGCCGCTCCTGGGCGCTCTGCGCATCCGCCCGCAGCTTCTTCAGTTCTTCTTCCGCCGCCCCGAGCCCGATTCGTAACTCCGCCTCCTGTAGCGCAAGATGCTGGACATCGGCCTCGCTTTGTTCGATGGCGATCTTCACCTCAGCCGATTTCCCTTCCAGTTCGGTATTGCTCTGAAGGAATTGCGCCCGTTCTGCCGTCAGCCGCTCGGTGTCTTCGGCAAGCTGCTTCTGCCGGCTTGCAAAGTCGCGCACCTGCGCCTCGAGCCGTTCGCGGCTGCTTGCAAGCGATCTGCGCCGCTCTTCCAGGCTTGCCAGGTTGGCTCGCAAACCCGCATGTTCATCTGCCGTTCGAGCCACTTCAGCCTGTAACCCTGTAAGCGCCTCCCGAGCGGCTGCCAGCCCTTCTTCTTCACGCATCCGGGCGGCCTCGCGTTCACCCAGCGTCGCTTGGTCCTGTTGCAAACTCTCTTGCAGCTTCAGGCTCTCGCGTGAGATGCGCTCCAGTTCCAGGCGTGCATGCGAAAGCCTGGTTTGCACCCGCTGAGATTCTTCCGCCAGCTTTCTCATCTCATGATCGAGAGCAAGAACATCTTTCTCTTGCGCCTGCTGCTGTGCCCGCAACTGTTCCTGCCGCTCGGCAAGCGCGCCGATCTCCGTCTCAAGCCTGGTCAGATTGTCTTGCGCCGCCGTTAATTCGCGCTCCCGGCTCGCCACCATCAACGTAATTTCGCGCAGCTCTCGCTTCAGCGCCAGTGGACCTGCTCCGTTCTTTCTTCCGCCGCTGACCGTTCGGCCGTGATAATTCACCCCGTCTGCGGTCAGAAACCAGCAATGGGGAAATTGGTCCGCCAGTTCTCGCGCCAGTCCGCGATCATGAGCTACATAGCAGTTCGCGATGCGCGGTAACAGATGAGTCGGCAGTTGCGAAAGGCCGTTCGTCAGCTTCAGTGAATCCGTTAAACGGCAAAGCTGTTCGCCGGCTGCCTCCGGGCGCGGTAATTCAGTCGCCGCGTTCGTCTTCTCGTTCGATTCCGCCAGGAACGTAGCGCGGCCGTTCAGTTCGCCCCGCATCAGCTCGATGCCCCGCTCGGCCTCGTTCCAGTCGCGCACAACTACATATTCCAGCTCGTCATGCAGGAACTCTTCCGCCGCCTTCTCAAACTGCGGGTCCACTTCCAGAAAATCCGCCAGTACGCCTACTGGCTCGAACCCTTCGGTTCTCCCGCGCTCAACCGCCGTGAACAGCCGCTTCACCGTTTCCGTGGTGTAGCTGCGGTGTTGAATCACTTCTTCCAGCGAATCCTTCCGGGCCTTTACGCGTGAAAACTCACTGCGCAGTTGATCCAGCTTCTGGCGAGCCTCGCTCAATTGCGCCCGCTTTTCCTGCAGCTCCTGCTCCACCGATTTGCGTTGGTCGCTCACGGAGATCAGCTCCGTCTGCCGGTTAGCCAGGCGCTCGGAAAGGTCCGCCTTTACCTGCTGGATTCGCTCTCGGTCGTGGGCCGCCTGCTCCTCATCCGTTTGAATCCGCGCCGTATCCCGCTCCGCCGATGCCAATTGCGCCTCTATTTGCGTGATCCGGTTTTTGAGTGCAGCGGACTCGCCCAGCATCCGCAGCACGCGCTGTCGCGATGCTTCCAATCCGCGTTCCTGCTCCGCCAGCGCGTCTTGGGCACGCTGTCGTTCCGCCGATTTTGCGTCCAACTCCTGCCGCGCCGCCGCGGTTTCGTTGTTCAGCGTCTGCAGATCGCCTGTCTGCTCTTGCAGTTCCGCCGCGCGCTCCCGATGCTGCGCTTCCAGGGAGCGCTCCTCCTGCTGGCCGGAGGCCAGCCGCTGATCGATCTGGTCGACCTGCTTGCGCTGGTACTCCAGTTTGCCCCGCGCGCGTTCAGCTTCCAGATTCAAGTCCGCCAGCAGCTTTCGAGCCTGCGTCAGCTCCTGTTCCGTTGCGTACGAATTCTCCAGGATTCCCGCCTGTTCGGCCTCGCGCTGCGTGATTTCCGCCTGCCCGCTTTGCAGTTCGGCTGAAGCCAGGTTGACTTCAATGGCAACCTTTGCCATCTCGCGCTCTAACATCCGGAACCGTGCCGCCAGAATCTGCCGCAAGTGGCCCGCGGCTTCGGCCTTCAGTTCCCCGTAGCGGCGCGTCTTGGCTGCTTGCCGCTTCAGCGAATTTACTTGCCGCGTAACTTCTTCCAGAATGTCGAAGACGCGTGACAGGTTCTGCTTCGCGCTCTCCAGCTTCGCTTCGGCCAGCCGTTTCCGGGTCTTGAATTTGGTGATCCCGGCCGCTTCTTCAATTACCGACCGGCGATCTTGCGGCTTGTTGCTGAGGATCTGGCCGATGCGCCCCTGCTCGATAATCGCGTAGCTCTCCGGGCCCAGGCCCGTCCCCAGAAACAGGTCCTGAATATCTCGCAGCCGCGCCGCCCGGCCATTGATCAGATATTCGCTTTCCCCCGAGCGATACAGCCTTCGTGTGATCGTAATCTCGCCAGTGCTCTGGGTGCCTGCGGCACTTTCTGAGTACGTTCCATTCCGCGCCTGCGTCTCACTGGTTAGGTGGGACCCGTTCTGCAGACTGGGCTCGTCGGCCTGGATCACCCCAAGGGCTCTTTCGTCCGGCACCAGCGTCATCGTGACCGATGCCATACCCAGGGCTTTCTTGTCCCGTGTGCCCGCGAAAATCACGTCTTCCATGCGAGCGCCGCGCAGGCTTTTCGCCGACTGCTCGCCCAACACCCAGCTCATCGCATCGCTGAGGTTGGATTTTCCACACCCGTTCGGTCCCACCACGGCAGCTATGCCGCTGCCGTTAAACTTCATTTCCGTTCTGTCGTAGAAAGACTTGAACCCATGAATCTCGACACGCTTAAGCTTCAGCAACCGGAAACGCCCTCTCTAGGTTATATTCTCGGGGGTGTCTCTATACTACCCGGCTTAGTGCCCCGTGTAAAGCGTCGGCAACCCTTCAAATTGGTCCGCACTTCCGTTTTGCCCCAATATGTAGGGGTGTAGACCCATGCCATACGCTATCCATCAGGGTGTAAGAATTTACTGGGAGGAGCATGGCGAGGGTGCTCCTGTCTTGCTTATCATGGGCCTCAGCTTTGCCCATGAAATGTGGTTCCGCATGCTGCCTGGTCTCGCGCGCCAATACCGCGTCATCCTGTTCGACAATCGGGGAATAGGCCGCAGTGATGTGCCGCCCGGTCCGTACTCGATCCGGCAGATGGCGGCGGATGCCGCCGCGGTCCTCGATGCCGCTGGGGTCCCTTCCGCTCAGGTTCTTGGCGCTTCCATGGGAGGGATGATTGCCCAGGAGCTTGCCCTGTCTTTCCCTTCGCGCGTCCGGAGCCTCCTGCTTGGCTGCACCAGTCACGGCGGCATTCTGGCCCACTGGCCTCGCTTCAGCCGCTTGGGCGGCTTGCCAACGTCCGTAGCCGGCCAGGAACGGCAATTGTCCCTGGTCCCGCTCCTGTATGCAGCCTCAACTCCGCGTGAGCGCATTTTGGAAGATATCCAGGTCCAGTGTGGGTGCTGCTGCACCCGCAAAGGCTGCCTGAACCAGTTTGCCGGCATCCTCGTGTGGAGCTCGTATTTCCGCCTTCACAGAATTTCCGTACCGGCTCTCGTCGCTCATGGTGCTGAAGATTGCCTGATTCCGCCGCAAAACGGAAGAGTTGTGGCTTCGCGCATTCCCGGAGCCCGGTTTCAACTCATTCCCCGGGCCGGGCATATTGTGATGACCGATCAACCCGAGGTCTGCCTTGATCTGGCGCTCGATTTCCTGGAGCGCAACGCCCGCGCAGTTTCTCCCGCCTCTGCTGCTTGACGGGGTCCTCTGGGACCCGTCTCTTTCATCCTCAGGCCTCTTTCCGCGTCACCTTTTCTTCACAACTGGCATAAACCTTACAGAGATCTATTGATCGAAGATGCGCTCCGACCATTCAGATCAATGCGGCCCCGGGCAGCTTCATCGTCGTATTGAGTTGCTCGCAGGGGTGGCAACCGATACCCTTCATTTCAGTCAGCCCGGCCGGCTTCTGGCCAGTATTTTCGAACGGATCTCGGCGCAAACCCGTGTCGACCTTTGCCTCTGCTATTCCATTGAGGAGCGGCGGTTGCATTTGTTCTTTTCCGCGGGCCTTGAAGATAGGGCTCGCACGGATTTTGAGTGGCTCAACTTTGGCCAAAACGATTGCGGCATTGCCGCGCGGGACCGCACTCCCATTCACGCATCGAACATCCGGCGTTCGGATGAGCAGTCCGTAGCGCTTCTCAGAAGCGTCGGAATCGCCGCGTTTTCATGCTATCCGCTGCTGTCTGATGGCAAGCTCGTAGGAACCCTCGGGTTCGGCACCCGCCAGGCGGATTCTTTCGAAGCCGAAGAACTGGAACTGCAGCAAGCCGTTGCCGGTCAGCTCGCCGTCGCGCTCGATCGCATGCTCTTGATGGATGAACTCGCCGCGAAAAATCGAACCCTCGCCGCCGCGAATGCGGAACTCGCGCACGCTAATGCCGAGCTGGAGCAGTTCGCGTTTTCCGTTTCGCATGATCTCCGCGAGCCGATACGTCACCTCAACATCTATACCGAACTCCTGCGCCGCAGGTTCGATCGCCTTCTCGACGAAGATGGCCGGCAATGTCTCCAGTTTGTGCTTTCGAGCGCCGCACGGCTGGAAATGCTTGTAGCTGATCTTCTCGCTTACGCCGGCGTGGCTCACGAAGACCCCGTTGACGTCGAGATCGACGCCAACGCCGTCTTCCGGCAGGTGCTGCGAGTTCTCGAACCGATGATTACCGGGACTTCGGCCATTGTTCGCATCGCTGGCCTTCCGGCGCTCCGCATGAATGAAGGCCATCTGGAGCAACTCTTTCATCAGCTTCTTCAGAACGCGATCAAGTTCCGCCGTTCGGGAGTGCCGCCGG
>JAICXK010000195.1 GCA_025980435.1 Bryobacteraceae bacterium
GCAAACAGCACTACCCAAACATCGGTGTGGATGTTATCGGCGCGAGGCAACCGTACCAGGTCGGTAGTCGAAAGCAGCTTGAGCGCCGCCCAGGACAAGCCGAGCCCCACTACTCCGGCCACAACCCCGAGCGTGACGCTTTCGAAAAGCAGTTCGCGCGCAATCCGCGTCCAAGCCGCTCCGAGCGCAGCGCGAATGGCAAGTTCCTGCTGCCGCGCCTCTGCCCGAGCCAAAAGCAGGTTCGCAACATTGGCGCAGGCAATCAGCAGAACGATGCCCACGGTCGCCATCAGCACCCAGAGCGTATTGCCGATATCGCCCACCAGGTCATCTTTCAGCAGCCTGAAATTGGGCGCGATGCGCGCATCTTCGAACATCTTGGTTGTGTAACCCGCAGGCGGCGGAAACCGCTGCATCACCAAAGGCAGCATGCGGGCGAGATCCGCATCCGCTTGCTTCAACGTTACGCCGGGCTTGAGCCTTCCGACGCCAAGATATGAGAACACCCCGAGGTTTGTTTTGGCGCGGTTGAACCGCAGTGGGATGAGCAGATCGGCCTTTCCATCCATAAACTGAAAGGAGGGCGGCAGGACGCCAATAATCGAAGCCGGATTACCCTCAATCAAAAGCCGGCGGCCGAGTACCGAACGATCGCCGCCGAAATGCGATCGCCAATAGCCGTCGGAAAGCATCACCGTGCGTGTGCCCTTCGGATCATCGTCAGCCGCGGCGAATAACCGGCCTAGTTCAGGTTTCACGCCAAGAATGGGAAGCAACTCGTGCGAGGCGAAGAGTCCCGAGACCTGTTCCGGTTCTCCGTTTCCTGTAACGCTTGTCGTGCCGCTCGTCCAAATGCAGGCGGCTTGAAACGCGCGGCTGTCATCGGCCATCGTGAAATAGACCGAAGGGCCCATATTCAGGTCCTCTATCTTCACGCCGGGCGCAGTCATCCATAACGAAACCAACTGTTCAGGATGCGCGTACGGCAAAGGCTTTAACAGCACGCCGTTGATCACGCTGAAAATGGCGGTCGTGGCGCCGAGACCCAGCGCCAAAGTCGCAATACTCACGATTGTGAACCCAGGGGAGGCGCGCAAGCGCCTTAGCGTGTAGCGCGCTTCCTGAAACATTCCGCTGACAAAGTTTTCCCATCCATACGAGCGCACCTGCTCGCGAACCGCCGTCATGCTGCCCAGGCGAATGCGCGCCGCGCGAACTGCTTCCTCTGGTGACAGGCCGCGGGCTTCGAACTCCGCTTTGGCTTCGGCGAGGAAGCTGTCGACTTCATCTGCGATCTCCTCGTCCGTCCGTTTGGAACGAACAAGATTTCGTACACCGTGAGCGAGTTGCCGCAGGATGGGCATAAATTTCAGGCCTCTGACTTGAGTAGCCGCGAGATCGCCGCCGTGCGCCGCTGCCAGTCGGCTGTTTCGCTTTGGAGCTGTTTTCTGCCCGCCGTCGTCAGCCGGTAGACTTTGGCGCGCCGCGAATGCTCCGTCACACGCCATTCGGAATCCAGCCAGCCGTTCCGTTCCAGGCGCTGCAGCGCCGTTAAAAGCGAGCCTGGGTTCACTTTGAAAACGTTCTGCGTAATCTGTTCAATCCGGCGGGCAATGCCGAAACCGTGCATCGGCTCCAGGCTCAAGGTTTTCAGGATGAGCATGTCCAGCGTACCCTGAATCACGTCCGTATTCGTTTCGTTCATGCGAAGGCAAGATCAGAATAGTGCCTCTGCATATGATTGTCAAGATGTGAAGATCATCTGCTAATGTGCCAAAGGGTCGGATGGCTTAGGTCCTTTTGTTTCTTATCCGCCTAGCGCGAAGTGACCATTTTGGGTGTCACATGGATCAGGGCGCCGGGATTGGCGTCCTCCAGCATCCACAGTGAGCCATCGGGGCCTTCTTCCACATCGCGAATGCGGTGTCCCACATCCCAGCGCTCGGCCGCTTTGGCGCCGCCATGGCCGTCAAAGACGAGGCGCGTGAGCGATTTGGTCTCCAGGCCGCTAATGAAGCCATTACCGTTCCATTGCGGGAAGCCTTGAGTGCCGTGATAGAACATCAGATTGCCCGGTGCGATCACCGGCACCCAATAGATCACCGGCTTCGTCAAATCGGGCCGCGTGTCGGGGTTGGGAATGGGCACGCCGTTATAGTTGTGGCCGTAGCAGACCAGCGGCCATCCATAATTCTTTCCCTTCTCGATCAGGTTCAGCTCGTCGCCACCGCGCGGGCCATGCTCGACCTCCCACAATTCGCCGGTGGGCGAAAATGCCAGGCCATAGGGCGTGCGGACGCCGCTCGCCCAAGTTTCGGCCGGCGTGAGGTTGGGACCGGGAAAGGTATAAGTGCTCACCACTTTCGCGGTCTTGGCGGCTTCGGTGTCGCTTGGCGGATCAATCAGAGGAATGGTGGCAGCGCCGGTTTTGCCGAAGTTGGGATTGCCGGGGGCGGGTTTACCATCCAGCGTCAGGCGCAGGATCTTGCCTACGGGCTGATTTGGATCCTGGGCGGGAGTCATGCGCTGGCGGTCGCCAACGGTGAGAAACAGATACTGGCCATCGGGCGAAAAGGCGATCTGCGCGCCTTCCTGTCCGCCTTTGCCCTTGGGCATCTGACGCCACAACACCTCGAAGTTTTGCAGCCTGGCCGACTTGTCGGTGGCATGCAGTTTGGCGCGCGCCAGAGCCAGGCCGCCGCCATAGTCACCCGGCTCGACATAGGTGAGATAGATACTTTGGTCGGTGGCATAATGCGGGGAAACGAAAACGCCCAGCATCCCGTTCTGACCTTCCCAATAAACTGGGGGCGTATTGTGCACCTGGATCTTCTCTCCCTGCTGCGATACCAGCCAAACGGGCCCGACCTTTTCGGTGATCAGCATGCGGCCATCGGGCAGGAAGGCCAGCCGCCAGGGCAGTTCAAACGTGGCCACCGTGGTCATGGTGAAGGGCAGGCTGGCTTCGGGCTTCTGTTCGCCCGCATTGACCTGGGCCCAGACCGTCACCGATGCCAGAGTAAGAAGCAACCCCGCTTTCACCAATTTCATCATCATTTCCTCCCGGTTTTTGAGGCATCCGGCCTTTCAGCCGGCCGCTTGCCGTTTTCGACCCGATAGTAGCACTGGGTCGGCCAAATCAGCATGTGGAGTCAGGGCCAGCGGAAAAAGTGAGCCAATCAGGCCGGCGCAATCCTTGTTTCAGGCGAGCCTGTACACATTCATCACTCGATACACTACAAAGTGCCTTCTGAATCCATCTCAAGGAGAAACTGAAGTGAAGCAATCACGACGAGATCTGCTATTGGCCGCGTTGACGATCGGGGCTTTTGCCGCCGTGCCGCCTCTTGATGCACAGGCGCAAAGTACACCCGCTCCGAAACCCGCGCCGCATCCAGTACTCTGGGTCACCTCGAATGCTTGGGCGGATGGAGCCGAAATTCCCATGACCAATGCAGCCCATGGCGAAAATAAGTCGCCGGCCTTCGAGTTTCATTGGAATCTTGGCACTGAGCCCACATCGGCGCCGGCGAATCTGCAGAGTTACGCCGTGATTTTTCATGACGTGCAAAATTCGACCAACAAGACCACCACGGATACGCTTCATTGGAGTGCGTTCAATATTCCCGGCACCGCTAAGGGACTGCCCGGAGGATTAGGAGCCGGCGATCTGCCCGACGGAACACGCAATGGTCCGGGCATCGCGGCGCGCACTGGTAAGACGCCGGCATATTACGGCCCCGGTGCAGGCCCCGGCCCACTTCATCACTATGTGTTCGAATTCTATGCGCTTGACACAAAGCTTGATTTGCCGGCGAGCACGACGCGCGAAGAGTTGCTCAAGGCGATGGACGGTCATGTAATCGGCAAGGCCGCATGGTTCGGTCTTTTTCATGGACCGAGCCATTAGACTGCCTCACTTGGCGAGCTTCCTTCTATTCGCCATGAGTCTGCCCCACGCCGCCCCTCAACGTGTGCTTCCGGCTTGAATTACAGTGAGCGCGGCTTCAACATCGGGGGCGTCAATGCTGAGCAACTCGTCTCGAGTCGGCTCAGGAACGGATGACAGCCGGTTTGCGTGTTCTTGCTGTACTTGCTCGAAGAGATTCCGGACGAGCCGCGCGTTCCCAAAGTGCTCCTCCCTGTTCTCATGCAACCTGCAGGTGGCGCGTTCGATCGCCGCGTGCGCCTCTTCCGTTACGCGATACTGTGCTTTTTCCAGCATGTACTCGAAAATTCGGGCCATCTCCGCCGCTGTGTAGTCCCCGAAGTGGATGAATTTGTTGAAGCGCGACTTCAGCCCCGGATTGCTGTCCAGGAAAGCGGCCATTTGATCTGTATAACCCGCAACGATCACAATCAGCCGGTCCCGGTAATCTTCCATCAGCTTCAGCAAAGTATTGATCGCCTCCGGCCCGAAGTCCTTACCTTCGCCCACTAACGCGTACGCTTCATCAATAAACAGCACTCCATCCAGGGCACGCTTCACAACTTCTTTGGTCTTGAGCGCGGTGTGTCCGACATAGCCGGCGACCAATCCGGATCGATCCACTTCAACCAGGTGTCCCTTCGCCAGAACTCCGAGTGCGCGGTATGCGCGCGCAAGAAGGCGGGCGACGGTGGTTTTGCCGGTACCCGGATTGCCCGTAAACACCAGGTGCAACGATAGCGACTCAGTATTCAGCTCGTGCTGTTTCCTGAGTTGTCGAATTCGCAGAAGATTCGAGATCGAAAGAAAATCTTTCTTGACGGCTTCTAAACCAATTAAGTTCATCAATTCCGTCTTCACGTCATCCAGCGTTTCCGTGTCAGGAGTTTCATTCAGTGGGATCACACCGTTCTCGCCGGATTCAGCATTCCGGGCTTTGGGACGCTCGGCTTCCCGTTCTCTTTCGGCATCCACCAGCCAGCGAAGCTGCAACCCGATACGTTCCGCCATCGCCGCGCGTTTGCGGTGCTTATCTCCATATACCTCTCCAGTGGACTTGGCAACGGTTTCGATGTGCCGGATGATCGAATCGCATGGATCATAGATCCGGGCTTCTGCGCTGACCTTCCGGCGGAGCAATTCCGGGAGTATGGCATCCAATTCGGCTGCTGAGCGAGAGAGCAGCTCGCTGGCGAAAGCCACGAAATCTGCTGCAATAATGTCGAATCCAAGCACCTGCTCCAGATACGCGCGATCCAGTTCACCCAATTCGCGCTTCTGCCCGCCGATGATCCTCCCGCACACGAGCAAACAATAGCGTCGGGTATCTGCTTCGCAGCTCGGGTCTGCTACGTCCGATTCGACATCGAGTGCTCTGGCTTCTCTGCGAAGAGATCGGACCGCATCCCGGACACTTTTGATCTCACGCAGGTTGTCGGTGTCCGCGAGGAGATCCGGCACTTCCGAATCGGAAGCGGGCCGTCTGGGCTCCTCCCTCGGCGGCTCATTTCGACGTTCAAGCTTGCGCCACAGGCTGTCAATTCCTGGTGTACCCTCCCACATCAAGCGACTTATGATAGCCCGCCGCTGTGCGATCCAACGTCACAGATCGAGTTGCGTTGGTACTGGACCGGCCCACCGTGTACAGAAGGTGCGTCGTTGTGGTGACATCGAATTGAGATGAGGCCCGAGGAGCGCATCGCTGCAGGAAAGTCGATCAACGAGGCATTGACGGCGTTTCGTGAAAGCGTGAACCATCTCAGCCCACCACGCGCTCTCGGTCAATGCTTGGTTCTAAACCTGGATCATATTGAGCAGTTGCTGAGCGAGCCGATAACACAAGACGAAGCGCAAGCGTTACTCGACGTGCTGTATAAGCGCCGTTGGATGGAAGAATTGCTCCGATGGCTAAGCGATCGCCCAGTCACTTGGGAGGATTTCCCCACCTACGAAGCCAATCTGAGAGAGGAAGCGAAGCGGAAATGGGCGGAGGATCGCGAGCGATTTCGTGACATAAGGCTATTTCCCGACGAACATTTTCCGGCGATTTCGGATTCGTGTCCAGACTGCGGCTCATCCGAGTGGAAGCGAGTTGTCTACGGCAGTCTGACGGAAGAAGGTGTAGAAGCGGCGAAGCGCGGGGAATTTGTACGTGGTGGTTGCGTTATGGGGGATGCTAGGCGGTATTGCACGGCTTGCTTCAATGAGTGGCCGACCAAACCGGATGTGAGCAAACCTCGCACAACCGCAGAAGCGATTGAAGAGAGCCGGATTAAATATGCCAGGCTTTCCGTTCGAGCGGAGTTGGCTCCTGATCCCGAAGAACCGGTTGTGGAGCGCGCCTGGGCGCGCATCGACGGCAGTGTGAGATTCCTAGTTCGCTTTGGAAATGACAGAATGAGCGTCACAAAGCACGTTGAATATTGCCGCCTCGGCGGAACTCCCTGGTACGCTGTATGGCATTTATCGTGGGCCTCGCATGAGGAATACTCAAAAATCTCCGCTCTCGCCGAGGTTGCCGCGGTTCGTTTCGAGCGCAAGCATGAGCCTGAGACGCATAACCTTTACAACAATTGGGAGATCGTGCAAGCACATCGGAGAGAACGCGACCGCGACTGGGACGAGGAATCATATCGGCGGGAGTGCATTAAAGAAGATCGCAAGAAACTAAGCGAACTATTAAAGCTAGCCCGTTCCGCTCCCGAAAAACTGCCCAAAGTAGTTAACGTGCGTTCTTTCGAACGCGAGACGAGATTCCTGGTGCGATTTGCCTGGGGCGTGGTCTGGGTCCAGCGCTACCGCTTTCCGCTCATCGAGCCGCCTCACTACTATTGCAGTTCGGGCAGCGTTTCAGTGGCGAGGTCGCCATGCGCAAAAGCGGAGGACCCCGAGCTTGCAGAAGATCTTGCGTGCGCCGCCGCGATGCTCGCCGAATTTCCCAAGCTCGCCTGGTACGTCGGGTTGCGGATGCAGTGATGCCCGAGGAGCGCATTGCTGCCGGCAACTCGATTGGCGGCGCCCTAACTGCGTTTCGCGAACGTGTGAACCAACCGGGCACAATATTCAGTACCGATCACTGGTTACTTCCGAAGCTGGATCAATTACGGCAGTTGCTAACTAACCCGATAACACAAGAGGAAGCGGAAGCGCTGCTGGACGTGCTCTATCAACGGCACTGGATGGCAGATCTCATCGCCTGGCTCGAAAGCCGCCGCCCGGTGAATTGGGCGGATTTTTTCATTTACCGTGAGAACCTGGCAAAGGAAGAATTACGGAAGCGCGCTGACGAGCGTGACCGCAGGCGCGCCGCTGGGCTCGATCCGGATTTCAACTTTAAACTCTTCCCCGACGAATATTTTCCGAAGATTTCGGATATCTGTCCAGATTGCGGTTCGTCCCACTGGAAGCCAATCGCATACGGTCTGCCGACAGAGGACACGGAAGAAGACGCGCGACGCGGACACGTTGTGCTCGGGGGCTGCATGCTTGGAGACGCAAAACGCTATTGTGTTGCCTGCTTCAATTCGTGGCCGACGAAGCCGGATGTGAGCAAGCCGGCAGGGCGGCCCGAATGGATCCAGCAGCAGATTGCAGATAGCCGTGTTGAGTATGCGCACCTTTCTGCTTTGGCGGACTCCCCGCCTGCGCCCGAAGAACCCGTTGTCGAGCGCGCATGGGCTCGCATCGACCGCAGTGTCAGATTTCTAGTCTCCTTCGGAGATAACAAGACCATCGTCACAAAGAATCTTGGGTACTTTCGGCTCGGTGGAGCTCCTACTTACAATCCAGGGTTTTTATCCTGGTGCACTTACGATGAATCGAGGAGGCTGTCCACTCTGGCGGCGGTAGTAGCAATCCGCTTCGAGCGCACGCACCAGCCTGAAAGGCATAATCTTTACAACGATTGGGGCAAAGTTCAAGCACACCAGAGAGAATTTGACCGAGACTCGAACGAGGAATCGTTTTGCCGGGAGTGGGTGCAAAAGAGACGCAAGAAACTGATTGAGTTGTTGAAGCTGGCTCGCGCCATTCCGGAACGATTACCGAGCGTAATCAGCACGCGCTCATTCGATCGGGACAAAAAGTTTCTCGTGCGATTCCCGTGGGGCATTGTTGGAGTGGAACGCCAACGGTTTTCACTACTCGAACCGCTTGAGTACCGTTGCACCTCGTCATGCACAAGGGACGAAGATCCCGAGCTTGCCCAAAATCTGGCGTGTGCCGCGGCGATGCTCGCCGAATTTCCCAGGCTCGAGGATGCTGATAGACACTTACTGCGGGCTAAAGAAGCGGAGTAATTCAATGAGTCACGAAATCGATGTCTCTACCGGTAAGCCTGCAATCGCCTACGTTGGCGAGACGCCCTGGCACGGACTCGGCGAGAAGCTCCCCGCCGGTGCGCCAATTGAGACCTGGCTCCACGCGGCGCGTCTTGACTGGGAGCTGAAGAGGTTACCAGTTCAATACCTCGTCGATGGAAAACTTCGAACGATGAATGACCGCTTTGTGCTCATGCGGAATGACACAGATGAGGCGCTTTCCATCGTCTCGGCTGATTACCAGATTGTCCAGCCGAGAGAAGTGCTCGAATTCTACCGGGAATTGGTGACGGTGTATGGGTTCACGCTTGAAACCGCCGGCGCGCTCGATGCTGGCCGCAAAGTATGGGCGCTCGCGAAGACTCCGATGACCGATGCCGTGGATAAGGGCGGGAATGATCCAATTGGCGCATATCTCTTGCTGGCAACGTCCTGCGACAAAACACTCGCCACGACGGTGGCATTTACAAGCATTCGTGTCGTCTGTCAGAACACCCTTTTTTTCGCGATGGAGGATAACCGGGAGGGTAGGCGAGCGCAGGTGAAAGTACCTCACAACCTTCGTTTTTATCCGGATCGCGTGAAGCAGCAGCTACAAATTATGGATAAGGCATGGTCTGGATTCCTGGCGAACGTACGCAATATGGCGAAATATCAAATGGAACCAGATAGAGCTTCGTCCTTTTTCGATGATCTGTTCCTTCAGAGGAATGGCAACGCGTCGTCAAGTAAAGCCCAGCGCGAACACGAAACCGTGATGGCGCTCTTCCAGTCTGCACCGGGCCAGGACCTACCCAGTGCAAAAGGAACCCTTTGGGGCGCCGTGAACGCCGTTACTTATTACGCCGATCATGTGCGCTCGGGACCTGGCGGCGATAGGCTGAACAGCGCGTGGTTTGGAGCTGGTCACACGTCCTCGGTAATCACCTGAAAACCGGCCATACGTTATCACTTCAAAACCGGCCAACGGAGCTGACCCAGGACAACAAAAATAGTTATAACGCGCCGGGCGCAGAATAGGCAAATTTTTCGCATTTGAAAGCGAAAGCAGTTTA
>JAICXK010000108.1 GCA_025980435.1 Bryobacteraceae bacterium
CGACATGCTTGCGCTCGATGAGGCCTTGGCCGCTTTGGAAGGGGTGGATGAGCGCTTCACCCGCATGATCGAACTGCGTTACTTTGCAGGCTGCAGCCTGGAGGAAGTGGCGGAACTGACTGGCCGCTCTGTTGCAAGCGTGAAGCGCGATTGGACCTACGCTCGAGCATGGCTGTTCGAGCGATTGCAGGCAACGGGCTGTTCTCGTTCACGGCGTTGAAGCGGTATGGATGACGTATTGCGCGAACGTGAACAAGAGTTGTTCCACGCCTGCCTGGACCGGTCGCCCGCGCAGTGGGAGTCCTATCTGGACGAGGCTTGCGGCGGGAACCATGAATTACGCAATCGCCTGGCCCGCTTGTTGGCCGCGCATTCTGAGGCGGATAGGATCACGCTCAGCCCGCTTCTGCTGCAGTCGATCAGGGATGGAGTGGAAACAATCGGACCATACCGGCTGATCCGCATTTTGGGCGAAGGGGGAATGGGCACCGTCTACGAGGCGGAGCAACTCGAACCGGTGCATCGCCGGGTAGCGCTCAAACTCATCAAGGCCGGCATGCACACCCGGGAGGTAGTGGCCCGTTTCATGACCGAACGGCAGGCGTTGGCGGCCATGGATCACTCCTACCTTGCCAAAGTGTTCGACGCGGGCCAAACGAGCATGGGCCGTCCTTATTTTGTAATGGAGCTGGTTGATGGCATACCGCTCCTCGAATATTGCGACGTCCATCGCATGTCAATTCGTAGACGGGTTGAGTTGCTGATCCTGATTTGTCAGGCGGTCCAACATGCGCACCAGAAGGGCGTGCTGCATCGGGACCTCAAACCCTCCAATGTGCTGGTCAGCGGAGATCCTGCAACACCCGTTCCCAAAATCATTGATTTCGGCATCGCTAAGGCGATTGGCCTGGACACGTCTGAGAGCATCACGGCGTACACGCGTGCAGACCAGGCGCTCGGCACGGCAGCGTATATGAGCCCTGAGCAAGCCGGGTTCGGCCAAATGGACGTGGACACGCGTAGCGATGTGTATTCGCTCGGCGTGATCCTGTATGAGCTGCTCGCCGGATGTCTGCCGGCCGATCCCAAAGATGTCGGCTATGCCCGGTTCCTGGGGCTGTTGGCCGGCGGCGAGCTTCGCGCTTCCCGGCCAAGCATGCGCATCTGCGGGTCACCCGCCATCAAGGACGCGGCCATCGCGAGAGATACCACAACCGCGGGCTTGCGACGGGAACTCGAAGGCGATCTGGATTGGATCGTCATCAAGTCGCTGGAAGTGGACCGGGGCCGCCGGTATGAGACCGCTGAAGCATTCGCCGCCGATCTGCGCCGCTACCTCAAAGGCGTGCCGGTCTCGGCGCATCCGCCCACAATTTCTTACCAGCTCCGCAAGTTCGTTCAACGGCACAAGGTGCAGGTAGTTGCGGCCGCGGTGGCCGGTATTGCGCTCGTGTCGGGCGCAGTCATCGCCGGCATCGAGTTCGTTCGTGCCACACGGGCCGAGGCAGTCGCAAAACAGGAAGCCGCAACATCCCGCCAGGTGTCGGACTTTCTCGTGCAACTGTTCACGCTCCCGAGCCGGCAGGAGTTGCCGGGCAAACCGGCTTCCGTGAACGAACTGCTGGAACGTGGTGTGGCCACAATAGACACGGAACTGAAGGGCCAGCCGTTTGTGCAGGCGAACCTCTACGGCACGATGAGCAGAGTGTACGGAGCGCTCGGTCAATATAACGAATCCAAGCGGTTTGCGGAGAAATCGCTCGCCTTACCCCATGCCCCTGACCGGGACGGAAATCTGCTGACTGCCTCCGTGCTTCTTCAACTCGGCAGCACCGAACAAAGACTTGGACACATGGATCAGGCTCGCAGCCTGTTTCAGAAGGGGCTGGCAATTCGCATACGCATGCTCGGCGAAAATCATCTGGATGTGGCAAAGGCCTACAACTACCTGGGCTCTGTCGAAGGGGTAACCGACCACTATGAAGCGGCTATTGCCGCGCACGAGAAAGCGCTGGCGATTCAGCGGAAGGTCGGCGGTGCATTCCAGCTTGATGCCGCGCGGAGCCTGCGGGGCATCGCTCTGGTCGAAGATCGCGAGGGCAACGTCAACGGCGCGCTCGAGCTATTTAGAAGAGCCGAAGAGGTGTTTGAAAAGAACTATGGGCCGAATCATCCGTTTACGGCGGTTGCATTACAGGACATTGCAGTATCTTTGAAAAGCCTTAAGAGATACGATGAATCGCGCAAACTTTTGGAGCGGTCCCTTTCCATTTTGAAGAGCGTCTATGGGCCGGATCATCCGCAAGTCTCCTACACAGAGCACAGTCTCGGAAACAATCTGGTTGCGCTAGGAGATTTGAACGGCGCGCTTCCATTGCTACAGGATGCGTATCGAATTCGAATGACCGCCTTGGGTCCGGACAATCCCCGCACGGCAGATGTGGCTGAGAGCTTAGGGATGCTACGAATCAGTCTGGGCGACTTCAAGGAAGGCACAGCGCTTCTCGAACAGGCATTGAGGGGCCACCAGAGGGCTTACGGCTCGAAACATTCATCCACGCTCGAGACGCAAGGAAACCTGGCGCGCAGCTTAATAAAGGCCAAGCGATACGACGAAGCCATACCTCATTTGAGAGCGGTGGTGCTCGGCGATCCTCCGCGTAAATTCCGCATCGATCTGGGCGACCCATTGTTCATTGCAATGCGAAACATGCCATCCTTCCGCGCGCTTCAAGCTGACGCCGCCCGCCATGCCGAACAGAGCGACGTCCGAACACGCTGACGCGTGGACGACGTTACGCATAAGGTTCTCACGTCGGCAGGCCGCTAATTCTCAGAGCCCTTGCCGGACGTATTCTTCCAATCGAGCTTGAAATCTCTATACGGCAAACCGTGAGCGGCAGCGTACTGATTCCGGATTGCAATCACCTGGTTTGCCCACTCGCCCAATGGATAAAGTAACTCGCGATAAACCAGGT
Organism: Bryobacteraceae bacterium; assembly: GCA_025980435.1. Lineage (GTDB taxonomy): Bacteria > Acidobacteriota > Terriglobia > Bryobacterales > Bryobacteraceae > Bog-105. Next base: position 2,979 of record JAICXK010000108.1, read on the forward strand.
AGCTCATATCGATCGTGCGGACAGGCTGATGATCCTTCACATCGTCCACCTCGTTGAGGTAGGTTCGCCCGTTCGCTTGGGCGACGCGCGGGAACCAACTCTCGTACCAGGTGGCCGTCGTGTCCCGCAAAACCTGATTGCGGCTATCCCGGATGATTTTAGCGGCATCGAGCGCCTGATCGAGAGAAGCCAAAGCGTCCGCGGCCTTTGCCCTTCCCGCCGCTTGCCCGGCTTGCTTTAGCAGTTGCGCGATTTGGCCCAGATCTCGAATCATCGCCAGATTCTGTCGATACAGCTTCGCTATGGACAGGTAGACGGCCAGGTTATACCGATTGAAGCGAACTGTTTGAACATTAGCGTATAGTAAGTCGAGTAACTCATCGTTCCGGGCGAGAGACTTACTCGCGAAGGTGAGGCGTCTGTCATTTTCGGCCAGCCAATCGGTGGGCACATGCAAGACACCCGGCGAAGGAACGGGTAAGGGCGGCAGATATTGATCCCGCGCGGGCCGCGGTGGATGAAACGGGCCGGAGGAATTGCCCCAGATCGGCTTTCGAGCTGTGGAAAGCCCGATCTCCCAACTGTCTTCCCAGAAGCGCGCGCCTTCGCTCATCAATTGATATAGTCTGCCCATATTGGTCGAGCCGGCTCCATAAAACAACGAATAGAAACAGCCCTGGAGTTCTTCGGGATTCATGGCATGCCGGTTCCAGCCGGCTGCGGGGCCCGTCGCATAGCCAAGCCAGAATGTTTCTGGATGCAATCCCGCATCAGCCCATCCGGCAACAAATACTCCCAGCGGATCGGAAATGGGCGCAAATGAGATAGTGTCGAGCATCTCTTGCACTCTGCCTTTCCTGGAGCCTTCCTCTGTCGTATGTAAGAGCGATGAAGAAGGCAAGACATAGTAGTTCGGAAAGAGTTGCTCTTCGCCTTCGGTCGATGTATAGATCATCTGGCGAATACCGTGCGCGCGAAAAACCGGATCGAACCGCGGCCCGTAGGCTTCGCCATTGATCAGATAGCTTGGAAGCGAACCGATGTCGTCCGGCTTCAGCGGATACTCGCCCCAGAAGATCACGGTTCGGCCGCGGTTATGCAAATAGCCCGCGGTCTTCGTTACGAACCCGGCGAGTACTTTGCCGGGGCTTCCCAACTGTTTCGTCTGTTTCGCTTCCTGACACTGTGCGTTATCGGCGAGGCCAACATAGTAGGGTTCGTCTGTGGATAGCACGAAGTACTTGCCTCCCTTGTTCGCCGCAAGCAGGTCATCAAACATGCCGTCGAACAGTCGAATCGTTTCGGGATTCGTTGCGCAAACTTCGTAATTGCTGTCCGGGAATTCCCGCAGGCTCGCGTATTCGGGATGCTTGAGGATAAAGGCGTCGTGCGCAGGCCCATCCAGATATGGAATCACTTGTACGTGATGCTTTAATCCGTAATCGGTCACCTCCTGCAATTCGGAAGGGCTTAGAGCATAGGGATCCACAATGGGCGCAGCGTGGCTGTATTGAAAGTGCCCCTCAAGTTTGATGGCAAAGCCGTTGATTTTGTAGAACGATGCCTGGCGGATCGCCGCTTTCAGATCGGCCAGGCGCTCCAGGTGATGCGCATCATCCCAATAAATGACCCGGAGTTTCATATCCGGCCAGTCTTCAATCGTTGCCGCGGGCAGCCAAATCTTCCCAGCCTGCTCTTTTAATAGCTGCACCAACGTTTGGATGCCGTAATACAGCCCGGTCTCCGTGTTGCCGGTAATTGTGATTTCATTTGGCTTAATGCTCAGCCGGTAGGCTTGTTCGGCCAGTGCCGCTCTGTCCGAATCCGTTACATTCGTGACAGCAACGGTATTGGGAGTTATGGCGAGGCGAACGAGATTGCCTGCGGTGCCGGAAGTGCTTTTATGCAGCGATAGATGAAAGCGCTTTTCCAAAAGGTCGTTTAGCTCTGCATAAGGCTCATCGCCGCCACGTCCGGCCGCAAACGCTACGGTCCACGCCTGCGTAAATTCCAGGTCTTGTGCTCCAAGCGTTACTTTTTGCGGATACGGAAGTAGCGTGTAGCCGCGGCTCAGGAGCGTTGAAATCGTTTTGCCAGACAGCGGGAACTGCACCGCGAGCAGCCACACGGCTATCGTCAGAAGGTGTCTCACGACTGAGGCCGCCCGGCAATTGCTTCGACAACAGGTCGCAACACGTACTGAACCAGGGGAGGCCAGAAGGCCGCATCGGCTCCTGCGTCCAACCTTCGGCCATTTCGAACCACAATCAGATCGAGACCGGGAACGACCAGCAGCATCTGATGTCCGGCTCCAGCGCCGCCAAATGCGTCCTTCGGAACGCCCTTCCACCCGCCATTGGTATTGATCCACCAGCAGAGGCCCGAAGCGGGCGCATCCTGGTCCAGACGCCCGTGAGCGATCGGGGCGCCGGCGTAAGCCAGGGTCCGATCCACCCATTGCCTCGCGATCAACTGCCGTCGATTCCATTCACCGCGCTGCAGCATCAGCAATCCGAGCTTTGCGGTCGCGCGTGCCGTGAACGCCGCCCCGCCCCAATTGGCATACAAGTCCATTCCGTCCATCTGATAACTCCGCCCATATCCAATCGACCACTCGGAATCTTGAATTCCGAGCGGCTGCATCACCGTGGCCCGAAGCAGAGCCTTCACATCGGGCAGTGCGCTCCCTTTTAAGCTGGCCGTTACAGCGTACGAGAGCGCCGCCATTCCGGGATTACTGTACTCGAAAGCCGTTCCCGGTTCAAACAGTACCGGCGCGTCACGAATCGCGATGGAAAACGGATTGGGATCGCGTCGCCAGAACGCGCCTTTCCAGCCGGTCAATTTGTTGTGTGGAACATCATCCTGTTCGGCGTCTTCGATACCGGAGGTATGTGTCGCCAGCTCGCGAATCGTAATGCGCCTTTTCAGCGCGTCATTCTTCCATGACGGGATGTACTTGGAAGCGAGGTCATCCGGCTTGATCCGTCCATCGTTCATGGCGCTCAAAAGCGTCAGGCCTCCTATCAGAGCCTTCGCCAATGATGCTGTGCCTTGCAGCTTTTCGCGCCCCTGGCCCGGCGCATACCATTCGGAAACAATCTTTCCGCGGCGCACGACAAGGAAGGCGGTTGTCCCCCTCTCCGCAAGATCGCGTTGAACGGCGTCAAGCTTAGCTGTGTCGAAACCGGCGGCGGCTGGGCTCGCAGTCGGCCATTGCGCTTGCGCAAACGCCTGGAACGGAAGAATTGCTGCAATCAGCAGCAGCGGAATCTCGTCGATTGTCGAAAAGCGTGCGCCTATTTTGCAAACACCTTCTTCGCTGCCGTTGCGGCTTCGTCATCCTCGATAACCGGGTAGACTTCACATTCCAGTAAGTCTGCCCATTCCGCGACGTGCTGTGCTACTGCCGTGAGATCTCCATCGATAAGGTGCCATCCGGTGATTGACCCTGGAACGTGCCAGCGGCCAATTGTCTTAGCTCCAGGCGGGACCGGACCGCCGGCGCGAAGGAATGCCTCCAACGCGGCTCTGTATTTGCCCGGAACCGTTCTCCAAACAACCATGATTCTCATAGCGCCATCCTTTCAAAAGAGTGGTTCGGAGTCTACCACAGTCAACGCCGGTTGTGTGGTCGTCGTCCGATCTCTGCAACATCGCAGTACATCATCTCCCGGTCCATTGCATCCTGAGATGGACGCGCGATGTTCACTGGAAAATGGATCCTTCGCGTTGCCTCTGGAATCGGGCGATAATGAGGTCGCTGTGGCCATCGCTAATAACATCTACGGATGGGGACTGATGCTGCGCATGGCTGATCCGGAAGGAGTTCATCTGGCGGCAAAGTGATGAACCCGAAAGCTCGCAAACAGTGGATGAACACCCGTGCGGGGTACGTTGTCCTCGCAAGTTTGGGATGGACGATTCTCGGCTGTGTGTTTGCCTTACCGGATCTCTCAACCGGCGCCGGTCGGCGGATGCCGCTAACCGTCTTTGTGACCGCCTACGATGAGCATGCAATCCGCGCTTTCGAAGCAAATGCGCTTGACTATCTCCTGAAGCCGTTCAGCGACGAGCGCTTTGAATTGACCATGGCTCGCGTCAGCATCCGGATGGATGAACGCAGCGTGCGGGAGTTTGGACGTCGTATTCTTCGCATGGTTTCCACACCACCCGCGGGCGATCTGCCGCTAGATCGTCTGGTGGTGAAATCCGCAGGTTCAACCCGCTTTGTCCGGGTGGCCGATATCGACTGGATCGAAGCTGCTGGCGTTTATGCGAACCTGCACGTCGGAGGAAAGGAGCTGTTGTACCGGGCCGGGCTGAACGAGCTTGCCGCCCGGCTCGATCCCGTTCGTTTTGTCCGCGTCCATCGTTCGGCTATCGTCAACATCGAAAGCATCCTGCGCCTGGAGCCGATCTCCCATGGCGAATTCGAAGCGCTCCTGAAAGACGGTTCGAGATCGAGAATCAGCAGAACCTATCGCGGGCAACTGGAAAAGAGGTTGGGTCAATCGCTGTAGCTCTGCTCCGCGGGAAGCCTGCTCGCAGGAGTTGATGCGCTGGCCCGCAGGCGTTTCTCACTTTACCCCTGCGGCAACTTGCTGGTATCCCAGCCGCCGCCCAGGGCTTTTATGAGCTGTACACTCGCATCCATGCGCCGCCGCAGTAAATCTACCTCGGTCCGCTCGTTCGTCAACGCAATGCTTTGTGCGGTGATGACTTCCAGGTAGGTCACCAGGCCGCCTTTGTATCGATTCAGGGATAGCTGCAGGGAGTTCTCCGCCGCGGCCGTGGCTTCCTGCTGCTTACCAGTCTCCTGTTCCAGAATGCGCAAGCTCGACAGATTGTCTTCCACTTCCTGGAACGCCGTCAGCGCGGTCTGCCGGTAATGGGCCACTGTGGCGTCATAGCCTGCCTGGGCGCTTTCCAACTGTGCGCGGCGCCGGCCTGCATCAAAGACGGTTTGCAGAACCTGGGGACCAACGGCCCAATAGCGGCTCGGCCAGGTAAACCAGTTCACGATGCTACCGGCTTGCAAACCGCCGGTTGCGCTAATGATGAGATCGGGGAAAAACGCCGAACGAGCGATGCCGATCTGCTCATTTGCCGAGGCGACTTGCCGTTCCGCTGTTGCGATGTCCGGCCGGCGTTCCAAAAGCTGCGATGGTACGCCCACGGGAATCGCAGGCGGTTGCTTGCTTAAAACCATGGGCCCCAGCCTGTAGCCTTCGGGCACTTTCCCAATCAAGACGGCAATGGCATGCTCGTACTGGGCGCGAGCTACGCCAAGGTCGATGTCTTGCGCCTGGGTTTGATTTAGCTGGGTCTGGGCCTGCGCCACCTCCGCTTTGGATGCCACGCCGCCGTTGAATCGGTTTTGCGTCAATTGCAGCGCCCTTTGGTAGGCCGCGACCGTATCATCGAACAGCTTCTTTTGCGCATCCAGGCTGCGAGCTTCGAAATAATCGACGGCCAGCTCCGTTTGCAGCTCGAGCTTGACGTTTTCCAGATCGGCGGCCGAAGCCTGAAGCTGCTCGCGCGAAGCTGCGATCGTGCGCCGCACGCGGCCCCACAGGTCTGCATCGTAAGACACGCTGATGGGCAGGTTGAAATCCGCGTAACTGCGTCCCGGGAATCCAGTCGGATTGTTGCCCGACACGCGGTTATGGCTGATGCCGGCTCCGGCGCTCACGGTGGGATACAAGAAGGAGCGATTGTACTGGATGGATGCGCGCGCTTCGCGGAAATTCGCTTCCGCCACCTTGAGAGTCTGGTTCGCGGGCGCGACCTGCTCTTCCAGCTCATTCAGTTGGACATCGCCGAACAGTTCCCACCAGTTCCCGCGAATTACGGCATCGCCCGGATGCGCTGTCGTCCAGCCGTTTATCTCTTTGTACGTTGCGGGAGGTTGCTCGGAATAGGCCGGAGCGGCCGGGACGGAAGGCTTCGTGTACTTTGGACCGACCGTGCAAGCGTCAAGGAGAAGAACCACTACCAGTACGGTCAGACTCGTCCGGCGCGTAAGAATGTAGGGCAATTCCCCCGTCGCGTTCCTCACATCTACTTTCTACCAGGAGCACGATCCGGCATTCATGAGACCTTCTTGCGTCGCTATAACCCAGACCCGAATCCGAGATTCCAGCGTTGTGATGGGACCTTCGCAATCAATCATTTCGCTGTTCCGCGGCTTGTCCGCTCGCGGCCGAAATTGAAAGAGCGCCTCTACGCATGTTTCCGGATCGCCCGCACCATCCCTTCCACGGTCTGAATCTCCGCCTCTGCCGCAACTTCCAGCCCGTGCTTGCGAACGGTAGCGGATGTGATTGGACCAATCGTCGCAATCTTCACCTTACGCAGCGGCTCGCTTCCAATCAACCGAATTAAGTTATCGGCCGCTGATGAACTGGCGAAAGTCACCCAATCCGGATATGGCTCGCGAAATGCGGCGGCGCGCTCGGCGGCTTCGGACGGCATGACATTGCGATAAGCTTCGACCACATCAACGTGAGCGCCAAGTTTCCGCAACTCGGCGGGAACCACGTCGCGAGTCACGGCGGCGCTCGGAATCAGAATTCGCTGTCCCTTCAGATCCTCACCGGCCAACGCTTCGACCAGTGACTCCGCAACGTAGCGCTCAGGCGTGAGCGCGACAGCGAATCCGTTTGCTTCGGCGGCATGGTGCGTAGCGGCGCCCACCGTGGCGATCCGGATTCTGCACTCTGCGGGCGAAGACGGCAGCATCGCAACAAAGGCGGTAACCGCGTTCACGCTCGTGAACAAGATCCAATCGTATTCGTCCACGCGTCCAGCCGCCTCGCGCAAAGGCGCGGGATCGGCGGGTGGCGCGATGCCGATCACGGGAACTAAAAGAACGTCGGCCCCTAGCTCGCGCAGCGGTCGAGCCAGCTCCTCCGCCTGGTGCGCTGCGCGGGTCACCACGATCCGCAGACCATCCAGTCGCCCCACTTATTGAATCTCACTGAGAATGGCGTCGGCCCCGCGCGAGAGCAAATCCCCGGCGACACGGGCCCCAAGCTCGGCTGGCCGGTCCCGAGGACCTTCGGCATTCGCGCGCAAGTGGCGTGACCCGTCCGGCGAAACAACCACCGCCGTAATGCGCAGAGCCCCGCCCAGGCTCTCGGCGAAGGCCCCGATTGGAAGCTGGCATCCGCCGCCCAGCGCAGCCAGCGCGGTACGCTCGCATAGCACCGCCTGGCTGCTTGATTCATCGTTCAGCTTGCGGCAAAGATCAAAAGCTTTATCGTGCTCGCGCGTTTCGATCGCCAGCGCTCCCTGTCCCGCCGCCGGACAGACCTGCTCAGGGGTAAGAATCTCCGCAATTTCGGATTCCAGCCCCAGGCGCCGCAGGCCCGCGGCGGCCAGTAGAATGGCGGAGTACTGGCCCTCCTTCAACTTGCGTAGCCGCGTATCCACATTGCCGCGCACCGGCTGGATGCATAGATCCGGCCGGATAACCCGCAACTGAGCCGCGCGGCGCCCCGAACTCGTGCCCACTATCGCGCCGTGCGGCAAATCCTGCAGCCTCCTACCCACGATGGCATCTCTTGGATCCTCCCGCTCTGGGATCGCTGCGATCGCCAGCCCTGCCGGCGTCTCCGTCGGGAGATCCTTCAAGCTATGCACCGCCACATCGATGCTGCCCGCCAGCAGCGCCTCTTCGATTTCCTTCGTGAACAGTCCCTTGCCGCCCGCCTGAACCAGCGAGGCAGTCTGCAGATGATCTCCGGTGGTCTTGATAATCTCGATCCGGCTCGCCAGCCCCAGGCGCTCTAATCGCGAGGCGATATAGTTGGCCTGCCACAATGCGAGCGGCGAACCCCGCGAGCCGATCGTAAGAACCTTGCCCGCCGCCGCTGCCATCAGCTTCGCAGCCGGAAGATGCGCCGGACGGTCGTGATCAACTCGGCCTCCCGGCTCTCCTCGCCCGCGTCCTTTGCCGCCGCCTGCCGCCTCATCTCCGAAATAGGCCCGTGCGCAATCTTGTTGACGATGCCGCGGGTAAGCGCCTCCAACGCGTCCTCCTGGTCTGCCGTCAGCGGCCCGAGGCGTGCCCGGTAGTGCCCCAGTACGTCCGCGCGAATCGCCTCCAGTTGCTCCTGCAAGCTGACGATCGTAGGCGCGACACTCCGTTCCCGCAGCTTTGCTTCCAGCCGCGCGACCTCTTCGGAAACAATGCCTTCCGCCTGCCGGGCCACTTCACCGCGTGCGCGCAGGTTTCGGTCAGCCAGCCGCTGCAGATCATCTATATCGTATAGAAAAGCGTGTTCCAGCCCGTTTACCGCCGGATCGATATTTCGGGGAACAGCAATGTCGATTAGAAACATCGGCTGATTCCGCCGGTTTTCAATGGCCCGCCGGATCATCTCCGGGCTCAGAATGTATCCGGGTGCCGCCGAAGACGTAATCACGATATCCATCTCGGCCAGGCGCGCCGGAAACAGATCGTACAGCACCACTTCTCCGCGGAACAGCCGGGCCAGATCCTCGGCGCGTTCGCGAGTACGATTCGCGATCAGGATCTCATGTGCGCCCGCGCTCAGTAGATGTTTGGCGGCGCCTTCCGACATCTTTCCTGCGCCAATGATCAACACTCGCTTTTTCGTCAGCGAGCCGAAAATCTCCCGCGCGAGCTCAACCGCGGCGTAGCTGACCGACACCGCGTTGTATCCGATCTCCGTCTCCGAGCGAATCCGTTTCGCGACGTTGAACGCGCGCGTCAGCACGGTATCGAGCATTGTGCCGACTGTCCCCTGATCCCTGGCTTGCCGGTACGCCTCCTTGAGCTGGCCCAGGATCTGCGGTTCGCCGACGATCATGGAATCCAGACTGGAGGCCACTCGGAACAGGTGCCGGATCGCCTCGGCCTGCTCGAATAAATAAAGATGTGGCCGGAGCAACTCAACCGTTACACCTTCCCGCTTCGAGACCAGACATTCGAACAACGCTTCGGCTGAAATGCCATCCTCCAGGGCCGCCGTGAGCTCCACGCGGTTGCACGTGGAAAGGATCAGCGCTTCTTTAGCCCCCCGCGCCTGCATCGCAAGGAGCGCGTCCGGAATATCTTGAGCCCTGAAAGCCAGCCGCTCTCGAACCTGAAGCGGCGCCGTACGGTGGTTGATACCCGCAACTGCCAGTCGCATCAGTGGAACAAGCTCCTCAACCCGGCGTGCGTGGCCCAGGTAATGATAGAGCAGCCGAGTACGCTTACCGTGAGCCAGGCTATCCGGCGTCCACGCCAGCCGGCCGAGACGCGCAAAAAGATCATGGCCAGATAGAACGCCCAGGTGAACAGGAAAAACGCGATTTTCGGATCGCCGATCCAGTTTGTCCCGCTATCGACAAAAGCCCAGATGACGCCCGTCGCGGTCCCGATCGTGATAAAGACGAACCCCGCGTTCATCGATTGTGTAATGATGCGGTCCAGCGTGGCGAGCGGCGGCAGCCGGTTCGAAGACGGAGTCACTCTCTTTCGTTTGAGCTGCCGCTCTTGCAGCAGGTAGTAAACGGAAGATACCGCCGAGAAGATCAAAGCCGCATATCCGATTAACACCGTTGATATGTGGATAACAAGCCATGCGTTCCTCACGTACGGGCTGCTCCAGGGAGCTATCGGAAATTCAGTAGCTCCAATCAAGGTCATAAAAAAAACCAGTGGAAAAATGCAAACACTGAAGATAGAGATCCGGTAATAGGTGTACCCTAACAGGAAAAGTACAGCTATAAGGAACGCGCAGACCGAACTGGTCTCGTAAAAATTGTTCAGTGGCAGGTGGCCGGATTCGGCCCAAAGCTCAACGATGGACACGAGATGAAAGACTGCGCCCGTGCCGAAGGCAACCAATGCCGGAAGGAACAGGCGTGTGTTCTTCCGAAACAGATAAATCAGCGCGTACAGCAGTCCGCAAGAGTACAAGGCGGCGGCCGTCCGCAGCCAGACAACACTCATGGCGGGGACTCTCTATCAGTATAGGGGTCGCGGTGAATATGGAAGTCGTAATCGGTATAGGGTCCGTAAAAGTTTTGCGAAACGGGAACCGGCTGTGGGCGCCCGGAATCACTCTTACTAGAGAGCGGTGGTGCTAAAGGGCCGGGAACACGGTAAACAGGGGACGCCAGCTTAAGTAATCTTCATGAGCGAACCTCTCACCAATAAGAGAGCGCTGGTAACCGGTGCGTCTAAGGGCATCGGTTTTGCAATCGCCGAAGCCTTGCTTGCTGCTGGGGCGGATGTGATTATCTGCGGGCGCGACCCCGGGCAATTAAAGGCCGCTGTGAGCCGGCTTGCCAAGGGAGCGCCAGGCCGCAAGGTAGCGGGCCATCCGGCGGACGTCAGCAGTAGCGAGCAGGTCGCTGGCTTGTTTCAGTTCGTTGACCGGCAGTTTGGCGGGCTCGACATCCTGATCAATAACGCCGGTTTCGGAATCTTCCGTGCGGCGGCGGAACTCAGCGTCGATGAGTGGGACCGGCTTATCGGGACGAATCTGTCCGGCGCGTTCTATTGCAGCCGCGAGGCGCTCGAACGGTTTCGGCGATCGCGGGGCGGCTCGATCGTCAATATCAGCAGCCTGGCGGGTAAAAATCCATTCGCGGGCGGCGCTGGTTACAACGCCTCGAAATTTGGATTGAACGGGTTTACCGAAGCGATGATGATGGACCACCGCCACGATAACGTGCGGGTAAGTTATGTCATGCCCGGCAGTGTGGATACCGAATTTGCCGCTGAGAGCGTCTCGAAGCGCTCCGATTGGAAGATAGCTCCGGAGGACATCGCGGAGATTGTATTGGGGATTTTAAAAATGCCTGAAAGAACGTTAATTAGTCGTGTTGAGGTGAGACCTTCTCGACCGCAGAAGGACTAATCAGAAAAGCCCGATGAGGAAAACAGCCTAACGACTATTCATGAAAAAGGTGCCTCTGACGATGAAACCAAGTAGGAAGCAGCGTGGTGGTGTTTGGCCCCTGGTTTGCTGCCTGTTGAGTGTACGTCAACAGGATTTGAGGCCGAGGCTGAATGCAATCGAAAGGAACAGCAGCACTCGGTCATGAGTAGAAAGAAGGATCAGAATATATGAGCCGGCTCCGCAAAGTGCTCGATCCTACCAGGACGGGCAAAGATGCCGAAAGCTTAGAGAAGACGTTACTGAAGCTGATCGTCGGTCAGGACGAAGCCATCGAACAGATCGTGAACATCTATCAGATGCACGTCACCGGTCTGTCCGCGCCGGGGCGCCCGGTGGGCAACTTCCTTTTCTTAGGTCCGACCGGGTCCGGCAAGACCCGCACTGTGGAAGCGACCGCCGAAGCGTTGGTCGGCAATCCACGGGCGGTGATCAAGATTGACTGTGCCGAGTTTCAGCACAGCCATGAGATCGCTAAACTGATCGGCTCGCCTCCGGGCTATCTCGGCCATCGCGAGACGCACCCCCTGCTCAGCCAGGAAGTGATCAACCAGCATCACACCGATTCTGTGAAGTTGAGCTTCATCCTGTTTGATGAGATCGAAAAGGCCAGCGATGCCCTTTGGAACCTGCTGCTGGGCATTCTCGACAAAGCGACTCTCACCCTGGGAGACAATCGCAAGGTTGATTTCTCAAAAGCGCTGATCTTCATGACCAGTAATCTCGGCGCTGCGGAAATGAGCGCTCTGGTAACTCCGAAGCTCGGCTTCCAGACCATTGCTCCCACTCACACGGCCGCTGCCGTTGACAAGCTCAACGAAAAAATGTCCAAGAGCGGCGTGGAAGCCGCGCGGCGCAAGTTTACCCCCGAGTTCATGAACCGGATAGATAAGGTTGTGGTGTTCAAGCCTCTGGGCGAATCCGAGCTACGCCGCATCCTCGATCTCGAACTCGGCCAGGTGCAACAGCGCATTATGCTGTCGCCATCGGAAAAGTCGTTTGTTATCACGGTCTCGGACTCCGGCAAGGATTTCCTTCTGAACGAGGGGACAGACGTGAAATATGGCGCTCGCCACCTGAAGCGCGCGATCGAACGTCTCTTGGTTCATCCTCTATCCAACCTTATGGCTACCAGCCAGGTGGGTGCGGGTGATTGGATCCAGGCCGATTTCGACGAGGAGCGCAAGTGCCTTCTGTTTACCAAGGAAGCGGAAGGGCTTGAACTCCACACCATCGCAAGCATGGTCGGCGGAAATCTCCAGTTGCACGATGCGGCCATGGCTGCCGCCGCGGCACAACCGGAGCACTCGAAGAGCATCGCCAAACCCGCCAAGAAATAACCGTAGTGGCCGGGCATGCCCGGCCCTTTCTGAAACAGCACGTACCGGGCTTTGCTCCGAAATGGATCAAATCTCGAGTAGGTAGCCGCTTTTACCGACATTCCGGCAGCGGGTCCTGCCCAACTCCGCTTCCGTTCCGGCCGCTTCGTGTACGTGCCCGCACAAGAAGTAGTCCGGTTGATACTTCTCGATAAAATCTCGGACCGCCGTGCTTCCGGCGTGAAGATTATCTCGGACCCGGTCCAACGCTGTCCCTTTCGGCGGGCAATGGCAGATCAGAATCAGTGGGTTCAACCCGGCGAACGCAGCCAGGCGTTTCTGTATCTCGGCCTCGCTGTATTCGCCGGGAGTATCGAAAGGCGTTGGGCTGGAGTATCCCAGGCCCGCGATGTAGTAGCCGTTCGTCTGTATTGTCTGCCCGTGAAAATTGTGGAGCCCGAACCGGGAGCAGATTTGGATTACGTCCTCTTAAGATTCGTGGTTTCCAGGCAGCACATACATTTGCTCGGCCCGGCGTGCGAGTATCTTCCCCATCGCCTCCAGCCCGCGGCCCCAATTCACCAGATCGCCGGCTGCAAAATACAGGTCCGCATCCATCCCCATCAGCCGTTC
>JAICXK010000291.1 GCA_025980435.1 Bryobacteraceae bacterium
CTCATTCACGTTAAACTACCAAAGTGCACCCGCGAAACCAAAATAGCGAGTTGCGCCCTGTCATCTTCCTGGTAACTATACGTGTACAAACGCGCACACCATCTGCATGACGAAACTCTCTGACTACGTCTTTGAATCGCTGGCCGAGCGCGGTGTGCGGCAGGTTTTCCTGGTCACCGGCGGGGGCGCCATGCACCTGAACGATTCCATCGGCCGCGAAAGTCGCATCCATTACGTCTGCAATCACCATGAACAGGCCTGCGCGATGGCGGCCGAGTGCTACGCGCGCGTCACGGGCGGGCTGGGCGTTGTCAACGTCACCACCGGGCCGGGCAGCATTAATGCGCTGAACGGCGTCTTCGGCGCATGGACCGATTCGGTTCCTCTGCTGGTTCTCTCCGGTCAGGTGAAGCGCGAAACCTGCGCGGCGGTGCGCGGCGTACACGGTATCCGGCAATTGGGCGATCAGGAAGTCGACATTGTCCGGATGGTCAAGCCGATCACGAAGTACGCGGCCCTGGTTTCGGATCCGTCCACTGTTCGCTACCACCTGGAGAAGGCCTGCCACCTTGCGACTTCGGGTCGTCCCGGGCCGTGCTGGCTCGATCTGCCAGTGGATGTGCAATCCGCCAAGATCGATCCGGCCGCGCTGGCCGCCTACGATCCGGCCGAAGACGACCTTCCCTGCGACATCGGCGTGGTGCGCCGGCAGTGTGAAGAGATTGTACAGAGGCTCAAAGGGGCAAAGCGTCCGGTCATACTGGCGGGAACCGGCGTTCGCGCCGCGCACGCGCTGGCGGCATTCGAACAGGTGATTCGCAAGCTGGGCGTTCCGGTGACCACCGCCTGGACACACGATCTGATCGATTCGGACGATGAACTATTCTGCGGCAGGCCGGGCACCATCGGCGAACGGGCGGGCAATTTCACCGTGCAAAACGCCGACGTGCTGCTGGTGCTGGGATCGCGCCTGAATATTCGGCAGGTCAGCTATAACTGGTCGTCGTTCGCGCGCGAGGCGTTCAAGATTCAGGTGGACATCGATCCGGCGGAGCTGAGCAAGCCGCTGGTATCGCCGGATCTGGCGGTCGAGTGCGATCTGAACGTCTTCCTGGGCGAACTGGGCGCGCAACTGAATGGCTGGGAGCCGCTGGCCGCGCATCGGGAGTGGCTCGCCTGGTGCCGGGAGCGTGTGGCGCGGTATCCCGTGGTGCAGAACAAGCACCGCCGGTCGGCATCGCCCTTGAACCCGTACCATTTCATTGAATTGCTGTTTCAAGGGCTGCGCTCCGACGATGTCGTGGTGTGCGGAAACGCGACTGCCTGCATTGTGCCGTACCAGGCCGCGCGGCTGAAGAAGGGGCAGCGCCTGATTTCGAATTCGGGCTCGGCTTCGATGGGTTACGACCTTCCCGCGGCGATCGGCGCGGCGGTGGCGCGCGGGTCCGGACGAGTCATTTGCCTGGCGGGAGATGGCAGCGTGCAGCTCAACATACAGGAGCTGCAGACCCTGGTTCATCATCAGTTGCCGGTGAAGCTGCTGGTGCTGAATAACGGCGGATATCTTTCCATCCGGCAAACGCAGAGCAATTTCTTTGGCAGGATGATTGGCGCGGGGCCGGACAGCGGCGTTTCATTTCCCGATTTCACGCGAGTGGCGGAGGCGTACGGCATTCCTTCCACGTGCGTGACGGGCGTGGATTGCATGCCGCGGCTTTGGGAACTGCTGGACGCGCCGGGGCCGGCGCTGTGCGAAATTATGCTCGATACGAAGCAGGAATTCGAACCGCGACTGAAGTCGCGCCAACTGCCGGATGGGACCATTGTCTCGCCCGCTCTGGAAGACATGTTTCCGTTTCTCGATCCGGAAGAACTGCGGTCGAATTTGTTTATTAAGCCGCAGCAGTGAGAGTGCCCATGACCATGAAAGCAGTGATCTGCGATCTGGATGGGACGCTGATTGACGGCTTGCCCGGAATCGAATTTTCGGTGGATCGCGCGCTGAAGGAGCTGCGTTTCCCGGCCCGCGAACGGCCGCTGGCTCCGTTCATCGGACCTCCAATTCGCCAGATTTTCGCGCAGTTGGTGGAGGCGGATGAGCAGCAGCTTTCCGGCCTGGAAGCCGCCTTTCGGGCCTGCTACGATTCCGACGGCTGGCAGAAGACAGAATTGCACCCGCGGGCCGCTTTCACGCTCGCGGAGCTGAAACGGGCGGGAATTGAGCTGTTTATCGCTACGAATAAGCCCACATTTGCGACCGGGCGCATTCTGGAAAGGCTGGAGATTCAGCCATTATTCCGGCACGTGCTCTGCCGGGATGGGAGAACTCCACCATACGAATCGAAGCTGGAGATGCTGCGGAACCTGCTCGGGCTGTATAAACTTCGAGCGGCGGAGTGTCTATATCTCGGCGATACGGATGAGGATTACCAGGCGGGTTTGGAGGCTGGCATGCAAGTAGCCATTGTCAGGCATGCCACCGATGGGGACGATGGTCCCGGGTATCCGGATGGCACAATACTAAAACATTTGTCCGAACTTTTGGACAGAATGGAAATCAAAGAGATTGCATGATTGATCGGGACATTTTTGACGAACTTTTTGTCTTGGAGATGGCGTGTAACCATTGGGGCCGGTTGAGCCGGGGATTAAAGATTATCAATTCCTTCGGCCAGGTGGTCCGGTTTAATAATGTTCGCGCCGCGCTAAAGCTCCAATTTCGTGACGTGAATTCTTTTATTCATGGCGATTTTCGGAATCGCAAAGATATCCGCTACGTGAAGAAGACGATGGACACCCGCCTGTCGGACGACGATTACGCGGAACTGGTAAAGGCGATTCGGGCGGCATCCTGCATTCCCATGGCGACGCCTTTCGATGAACGCTCCGTGGATCTGTGCTGCGAGTTGGGGATAAGCATCCTGAAGATCGCGAGTTCAGACCTCAACGATTGGGTGCTGATCGAAAAGATCGCGAAAACGAAGAAGCCGGTCATCGTTTCGAGCGGCGGATCTTCGCTGAAAGATCTGGACGATCTGGTTACGTTCTTCACGAATCGCAATGTTCCGCTGGCGCTGAACCATTGCGTGTCGATTTATCCTTCCGAGGATCGCGAGCTGGAATTGAACCAGATTGATTTTTTGAAGGCGCGCTATCCGGCGCTGACCATCGGCTTCTCGACGCACGAATTCACGGACTGGACCGCCTCGATGCTGATCGCTTACGCAAAGGGCGCGCGAACTTTTGAACGGCACGTGGACATTGAGGCCGACAATATCCCGGTCTCGAAATATTGTTCACTGCCCGAACACGCCGATACGTGGTTCAAGGCGTTCCACAAGGCCAAAGAAATGTGCGGCGCGCCGGGCGTTCAGAAGCGCATGCCTCCGGCGAAAGAAGTGGAGTACCTGGATTCGCTGGTTCGCGGCGTGTATGCAAAAGCGGATCTGCCGGAAGGACACATTTTGAGCGATGAAGACGTGTACCTGGCGATTCCTTTGCAGCAGGGACAGATCTCCTGCCGAGAACTAATGCGCGGCGAGATTCTACGATTGGCTGTGGGCAAGGATCAGCCGATTATGATCGATGCCATCGACAGCCCCTACGCGCACATACGTTCGCTGCGGGATCTGATCTACCGCCGTGGGTTGAGCCGTTCGCAAGCCGCCGGGCAATCATAGAAAGCGGGCAGCAAACTGCCCGCCAGCACGATAAATCGTGCGCCACGCTACCGGATTGGTCCGCTCCAGCGCAGGCCAATTCGCCAGATCCGTGGCGCGCCAACGTTAGGATTCGGCGTCAGCGCCACAAGATAAGTGCGGTCCAGCAGATTATCGAAAGTAGCCTGTACGGAGAGATTCTTCGTCAGGTGCTGCTGCGCCGCAATCTCCAAGGTTGCGTAGCCCGGCAGCAAAAATTGGTTCAGATCGTCATCGAACACGAGACTGAACGCGCGAATGCCTCCGGAGATCAGCGTCGACTTGCCGGAATACGTGAGCTGTGCCGTACCGGTTTGCTTGGGCACCTCCGGAATCCGCTGGCCGGTGGCGAGCCGTGAATCGGCGTATTGATAACCGGCTTCAGCGATCCAGTGTGTCCAATGATGGTGGACGCCGGCCTCGAGGCCGCGCGAAAGGGCGCTCGGAAAATTCATGCGCTGCCGCAGAATCAAGCTGGGTGTGACGCTCAGGGTGGCGTTGTCGACCAGGTTATTCAGATCGTTGTGAAAAGCCGTGAACGAAATTCGCGTGCTCTCGGCGTAGTAATCGACTCCGGCCTCGACGCCTACCAGCCCTTCCGGAACCAGCGCCGGGTTTGCAAGGGTGAGCGCATTGCCGACGCGAAAGCCGCGATAGAGCTCGTTGAGGGTAGGGGCGCGAAAGCTGCGGTAACCGGATGCGCGGAACCGGAACTGGTGAAAGCCCAGCGTAGCGCCGGCATTCGGACTGACGAAGGTTTCACCATGCTGTCCGGTGAACTGATGGCGGATGCCCGCAAAGAAGCGGGCCGGACCGAGCGCCACGTCTCCCTGCGCGAAAACCCCATGCTCGAGCAGTGTGCCGCCCGAGCGCGTCAAAGCGCGCGCGTTGTAGGAATAGTCGTAACTGATTCCACGCGTGTCGTCGGCATCGGCGCCTACCACCGTATTCCATCGCTTGGCGTGGTGCTGCCAGTAGGCCGCGCCGCCAGTGTCCTGGATGGGCACGGTTTGGCGCGAGGTGAGGCGCTCGAAATTCCGATCCGCGGAGACGGCTGAAAACGTGCTGTGAAACTGTTCCTGGGTGTGGAAGCCGAGAACTGAAACTTCGTCATTGGTCCACGAGTGGGTATAGGTTGTGCCCAAGGTCCCCAGCCCGGTGGAATTATGCGTAAGGGCAGTGCCGTTCACGCGCTCTTCGGCCAAAATGTCGAAGCGAATCGCCAGCCGGTCGCGCGTGCCGAGATAGTCTACGTGCACATCGCCGGTCGCGAAGCGTAAATTCGCGGGCCGATCCACGCTGCCGCGGGCATAGCCAGGAGTGACATAGTAGCCGTCGGTGGTGAAACCGCGTGAATGGACGGACAGGCCCCACAGGCCCCAGAAGTTTGAGTAAGCGCCCGAGACGTCATGCGTATTTTCGTTGCCGCCGAGATAGTTGAAGAAAAGATGGTCATGCTCTTCGGCGGGAGAAAAAATGGAGATGGCGCCGCCCATGGCCCGGTCGCCGAAAAGGCTGGTGGACGCGCCGCGATCGATCTCAACGCGGCTTATGTAGGAAGGATCGATGCGGTCCCAATAAACCCAGCCGCCGAAAGGATCGTTTAGCGGAATGCCATCCCACAGAATGAGCGTGCGGCTTGCGCCTGACGATCCGGTGCCGCGGAGAGAGACCCCCTGCGTGGTGGGATTGGCGACAACGCTCGAAGAGCGGCGGAACAGGCTGAAGCCGGGTACCTGACGCAAGCGATCGTCCAGTTCAATTCCCGGAATGGTCTGCAGTTCCTGCTGCCCGAGGACGGTGATGGCAGCGGGAGCCTCGCTGGCGAGCGTGGCATTAACCGTGACTGTGGTCTTCAGCGCGGGTATTTCCGCCGAAGTGGAAGGCGGCGTCTGTTGGGGCGTCCCGTTGTTCTGCGCGAGCACACAGCAGGCGGTAAGGACGCCGAAGAAGATGATCCGGGTGTTAGACATCTGGACTGTGACGGTGCCGTCCCCGTTCTTGTCTGGACCCGGGAACTTCCGTTCACAAAGGCTCGTATTCTAAGGTACATGACGACCGAGTTCGCGATCGAGACATCCGGACTGGAGAAAGTCTATCGATCGCGCTTTCGCGGCCGGGAGATCAGGGCCGTATCCAATCTGACTCTGCGGGTACCGGTAGGCGTGAAGTACGGCTTGCTGGGTCCGAACGGGGCGGGGAAAACCACCTTCGTGAAGATGCTTCTTTCGGCAGTGAACCCGACTATGGGCC
>JAICXK010000281.1 GCA_025980435.1 Bryobacteraceae bacterium
AAAGGCGCGAACCTCTACACCTGCTCCATCGTTTCTTTAAATCCGGATACGGGCAAACTACTCTGGCATTTTCAACCTTCACCGCATGACACGCATGATTGGGATGCGGTGCAGACGCCGGTACTGTTTGACGACGAATATCACGGAGTACATCGCAAGCTGCTGGCACAAGCCAGCCGGAACGGATATTTCTTTGTGCTGGATCGAACTACCGGCGAGCATGTCCTGACCGCGCCTTTCATTGCCACCAATTGGGCGAAAGGCATTGATGCCCGGGGTGAACCGATACCCAACCCGGAAAAGGAACCAAAGCCCGACGGCACGCTGGTTTCACCTGCTTCCGATGGAGCCACTAACTGGCTTGCCCCAAGCTTTAGTCCCGATGCCGGCCTCTTCTATGTCAGCGCCCGGCGCGTTTGGAGCATTTTCTACATGACCGCCGAAGGCAAGCCGGAGGGCTGGGCAGGACGCGACCGCGGCCTCTGGTCCAATTCGGTGATCGAAGCGATCGATTACAAAACCGGAAAGGCCGCCTGGAAACACGAAATCGGCGACGGCGACGGCAGCGCCGGAATACTCACTACCGCGGGCGATCTCCTCTTCACAGGCGATAATGCCGATAACCTGATCGCGCTGGATCCGAAAACGGGAAACGCCTTGTGGCACGTGAACCTCGGCGCGCGTATGGAAACAGGCCCGAGCACCTATGAACTCGCCGGCAGGCAGTATTTGCTCACCCCGGCCGGAAGCATGATTCTTGCTTGGGTTTTGCCGAAGTAGGAATCTCTGTTCACGGGAGCATCCGCAGGGTTGCTGCGATGCTCTTCCGCTTCCACGCGGCAAGCAGGGCAAGCCCAAGGCCTCCGAGGCCAAACATCGATGGCTCCGGAACCGCGCTCGATGCGGATTCATGGAACAAGAGGAATGTCGGGCCGCCGAGCCCGCCGGAACCCGCGGCTACAAAGTCATCGATGAATCCGCCGGTCGTGCCGTTGTAGCGCAGTATATCTCCCGTGCCAAAGCTGCCGACGTACAGATTGCCGTCGGGACCGAAAACCAACCCTCGGGCGAGATTGAGTCCACCGCTGCCGGCGGAGATAAACGCATTTAGAAAAGCGCCGGTTGCGCCGTCATATCGCAATACTTCGCTGGTGCCGAAACTAGTCACGTATAAGTCCCCATCCGGCCCAAAGGCGACGCCTCGTGCGCTCGTCAGGCCTCCACTGCCCGCGCTCACAAAAGCATCGATGAATGCCCCCGTCGTTCCATTGAACCGGAGCACGTCGTCTCCGTCGCCGTTCGCCACGTACAGATTGCCATCGGGTCCGAAGACCAGACCTTCCGGATCTGAGAGTCCTCCGCCGGTTAGCTGAGTGATGATGGCGCCCGTTGTGCCATTGATTTTGGTGACCCCTCCCGGCGACGTGGAGTTCGCTGCATAAAGATTGTGGTCCGGGCCGAACGCCAGCCCTGCAGCGTCTTCGACGGGATTCGCGAATGTGTTGAGGAAGGCTCCCGTGGTCCCGTTATAGCGCAACACGGAATCCGTATCTGAATTGCTCACGTAGAAGTTGCCGTCGGCTCCAAACGCGCCTCCTAGCGGAAAGGATAAGCCGCCGCTACCGGTAGGCACAAACGTACTCACAAATGTTCCGGTGCTCCCGTTGTAACGCAACACATCCTCGTTTCCCGGACCAAAGAAATTCCCGACATACAGGTCCGCCGCCGCGCAGACACCGGGGAGTACCAAAACACCTACGCACAGAACTTGCAGGGCCAGCCTGCATAAGCCATCCCGCATGTTTCTCACGCCCGTCATAATCTTGTTCCCTTCGCCTGACTGCACACGTCTCCACATCGACGTAGTACAAACAGATTATTCCGGTATTCGCCTTGTGTCAAGGAGAGTTGTGATCCCGGCCGGATTGAGAGCTGGCATGGCCGGTAAGGTCTGTTTCTACCCGAAAGCGGCATCGGCGAGCTATAACGTCGTGGCCCTCTAACCGTAAAAGGCCTCACAAACATTCCAGCGCGATCTGCCCTTTTCCCCACACCGTCTGCCTCCCGATGCCGGTCCATTGCGCCGCGCGGAGGTAAGGAACGAATTTCGTCAGTTCGCCTTCGTACTCGGCTTCCCCAATGAATCCACCGATCGAATGACTTTGGCCGGTACGGCTACTCCGGCGCACCACTTCGACGTGCCGGATATCGCAGCGAACCATGTTGACCCGGGCGGCATCTTCGCCGAACGCCCGGAATTCCATCGGAAGGGGACCCGGTCCGTACAATTCGTTTAAGGTGCTGATACGGTCTCGCGCACGGGTCGCGACAACAGCAAATTCGGGATGGGCGATTTGTCCTGCGCACTTGAGTTCGGTCGGCGTCAGGAATCGCAGGCGCAAACGCGCAACGGGCTCGGGAGGAGGATCGAGACTCAGCTCCAATGCCGGTCCATTTTGCCGCAATGGAAGAGGGCCGTTGCCGTAAATCAGCGCCGAAGGGGCGCCATCGCCGTCCAGTCGCGATACGGCATGCAATTCAACGTGGGCTCGGCCGGGGCCGAGCCCTTCGCGGGCCAGGTGCGCGAATGCCAGAACCAGATAAGGCAAGGCTTTCCCGCTTGCATCGAACAGATTCAGATCGAAGTGGAAGTTCGCGCCGGCTTCGATATGCAAGCCGTCAAGATGCGTGGCGCGAAACACGAAAGGCCGGGGCGAATTTGAGAGTCCGCTGGGCCGCTGCCCGATTGCGACTGGCTCAAACAGCCTCACGTAGGGACAGGCTTCGCGCCATTCACAAGCGCGGGCGTCCTGGCACTGCGGCAGACACGCAATCCTCCGGAAGGTGGCTCCGAACGCCCCGCGCAGAATGTTGGAGGATTTCCCGGGCGGAAAGTAAAGCGAATCGCGGGCACTAAATGAAAACCGCAGCGGATATAGCGCGAAATGCAATTTCTCATTCTAGAGCGCTTGTGGCGTGATCTGAAGTCGTAATCTGGTATCACTCCAAATGGACCGGCGCAAATTTCTCGGAAGTGTAGGCCTCGCTTTGGCGGCGATAGATGGAATGGATGCCCAGCAGATTCAGCCGCGGCCGCAGACGGCAAATCCGGCGGAACTCCGGCAAGCGCCCGGGGTACGCCCATCGGGTTTTGCTCTCGATGAGATCACTATCTCCGCTCTCCAGAGCGGTATGAAAGCGCGCTCCCTGACTTCGGAGCGGATCACGGAAATGTATCTGCAACGGATCGACGAGGTTGACCGTCGAGGCCCGGGTTTGCGCGCCGTAATCGAGGTCAATCCGGATGCACTCGCGATTGCCCGAAAGCTCGACGCGGAGTACAAAACTAAAGGACCGCGCGGGCCGCTGCACGGGATTCCGGTCTTGATCAAAGACAACATCGATACCGGAGACAAGATGCAGACCACTGCTGGATCGCTGGCGCTGGTTGGTACGCCGGCCCGTCAGGACGCCTGGGTAGCCGAACGGCTGAGAGCGGCAGGCGCCGTAATTCTTGGGAAGACTAATCTCAGCGAATGGGCGAATTTCCGTTCCAGCCACTCGACCAGTGGTTGGAGCGGCCGCGGCGGCCAGACGAAGAACCCGTATGCGTTGGATCGCAATCCCTGTGGGTCGAGTTCAGGCACCGGAGCGGGGATATCGGCGAACCTAGCGGCGGCCGGTATCGGAACTGAAACAGATGGCTCAATCGTCTGTCCATCCTCCATGTGCGGCATTGCAGGCATCAAGCCGACACTAGGCTTAATCAGCCGGGCGGGAATTGTTCCCATTGCGCACAGCCAGGATACGGCCGGGCCTATGGCTCGCACGGTTCGCGATGCGGCGCTTCTCCTCGGCGCCTTGGTAGGTACTGATCCGCGTGATAGTGCCACTTCCGCAAGCGCCGGCAAGAGCTTTCCCGACTATACGCGGTTTCTGGATGCGAATGGGTTGCAAGGCGCGCGTATCGGCATCGCCCGCCAGTATTTCAATATCGGGCCTGCTGTCGAAGACGTGATGGACGAATGCATCGACCTGATGAAGCGGGCTGGCGCCGAGATTATCGATCCTGTCGAGTTTCCGAGTTTCGGGAAATGGGGTGACACGGAACTCGAGGTTCTTCTGTATGAATTCAAAGCGGACCTCAACAGCTACCTCGCGGCGCGCGACGCCGCCGTGAAATCCCTGGCGGACTGCATCGAGTTTAACCGCTCGCATCACGCCGAGGAGATGCCCTATTTTCAACAGGAACTGATGGAGCAGGCGCAGGAGAAGGGTCCTCTGACTCAGAAGGCGTATAAGGACGCCCTGTCGAAAAATCACAAGCTCACGCGCAAGGGCGGCATTGATTCTGTAATGAACAAATTTAAGCTGGACGCCATTATGGGCCCGACCGCCGGGCCAGCATGGGTGAGCGACTGGGTGAATGGCGATCGCGCCGATAGCGGATGCGCTTCCCCGCCGGCTGTTGCCGGATATCCCCATATCACTGTGCCGGCCGGGTTCAAATTCGGGCTGCCGCTTGGCATTTCGTTCTTCGGCGCGGCCTGGAGCGAGCCGAAACTGATCGGAATTGCTTATGCGTTTGAGCAGGCCCGCAAAGCCAGGCGGAAGCCTGAATTTCTATCCACCGTGAATTTCTATGCGGAATCGGGAATTTGAACCGCATCTAAATATTTCCGGGCCGCGCGCGTGAGCGAGCGGTTCTCCGAGGTTACGAAATGGCTGACAGGCACAGGGTCGTTATTTTGGGTGGCGGGTTCGGCGGTCTTTATGCCGCCAAGGCGCTGAAACGCGCTCCAGTTGACCTGACGGTGATTGATAAGCGGAATTATCATCTGTTCCAGCCGCTGATGTACCAGGTGGCAACCGGTTCGCTCTCGCCCGGAGAAATTGCCGCGCCGATTCGCGGTGTGCTGGACAGGCAGAAGAATACCCGCGTTTTGCTCGGCGAAGTTGTCGATATTGATCCGGTTGCCAAACAAGTTCTTCTCAAGGATGGCGCAAGCTGTCCGTATGATTCCTTGATCGTTGCAACCGGCTCGAAGAGCGCCTACTTTGGCCACGATGAGTGGCGCACATGGGCGCCCAGTCTGAAGAGCATCGAAGAGGCTACTATGATCCGGCACAAGGTGCTCGTGGCCTTCGAGGCAGCCGAGCGCAGCAGCGACGCGGTTGAGCGAAATGCCTTAATGACCTTTGTGATTGTAGGCGCCGGAGCCACCGGCGTGGAGCTCGCCGGCGCGCTGGGCGAGATTGCACACCGAACACTGAAACATGATTTCCGCTCAATCAATCCGGCAGATGCCAAGATTCTGCTGGTCGATGCCGGCCAGCGGATTCTGCCGACCTATCCGGAAGCGCTATCGCGTAAAGCCGCGAAATCGCTGGAACGCCTGGGGGCAAGCATCCGTACGGAGGTCATGGTTACCGAGATAGACGCGGAGGGCGTTACTGTAAAGACCGATACCGGGCACGAGCGCATTCCCGCCCGCACCGTCATTTGGGCTGCGGGGATCGCCATGTCCGATTTCGGACGGCAATTAGCAAAGCGTACCAATGCCGAGGTTCTGAAGCCAGGCCGGGTCAAGGTGAACCCGGACCTCACCATCCCCAATTTCCCTGACATATTCGTCATTGGGGACCTTGCCTATGCGACCAAAGAAGACGGTACTCTGTTACCTGGAGTGGCGCAGGTCGCGATGCAAGGCGGGGCCTACGTAGCGAAAACGATCGCGAAGCGAATCAAAGGAGAGCGCCAAATCAAGCCGTTTCACTACTTCGATAAGGGTGACCTGGCGGTGATTGGCCGCGGCGCCGCCGTAGCGAATATCTTCGGCTTACAGCTTTCCGGCTTTCTTGCATGGCTCGTATGGCTGTTTATTCATCTGATGTACATCGTCGAGTTTCAGAGCCGCTTTCTGGTATTCGTGGAGTGGGGCTTTCTGTACCTGACTTCAAACCGCGGTGCGATGCTGATTACGGGCAGCGCGGCTGCCGGATCAGCGGAAGAAGCGAAGGCTCTGCGGATGACGGCTCAGGACTGACGAAAATAGCGCTTGATCCGGACCGACAGCGATTCGGAAAGACCAATAGCTGTCAGCCCGATCAGGAAATGCAGAACACGAATCACCTCGTGCGCCGGTCCCGGCACCCAGTGTCCCATTTTCATTCCGAAAATCACGACGAGCGCGCCCCACAGCACCGCCAGAATCGTCAGAGCCGGATTTACTTTTGCCACCATGCCCAGGATCGCGAGAATCCAGAGCAGGCCCACCAGGCTGATGCCAAGATCCATGTGAAGGGGGAC
>JAICXK010000007.1 GCA_025980435.1 Bryobacteraceae bacterium
ACGGGCGGCAGATCGTCAGCGCACGGCGAGTTCTTACGCTGAACCAGGCTGATATCTACCGAAAATCCGAAGAGTATAAGCGGCAGATACTCGCGAGCCTGAAGTAAAGAATTGCGCGACATGCGCTTCGTGGCCGCAGATCAGCGATCTGCCCCAACAAAGCCGCATCCTCTGCGCGAGAATGAATCAAACAGCGCTGTGTGGTCTAAATTCGATCCAATCGTCGAGCAGTGGTTCACCAGCCGGTTCGGCGCGCCTACCGAGCCACAAGCTCTGGGCTGGCCGGAGATCGCAGCCGGACACGACACGCTGATTTCGGCCCCGACCGGCTCGGGCAAGACGCTGGCTGCGTTCCTGATTTGCCTGGACAGGCTGGTTCGCGCCGCGCGCAGCCAGACTCTGCAGGACGCGACGCAAGTCGTGTATGTCTCGCCGCTCAAGGCGCTGAGCAACGATATCCATCGGAATCTCGAAGTTCCGCTGACGGAGATCGCGGCTTTGGCCAAACGCGAAGGCATCCATTTGATGCCCATCCGCACTTCGGTTCGAACGGGGGACACGCCGACGCACGAGCGGACGAAAATGCTCAAACAGCCGCCGCACATTCTCGTGACGACGCCGGAATCGCTCTATATTCTTCTCACAGCCGAAAAATCGCGAGAGATGCTGCGAACCGCATCTACCGTGATCGTCGATGAGATTCACGCAATGGCAGACGACAAGCGCGGGTCTCATTTGTTGCTTTCGCTGGCGCGCCTGGACGTTCTGACCGGCAAGCGGCCCCAGCGCATCGGCCTTTCCGCAACGGTGCGGCCGATTGAAGAGGTTGCGCACCTGCTCGGACCGGACACGCGGACGATCGATGTCGGGCATCGCCGGGAAATGGAGCTTGCTGTCGAGCTTCCACGCGACGAGCTCAGCTCGGTCGCCAGCACCGAGATGTGGGCCGATATCTACGACCGCTTGGCAGCGCTCATCCTGGAGCATCGAACAACACTGATCTTTGCGAATACCAGGCGACTGTCGGAGCGCATCGCGCACGGCTTGAACGAACGCCTGGGAGCGGAGGCGATTCTTCCGCACCACGGGAGTCTCTCGCGCCAGTTACGGCTCAAGGCGGAATCGAAGCTGAAACGCGGCGAGCTGCGCGCCGTGGTTGCCACCGCTTCGCTCGAACTCGGCATCGACATCGGAACCATCGATCTGGTCTGCCAGATCGGATCGCCTCGCTCCATTGCCACCACGCTGCAGCGAATCGGACGCTCCGGCCATTGGGTGGGAGCGAAGCCTAAAGGCCGGCTGTTTGTCACCACCCGCGATGAATTGATCGAATGCGCGGCGCTGGTTTCAGCGATTCGAAAGGGCGAACTGGAGCGGATCAAGATTCCGGAGAATGCGCTCGATATCCTGGCGCAGCAGATGGTAGCTGCCGCTTCTGCCGAGTCCTGGTCAGAGGACGAACTTTACGATCGCTTTCGGTCGGCCTATTCGTATCGCAATTTGCCGCGCGCGGACTTTGACGCTGTCATTCAGATGCTATCGGAGGGAATCGCAACATCGCGGGGGCGCAGCGGCGCTCTGCTGCACCGGGATGGCGTAAACCGGCGCGTCAAGGGACGCCGCGGTTCACGATTTACAGCGATTACTTCCGGCGGCGCGATTCCGGAGAACGCAAACTACACCGTGATCGCCGAGCCGGACGGCAAGACGGTTGGAACGCTGGATGAAGATTTTGCGGTGGAAAGCCTGTCGGGAGATGTCTTTCTGTTGGGCACGCATTCCTGGCGGATCAAGCGCGTGGAATCCGGGCGCGTTCGCGTGGAGGACGCGCACGGAGCCGCGCCTTCCATTCCGTTCTGGCTTGGCGAGGCGCCGGGCCGCTCGCCGGAACTGTCCCGCGAGGTGAGCAGCGTGCGCGAGCGTATCGCCTCCGATCCAGCCCCGATACCAGACTTCCTAACTGCTGAATGCGGGCTGGACGAGGCCGGCGCAAGGCAAGCAGCTGCCTACGTTCGCGCCGGAGCGGCCGAGTTGGGTGCGCTGCCTTCGACCGAAACGGTGATCGCGGAGCGCTTCTTCGATCAGGCCGGAGGCATGCAATTTGTTTTGCATGCGCCGTTCGGATCACGTATCATGCGCGCCTGGGGTCTCGCGCTTCGGAAACGCTTCTGCCGTACGTTCAATTTTGAACTGCAGGCAGCCGCCACGGACAACGGCCTGGTGCTGTCGCTCAGCGATCAACACTCGTTTCCTCTCGATCTGGTCTTTGCGTTTCTGAAATCCGCCACCGTAGAGGACGTGCTGCGGCAGGCTTTGGTGACCGCTCCATTATTCGGCGCGCGCTGGCGCTGGAACACCACGCGATCGCTGGCCGTTTTGCGGTACACGGGCAAAGGGCGGGTGCCTGCTCCTATCCAGCGCATGCGCGCCGATGACTTGCTCGCGGCCGTTTTCCCCGATCAAGTGGCTTGTGCGGAAAACCTGACCGGGCCGATCCGCATTCCCGATCATCCGCTTGTCAACGAGACGATCGATAACTGCCTGCATGAAGGGATGGACATCGATGGCTTGCGAGAGATTCTGCAGCACATCGAAGAGGGGCGCATCCGCACGGTCGCGATCGATACAGCGCAGGCTTCGCAGTTTTCGCACGAGATTCTGAACGCGAACCCGTACGCTTACCTTGACGATGCTCCGCTTGAAGAACGCCGCACGCGAGCCGTGCAACTGCGGCAGACGCTGGGAACCGATGTCACGGGAGAAGGCGTACTTGATCCTGCGGTCATCGAGACCATTTCGGCCGAAGCATGGCCGGAAGCGCGGGATGCGGACGAATTACACGATGCGCTGCTCACGTTGGTTCGGGTGTCCCCGGTCGAGGAATGGAACGGATTTTTTGAGGAACTGAACACGGCGCACCGTGCCACTGTAATGACAAGGGCGGACAAGAGCTTTTGGGTTGCTGCGGAACGCGCGGCCCTGGCCGACGATCCGGATGCCATCGTATCCGGCTGGATGGAATCGAGCGGACCGGTCACCGTGCCGGAACTGGCCGAGAGAACGGGCTTGACTTCGGAAGAGGTCGAAGGCGCGCTTTTGCGGCTTGAAGGACAAGGCCGCGTGCTTCGCGGGAAGTTTCGCGACAAGAACGGTGAAACGGAATGGTGCAACCGCCGTATCCTGGCGCGCATTCATCGCGCTACACTCGGCCATCTCAGACGCGAAATCGAACCGGTTACCGCGCTCGAGTTTGATCGTTTTCTGCAAGCATGGCAGCATGTATCGCCGGGTACGCAGTTGCACGGCGCGGACGGCGCCCTTCAGATCATCCGGCAATTACAAGGCTACGAGATCCCCGCCGCGGCCTGGGAATCCGAGGTCCTTGCGCGCAGAATTGCAGAGTACGACCCGGCTTTTCTCGATGAGCTGTGCTTTTCTGGCGACGTGATGTGGGCGAGAGTTTCTCCGCATCCGGCCATTACGGAAAACCGTCGCGTGAGACCCACGCGCATCGCGCCGGTCACCTTGTTCCTGCGTGAAGACGCCGACTGGTTGATGAGCGGGAGTAAAGAGCACGATTCGTCCTCACTATCCGAGGCCGCTCGCGATGTGCTGCTTGCGTTGCAGAGAAACGGCGCGAGCTTCTTCATTGATTTGACGCGGCAGACCCGGCATCTGGCAAGCGAGGTGGAAGACGCCCTTTGGGAACTGCTCGCCGGGGGCTTTGTTACAGCGGATGGATTCGATAATCTGCGGGCGCTGATCGATCCGAAACGCCGGCGGGGTGAAGGCCGCGGTAGCCAGAAGCGTCCCAGGCACGCGACTGGCCGGTGGGCTTTGCTGCCGTCCATATCGCAGGGATTGTCCGCTGAACAGCGAACCGAGCGGTTCGCGCTACAGCTTCTGATGCGGTGGGGCGTGCTGGTGCGCGATCTGCTGGTTCGCGAGACACTCGCCCCAGCGTGGCGCGATCTGCTTCCAGTGCTTCGCAGAATGGAAGCGCGCGGCGAGATTCGGGGAGGAAGATTCGTATCGGGTCCGGGCGGCGAACAGTTTGCCCGGCCGGAAGCTCTGGACCTTCTGCGCTTGCTACGCCGGCAGCCCGAACGCGCGGCGGCAATCGCCGTCTCGAATGCAGATCCGTTAAACCTGAGCGGAATTATTCTTCCAGGACCGCGCATCAGCCGCTTTGCCAGCATGATTGCCTGACGCTCCGATGTACCTTGTCCTTATGACAAGAAGGACGCTTATCGGCTCCATCAGCGCGGCGGCAGCGGCATCATCTTTAACCAAGGGTCAGCAGACGCACCGGCCGAAGGAGTGGAAGCCCAGACTGGGTGTTTTGGGCCCCTACACACCGGCAAACGTCGCATTTGCCAAAGCGCAGGGGTTTACGAACATGATCCTGGACGGTGGAAGCGGGTCTACGCTGAATGCCGCGTCGATCAGCGATGCTCAGGTGGAACAAGTAAAAGCGACACTGCAGAAAGCCCCGATGCACGTATCGGCATTTCAGGTAACGCAAAACCACATTGAGGCTGATCCGCAGAAGCGGGAGCGCGAAAACGCCTACTTCGTCAAAGCCATCGAGCTGGCCGGAAAACTCGGGGTTTCGTACATTGGAACGGCTTCGGGAAAGGATCCGTCCAAGCCCTTCCAGCAACAGATCGATGAAATTGTGCGAGTGTACAACGAAAAGTATTTCCCTGCGTGCGAGCGGAACCATGTCCGTATCCTGTGGGAACCGTGGCCGGAGGGCCCGAATCTCGCGACGAGCCCGGTGGGGTTTGAAGCGCTCTTCAAGGGCTTCGGCGATTCGCCGTATGTCGGCTTGCAGTACGATCCTTCTCATCTGGTGCGCCAGTTCATGGACCCCATCCAAACCGCGCGCGATTTCGCTGAGAAGATTTATGACGTGCATCTGAAGGACACGGAGATTCTGTGGCCGGTATTGCGGGCAGGCGGCATTAACCCGGTGAATGGAGCGTCGTGGTGGCGCTATCGAATTCCAGGGATGGGTTCTATTAGTTGGCGCGAATTCTTCAGCGCGCTGCAAAACGTGGGTTACACGGGCGCGATGAGCGTGGAGCAGGAGGACCCGCTCTACGGGGCTGATGACAATCCGGGGCCAGATTTCAGCAGCGAGTTCAAAATGGGGTTTATTATGGCGAAGCGCTACCTCGCGCAATATGTACCCTCAGCGTAGTGATAGGAATAAAAGTTAGCTAGATGGCTCAAACACAGACAGCATCGAAAACATACGATGTCGTGATCGTCGGTTCGGGGGCGGGCGGCGGCGTGGCGGCTCAAGTGCTCGCCAACGCGGGCGCCAAAATCTGCATGCTGGAAGCGGGCGACTGGTTCGATTATCGAAAGCAATCGACCATGTTCGAGTGGCCGTACAATGCGCCGCATCGCGCCGCGTCCAGCAAGGAAAAGCCGTTCGGCTATTTCGATGCCACGCTGAAGGGTGGGTGGCAGGTTCCAGGCGAGCCTTACACGAACGCGCCAGGCTCTGACTGGCGCTGGTGGCGGGCGCGCATGCTGGGCGGCCGTACGAATCACTACGGACGCATTTCGCTGCGCATGGGCCCATACGATTTTAAGCCGTACAGCCGGGACGGCAAAGGCTTCGATTGGCCGATTACGTACGAGGAGCTTGCGCCGTACTACGACAAAGCCGAAGAGCTGATCGGCATATTTGGATCGAAAGAAGGACTCGAGAATACGCCGGACGGGAGGTTTCTGCCGCCCCCTGCGCCGCGCGCCTACGAACGAATCATCCAAATGGGCAGCACGAAGCTGAAGATTCCGTGCATTCCTTCGCGGATGGCGATGCTGACGCGCGCTCACAACGGACGCCCGGCTTGCCACTATTGCGGAGAATGCGGCCGGTCGTGCGGGATCAACGCGAACTTCAATTCGCCCGGCGTTCACATTTTCCCGGCCATGAAGACCGGCAATCTGGAAGTCCGCGCGGGTGCGATGGCGCGCGAGGTTCTGGTGGGAAGCGATGGACTCGCGAGCGGCGTGTCGTATGTGGATAGCAAAACACGTCAGGAAGTGGCGGTCCGCACGAAAATCGTCGTGCTGGCGGCTAGCTGCTGCGAGACGGCGCGGATCATGCTCAACTCGAAGAGCGCTCAATTTCCGAACGGGCTGGCGAATTCGTCGGGACTGGTTGGCCGTTACTTGATGGACACGGTCGGTTCCGATGTGGGCGGCTTCCTGCCCATCCTGCAGGATCTGCCTCCGCAGAATGAAGACGGCATCGGCGGCATGCACCTTTATATGCCGTGGTGGCTGTATCAGGAACAGCGAGCCGGAAAGCTGCCGTTTGCGCGCGGCTATCATATTGAAATTGGCGGAGGCCGCGGTCTTCCGGAGGCCGGCGCTTTGAGTGGAGAGGCCGAGTATCTGGGCGGCTACGGGCTGGAGATGAAGCGCAATCTCAGAAAGCTCTACGGTTGCGAGGTGTATTTCTCCGGTCGCGGCGAAATGATTCCGAATAACGATAGCTACTGCGAAATCGATCCGAATACCGTCGATCAGTGGGGAATTCCGGTCCTTCGATTCCATTTCAAATGGAGCGATGACGAAATTCTGCAGGCGCGGCACATGCAGGAGACGTTTCAGGAGATCATTAAGACCTGCGGCGGCGAGGTTGTTTCGAAATCCGACGCCAGCGATAACTGGGGTATCGCGCCGGGCGGAATGATTATCCACGAGGTGGGAGCCGCACGGATGGGAGCCGATCCGAAGACCTCGGTGTTAAATCGGCACTGCCAGGCCTGGGACTGCAAGAACCTGTTTGTCACCGATGCGGCCCCGTTTGTCAGCAACGCGGACAAGAACCCGACACTAACAATTTCCGCGCTGGGCTGGCGCACGTCGGAATATATCGTCGATCAAGTGAAGAAGCTTAACGTGAAAGTGTGAGGCGGCATCATCGGTTATCTTTTTGAATGAGTGCTCATTCTCGCTTCGGCCTCACCGCGGCGTCATGAATTGCTGGTTGCGGCCGGAATTCCACACACGGTCAGAGCGTCGTCAATAACGGAGGATCGGCGCCCTGGGGAATCGCCGGGCACGTTCGTTCGGCGTCTCGCGGAAGCAAAGGCCCGGGCCGTCGATCGTGAACCCGGCGACATTGTCCTGGGCGCGGATACAGTTGTCGCCATTGGGAAGCACGTCTTTGGAAAGCCCGCAGATGAGGAAGATGCTTGCCGGATGCTTCGCGTACTGGCCGGGCGCGAACACTCGGTTTACACTGGTGTCTGTATCCTGTACAAAGATCGCTGCATACTTGATGTAGCGGCGACCCGGGTGCGCTTCGCCGAGTTGTCGGAAGAGGAAATTCAGGAGTATGCCGGCAGTGGAGAGCCTCGGGACAAAGCCGGAGCCTATGCCATTCAAGGGCTGGCCTCAAAATTTGTGATTGCCGTTGCGGGCTGCTATCAGAACGTGGTCGGATTGCCCATCTCGCTCGTCTATCGTTATTTGAAGACTCTATGAAGCAGTGGTTGTTTGCCGCCGCGGCGGCTGCCGCCTCGGTGCTGGTTTTAAACGCACAGGTGCAGCGGCCGGATGAATGGAAATCCGAGGGCGTTATCTACCTCAACCATTCGTTGAACGCGCGGCTCCACCCGGTTCCCATTCAAGCAGTTCACTTGGGGGATGGCTTCTGGACGGCGCGCCGCAAGGTTACTACCGAGCGCAGCCTGCCAACCCTGCTGGATCTGCTCGAAGAGCACGGGGTTGTAGATAATTTCCGGCGGTTATCCGGCCGCCCCGATCTGCCGCGTAAGGGGCGTATTTCTTCCGATTCCGACCTCTACAAGTGGATCGAAGCAGCATCCTGGGCGCTAGCATCCAACGAAACCTCGGATTCCGATAAGCAGAAATTGCGCGGCGACATCGAATCGCTTGCCTCGCATATCCTCGCGGCCCAGGAGCCAAACGGGTATCTCGATACGTATTTCGTGGGCGATAAAACGCATCTTCGCTTTACGGATCTGGTTCATTCGCACGAAGGCTATTGCCTTGGCCACCTGATCCAGGCAGGTATTGCTTACTACCGGGCAACCGGAAGCCGCAAACTGCTGGATGCGGGCATTCGTTTCGCCGATTATGTGGTTGATAATTTTGGGCCCACGAAGCGCCCGTTTGTCACGGGCCACCCGGAGCTCGAGATGGCTTTGGTGGAACTGTACCGCACGACCGGGCAGACCAAGTATCTTGAATTCGCGCGCTACCTGTTCAGCGGAGTTGAGAAGGACCGCCTGAAGCTGAAGGATCCCGACATTCGCTACATGTTCAGCGGAAAGCCGTTCACGTCACACACGGAGTTCGAAGGCCATGCGGTGCGGGCGTTGTACGCGGCTTCGGGAGCCACGGATTACTTTACGGAAACCGGCGAACCGGCATATAAACGAACTCTCGACCTCTTGTGGACCGATCTCACGATGCGCAAGATGTACATTACGGGCGGCGTGGGATCGCGGTCAGCGGGTGAAAGCTTCGGAGATGCGTACGAGCTTCCAGCCGAACAGGCATACGCTGAAACCTGTGCAGCAGTCGCCAATGTCATGTGGAACTTTCGGCTGCTGAATCTCACAGGCGACGCCCGCTATACAGACGTGCTGGAGCGCGCTCTGTATAACGGAGTCAATTCGGGAATGTCGCTGTCCGGAACACTATATTGCTATCGCAACCCCCTGGCTTCTTCCGGAGAGAAACTACGGAATCCGTGGTACGACACAACCTGCTGTCCGCCGAACATCGAAAGGCTGTTCGAGTCCCTGCCCGGGTATTTTTACGCCACCAGCCGGGATGGTGTCTATGTGAACCTTTACCACAATTCGGAGCTGGACTGGCGGCTCGAAGACGGAACTCCTTTCAAGCTGGCGCAAGCAACGTCCTATCCCTGGGCGGGCGATGTGAAGCTGACCGTAACTGTCCCGCATCCGGCCGGTTTCACCTTGTACATCCGCTGGCCGTCGTGGGCCAGTTCGGCAGGTATTCAAGTGAACGGCCAGCCGATTTCGGCTGACAAGCGAGGCTCGTATGTGCCGATCTCGCGGACCTGGAATTCCGGAGATACCGTGACCCTGGATTTCCAAATGCAGCCAACGGTTCTAGTGGCGAATCCGCGCGTATCGGATGAATACGGCCGTGTTGCCCTGCAACGAGGGCCTCTTGTGTATGCCCTCGAACAGATAGATCAGAACGGCGTCGCACTGTCCGATATTTTTTATCGGTCTGGTACTCCAATTGCTATCGAAGCACGTAAGGATCTCCTTGGGGGGATCACGATTCTAAAGGTTTCCGGTCAGGCTGCCGAAAAACCTGTTGAGGAGGAGCCCCTATACGAGCCCCTATCCAATGCGTTGAACCGAGCAAAGCGACCCGTAAACCTGATATTTGTACCGTTTTATGCGATTGGGAACCGCGAACCGACACCTATGGAAGTGTGGGTCCCGATTTCAAAATTCGATGCGGGTACGATCTCAGCCGCAGCGGTCAACCTGGAGCGCCATACCGAAACCAGATAAGCAGATTTGAGTCCTTATTGAAGCACAACCTTGTAAAATTGTTGTTGTCCGGTTCGGGCCATCTTCTATTCTCATGATTCCATTCATTTCCGGACATCGTTCCGTTTCCCTGACAATCGGTCTGTGGGCACTCGTTGGCGTCAGTGTCACAACTTTTGCTCAGCAAACTCCGGTGGGACCGCCGCCCGTGCCGCCGGTGCAGCAGCCCAACGCGCAACAGCAAAATACGCAACAGCAAACGCCCCCCGAAGGGGCTACGAAGGAAGGAAAGAACGCCAATCCTCCGGCGCCATCAACCGCGGGAGCCCCTGTCGATTCGAACGCCTACAAGATTGGACCTGCCGATATTCTGAACATCCGGGTATGGAATGAGCCGGAATTTTCCGGTCCGGTTGCCGTTCATCAGGATGGGAAAATCACGCTCCCTTTGGTAGGCGATTTACAGGCCGGTGATCAAACCCCTGTGCAAGTGGAACATACCGTGACAGCCGCGCTTTCAAAGTACATTGTGAAGCCGCTGGTCACGGTAATCGTCCAGCAGGTTGAGAGCAAAAAGTACTACATGGACGGGCACGTTAATCGTCCGGGTGAGTATCCGCTGGTTGTGCCCACTACGATACTGGAGGCGATCAGCAAGGCCGGCGGGCTGCAGGAATTCGCCAACGAGAAGCACATCTACGTGCTTCGCGGAGCCCAGCGAATTCCGTTTAACTATAAGGATGTGCTGCGCGGCAAACATATGGACCAGAACATCGAGCTGAAACCGGACGACCACATTGTGGTGCCATAGGAAGTAGAAGACGACCATGCTTGACCGATTATCCGTACCGCGCCGCGCACTGGATTTTGGCGACTATGTCGACATGCTGCGCCGGAACCTGGGCTGGCTTATCGGACCTACGTTCGCTGGTCTGGTGATTGCCACTGTCGTCGCTTTTTTTCTGCGGGACACGTATGTCTCCCGCGCGGCGATCCGGATCGTGCCGCAACAGATCTCACCCGAACTCATTCAGAACGTGAGCGCGCAGGATATCGTCGACCGGATTAACGGCATGGCGCAGATGATTCAGAGCCGCGATACGCTGACTTCGATTATCAACACCTACGGGCTCTATAAGGATGAGATGAAGAGCGAGCCGCTGCAGGATGTGATCGACAAGATGAAGTCCGACGTCGGAATCCGCCCGCTTACCGGATGGACGAATATTGCGGGAAAATCGCTCCCGGCCATGCAGGTGAGTTTTTCTTATTCAGACAAATACACGGCCCAAAAGGTCTGTGCGGAGCTGGTCTCCCGGTTCATGACCGCGAACAACGAACAAAACATGCAGTTGCAGCAGGTCACCAACGATTTTTTGAGCGATGAGAGCGATCGGGCCAAGCGCGAACTGGATCAGATCGAGGGAAAGATCGCCGTTTACCGGCAAAAGAACGCAGGACATCTGCCCGAGGAACTTCCGACCAATATTTCGCAGATGAACGTGCTTGAGAATCGCGCAGGAGGGCTTTCGGAAGCTTCTGTCAGAAACACGGAGCAGCGCATGATGTTGGAATCTGAGCTTCAGATCGCCAAGGACAGATTGGCCTCCTATCAGATGAATTCGCCGCAGGCTCTATCGCAAAACCAGAAGGTTGGGATGCTGGATCGCGAGATTGAGCAACTGCAAGACAACATTGAGGCGATGAAAGGCCGCTACACCGAGGATTATCCCGGGTTGCAGGATGCTCGCGACCGCCTGACTTTGCTAAAGAAGCAACGTGAGCAAGCGGCCAAGGATCAAGCAGCGCGCGAACAGGCCGCAAAAGATAACCCATCGAAGGCCACCCCGGTTTATAACCCGGGGCTTACGCGGGAGCGTATGAATGCCGAAGGGGTGGTTCAACAGCTTGAGACGCAATTGAAGACGAATGCATTGGAGGCGCGCAACATCAACAAGCAGATGGCCTCTGTTAATGCTGCTCTAAACAACTATTCCGCGCGAATTCAGAGCGTTCCCGGCAGCGAGAAAGAATATTCGGATCTGCTGCACGACCGCGAACTGGCCAGGCAACGCTACACCACGCTGCAACTGAAGCGCGACAAATCGGGCGTATCCATGGAACTCGAACGCCGGAAACAAGGCGAGACGCTGGAGGTGATTGACGGGGCTTCTTTGCCGCCTGCCCCCTCAGCGCCGAAACGCGCCATGATGATCCCCATTGGCGCGGGCGTTGGCTTTGCCCTTGGAATCGTTCTGGTTGGAATTCGAGAGGTACGGGATACTTCGTTGAAGAACCTGAAGGATGCGCGCCTGTACACACAGCTCTCAATTCTCGGCAGCGTCCCTCTGCTGGAGAACGATGTGGTGGTGCAGCGGCGTAAACAGGTCATGTGGGTCAGTTGGGCTACTGGAACCTTGCTCGGTTTGGCCATTATGGCCGGGTCGATTGCGCGCCATTATTTGAAGGCATAAAACAAATGAGCCGAGTTCATGACGCTTTGCGAAAAGCGGCACAAGACAAAGACGCTTCTCGAAAGACATCGCAGGAGCGCGTGGAAGCGGCGAAAATGCCGCCTCCGCGCAATCCCGCTCCTCCCGCCCCATACGTCGAGACCGCGGTGATCCGGCCTGACGCGGCAAGTATGGCGCAGGCTGAATCCTCAATTCCGGTTGCCGAACCTGTTCCGAACAATTCCGTTGCTGCGGTAGCACCGTCCTGTCTGGAGGAAGCGGCCAACGATCTGGAGAATCTAGAGCAGATCCTGCTGAACGTCCGGCAATTTCCATACGATCCCATGCCGGATGCCTTGGTGGTGAATCCGTCCAAGCCTAGAGAAGCCCCCGCGGAGGAATTCCGTTCGCTGCGCACGCGTCTGAACCATTTGCAGACCCTGCAGCCCTTGCGCACGCTGGTGGTTACCAGCGCTTCTCCCGCGGAAGGAAAGTCGTTCACCGCTTCTAATCTCGCCGTGACTCAATCGCAACTCGCCGACAAACGAGTTCTGCTAGCCGACTTCGACTTCCGGCGCCCTACGCTCGATAAAGTGTTCCGCTTGCCCTCCGTCCCGGGTATTACAGACTATTTGCTTGGAAAGGCCCGGATCGGAGATGTCATCAGCAAGGTGGGAGACACGAACCTCTATGCCATGACGGCGGGAGAGACCGTGACGAATCCGCTTGAACTGCTCAATTTCAAAGAGTGCGCTGCGTTGATCGACGGTCTGCGAAACCACTTCGACTGGATCATTCTGGACAGTCCTCCGCTTCTCTTTGCTGCCGACGGCAACCTTCTCGCTACCATGTGCGACGGAACGATCCTGGTGGTCCGGATCGGGACAACCACGTTCGATTCCGTAACACGCGCCATGCAGTCTCTATGCGAAAACAATGTGTTGGGCGTCGTAGTGAACGGCGCGCGCCGCAGCGAGCTGTATAGCAAGTACAGCTATTATCACGATTATTACTATCCATCGGAGACCGCGGAACTCGAAACCGGTCTGACGGCCGAGGAAGAGGAACATGTCCCGGCGGATACGACGGCGAAATAGCCGCTTTTTCTCCAGCGCTTCGCATCGAAAACGGCTTCACTTGCACCGAGAAGCATGGCTGTGAAACCAGATAGTCCTGAGTTGTCCAATAAGTACGCGGATACGCTTTCCACCGTTCATGAGCTGATCCGCACACGCTGGAGCCCGCGCTCCTTTTCAGACCGCCCGGTTTCCGCCGAAGATCTGAAGGCGGTCCTGGAAGCAGCCCGCTGGGCTGCGTCCTCCAATAACGAGCAACCCTGGCGCTTTGTGGTTGCAAGAAAATCGGATGGCGAGGCTTATGAGCGCATTTTAAGTCTCTTGGATCCGGGGAATCAGCAATGGGCGGTAACCGCGCCCGTGCTCATCATTATGGCGGCGAAACGGACTTTCAGCCATAACGGAAGTCCGAACATCTACGCGATTCACGACACCGGCGCGGCTTTGGCGCAACTGTTTTTGCAAGCGAACGCGCTCGGTCTCCATGCTCATGGCATGGCGGGCTTTGATCGCGAGCGGGCCCGGCAGGTTCTTGGTATTCCGGAAGACTATGATCTGGGTGCGGCCGTAGCGCTGGGGTACCGTGATTTGCCCGAGAAGCTTACAAACGAGAAGCATCGCAAATCGGA
This sequence comes from Bryobacteraceae bacterium, assembly GCA_025980435.1. GTDB lineage: Bacteria > Acidobacteriota > Terriglobia > Bryobacterales > Bryobacteraceae > Bog-105. The sequence continues at coordinate 13,692 of JAICXK010000007.1, forward strand.
AGTAGCCAAACGCGTTCGAAAACCACTAGACGAACTGGTCTTTGCCGGGCGTTGGAACGAGCCTCTTACTCTCTGATTCGGCCGGCTCTGACAGAGAAACGATCTTAAAACGGCGAACGCTGTTCCCAGCCGCGGCGCTGCGGCTGGCGCGGACCGCCTTCGCTGAGCGGGGCATGCGCGGGGGCGTTGCTGAAATCGAGATCGGATTGTCCAAAGCGCAGCGGGCGATCGAGAATCATTTCCACCGTGGAGCCTCTGGTTAAGGTGGCGTCCGGGCCTCTGGTGAGCAGCACGCCCAGGAGACCGGCCGCTGCGCCCGCGCCCGCACCGATGCCCGCGCCTCGGGCGACACCCCCGGCGGCTGCGCCGATACCCGAGCCGATAACAGTTCCCGCCGTTGTGCTGCCTACAACCGTGCCCAAGTCGCCCTTCTTATCTCCCCGGCTGGTTACCTTGCTGTCTTCGCGCTTGAGTGTTTCGTCATCTCTCGAATCGAGCGCGCCGAGATCCGAGCGAAAGTTCCGGCTGACGCCATTCGGCAGGGTGAGCGAATCGAAGCGCACTTGTAAAGCGCCGCGGCCCTTCAGCCGTCCCGGCCGTTTTACTTCGGTGATTGTGCCGGTGACCCAGCTCCCCTGCGGGATAACGATCCGGCTGCCCGAAAGCACGGGGAACGCGGTTTCGAGGTAGATGCGATCTCCAACAACAGCCTGCTTCGTGCTGACGCTATTTATCATGTTCAGCAGGATGTGCGTGCCGGCTGCTACTTCGAAGCTCCCGGTGGGCGGCTGAGTCTCAGTACGCTGCTTCAATCCCTCCGGCCGCTGCGCCTGCTCATCGTGCTCCGGCCGATTTGCATTATCCTGTTGCGCAGCCATTAAGCAGCAGGCCGCAATACATAAAGAGGCGATGGTAAGGAGCTTACTCATTTCCTTGTCCTTTGGCTCAGTCTATAGGAACCGTACCCTCCGCTCAAACGGACGCAGTACTGGAACGAACCGTTGCGCTCCGGGTCTTTTCAACTACCCGGCGCGCCTTTCTCAGCACGGTGCTGACCGGCATAGTCGCCAGCGCGTCCATTGCAACCCATTCGCAAGGGCCAAGATCCCGGGGCGCAGCGGCCTCGTGAAGCTCGAACCGGTAGTTATGAAAGGTAATTCCATGCCGAAATGCTCCAAGGCGCTGACCCACGCTTGCGGACGGAAGTTGGGACGGCTCCGGCAGTTCCCAGAAGCCCGGCATCAATCTCGAATCGGCCGGCCGCCTCCAAGCTAAAATCCTGCCGCCTTCCGCGATCCAAAATACTACCCGTTCCTCTTGCACGTTTTTCGCACCAGCCTTCTTCATGGGACGCTGCTCCTGAGTGGCCTTCTTGCGCGATTCACAGATCTGCGAGATTGGGCAAACCAAGCACCGAGGCTTTTTCGGAAGACACGCCGTTGCTCCCAATTCCATCATCGCCTGATTGAAGGCTCCCGGACGAAGCCGATCAAGCAAGCGATCCGCCAATACCTGAAAGTGCTTCCGTCCGGCTGCCGAAGCGATATCCGTTTCGTCATTGAAAATGCGGCTGGCGACGCGCGACACGTTCCCATCCACGGCCGCGTGTGGAAGGCCAAAGGCGATACTCGCCACGGCTGCCGCTGTGTACTCGCCGATTCCGGGCAATGCCCGAATCTCGTGGTACGTGTGGGGAAATGCGCCTCGATCTCGCATTTGAATCGCCGCTCTCTGCAAATTTCGGGCACGATGATAATAGCCCAAACCGGCCCAGGAACTGAGCAGCTCCGGTTCCGGCGCCTCCGCCAGAATCTGAAAATCGGGGAAACGCTTCAAGAAGCGTTCATAGAATGGCGTAACGGCGGCCACGCGGGTCTGCTGCAGCATAATCTCCGAAATCCAGATGGCGTAGGGATCGCGTGTGCGCCGCCATGGGAGGTCCCGCCGATACCGGTCGAACCAGTCGAGTAAATCGCGCCGAAACTGCTGAATTTCTTGCTCTGAGAGCATCCCTTTAGGATCCCGTTTGCCAGCCAGGCATCTTATACTGAAGAAGTACCCGTTACAACACCCGCGCCCGCCGTGCGCTTGTCCAATCGCGGCGCCTTACCGCTCTGAATAGTCAATGCCGGAAACCTCCAGCTTAACGTCCTGCGAAGAATTCGCATCGGAAGAGGTTGAGGCGGCCGCCCGCCCGGTGCTCGCAATTCGCGGCGCACGCGTTCACAATCTCAAAAACATCGATGTTGATATCCCGCACAATCAACTCACCGTTGTTACCGGAGTGTCCGGCTCGGGCAAGTCTTCGCTGGTGTTCGACACCATCTACGCCGAAGGCCAGCGCCGCTATGTAGAATCGCTTTCCGCTTACGCGCGCCAATTTCTGGAACGGATGGAGAAGCCGGATGTCGATGAAATCCTCGGCATTGCTCCTCCTGTGGCGATCAGGCAAAAGAACCAGACACGCAATCCGCGCTCGACCGTTGCGACGGCTACTGAACTTTACGATTTCATGCGCCTGCTATGGGCGCGGGCGGGACGCACCTATTGTCCGAACGATGGCACGCGGATTGAACGTGACACCGTCGATCAGGTTGCCGAACGAATGCTCGAACAGCCGGAAGGATCGCGCTGGTATGCCCTGTTCCCTGTTTCAATCCAAACCAGCACGGCCGGAAAACCCGATGCCGCAACCCTCCGCGACCGGCTTTTCGATTTACGCAGGAAAGGCTTCAACCGGCTCTTCCAGAACGGCCAAACGTTCGAGTTTTCAACTCCCGAATCGCTGCTTGGAATCGATTTCTCCACGCCGGTCTACGTGCTCGCAGACCGCATTGTGATTCGCCCCGATTCGCACCAGCGCATTGTGGATACGGTCGAGGTCTGTTATCGCGAAGCCGGCGAGGTTTTCTTCGAGCAGGCCGGAGTCGCGGAGCCCTATCGGCTGCATTTTAGCGAAAAATTCGCGTGCAAGGTCTGCGGCCTCACCGCGAGCATTCCAGAGCCGGCTCTTTTCAGCTTTAATAACCCGGTTGGAGCCTGTCCGGTTTGCCAGGGATTCGGCAACACAATCGATTACGATCTGGACCTGGTTATTCCCGATCCAACATTGACCATTGAGCAGGGCGCGATCGATCCTTGGACCAAACCGCAGTACTCCTGGTATTACGACGAAGTCTTCGCGGTAAAGGCGCGCAAAAAAGTCCGCCTGAATGTTCCGTATGCAGATCTGCGATCTGAGGAGAGGGAGATCGTGCGGGAACACATCAAGCGCTTTTTCACGGAGGTCGAAAAGAAGAAATATAAGGTACACGTGCGTGTGTTTCTGAGCCGGTACCGCGCGTACACCGAGTGTCCAGCCTGCCGCGGCGGCAGACTCCGTTCTGACGCTCTGTGGGTTCGCATCCAGGGCCACAGCATCGCGCAAGTCTCGCGGATGAACATCGCCCGCGCACAAGAGTTCTTCGATCGTCTTCAGCTCAGCCCCGAGGAGTCTCAGATAGCCGATCGCGTTCTCGAAGAAATCCGTCAGCGGCTCAAGTTTCTGAATGATGTCGGCCTGGAATATCTGACCCTCGATCGGCTTTCGGCTACTCTATCCGGCGGGGAAGCGCAGCGCATCCAGCTTGCCACCTGTCTCGGCTCGCGTCTGGTCGGCACGACCTACGTTCTCGATGAACCTTCCATCGGATTGCACAGCCGCGATACCGCGCGTCTTATTCACATCCTGAAAGATCTGCGCGAACTTGGGAATACGATCATTGTGGTGGAGCACGACCCCGAGATTATGGCCGAAGCCGACCGTATCATCGACCTCGGGCCGGGAGCCGGGGAAAACGGCGGCCGCGTGATCTTCTCGGGAAGCTATCCTCAACTCCTTTCGCCACCTGCGAAGGACCGGGACCTCTTTCAATCGCTTACCAGCCGATATCTCCGCGGCGAACTCAGCGTTTTTCGCGCGCACGACCGGCGGAGGGTCAACCGAAAACGCACTGTACGCTTCATCGGAGCTCGCGCAAACAATCTCAAGAATATCGATGTGGAGATCCCGCTTGGAATGCTGGTCGCGGTTACCGGCGTTTCCGGATCGGGAAAATCGAGCCTGGTCCACGATGTTATTTTCGGAACTCTCGATCTGGAAGTAAATAAGGAAAGACGAGCCGTACGTGAACACAGCGGTTCTGAAACCGGGACGAGCGCTCGAAAACTTCCGCTGAAGCGCGTCGAACGCGCGGATCTTCTTACCAGTGTTGTAATGGTCGATCAGTCGCCCATCGGCCGTACTCCTCGCTCCAATCCGGTCACTTATGTAAAGGCTTTCGATCTGATTCGGGATCTGTTCGCCCGTACTCCTGAAGCGGAGCGCCGCGGCTACACCGCCGGCCATTTTTCCTTTAATGTTCCCGGCGGGCGATGCGAGAACTGCCAGGGAGATGGAACGGTCACGGTTGAAATGCAGTTCCTGGCGGACGTGGAACTCATTTGCGAGGAATGTAAGGGCACCCGTTACAAGCAAAGCGTGCTGGATATTCGCTACCAGGGTCTCAACATTCACGAAGTGCTGCAGTTGACCATTCGCGAGGCCCTCTCGTTCTTTGCCGGAACACCTCGCCTCGCCGCGCGGCTCAAAGTGCTACAGGATGTAGGGCTCGGCTACCTGCGGTTGGGGCAATCCGCCACCACCCTGAGCGGCGGCGAAGCGCAGCGCGTGAAACTGGCCGCCCATCTCGCGCAAGCGAGCTGCGAAGGAACGCTCTTTCTCTTTGATGAACCAACGACGGGCCTGCACTTCGACGACATAGCGAAGCTGCTTCAATCGTTCGAGCGTCTGATTCACAGCGGTGGCAGCGTTCTGGTGATCGAGCACAACCTGGACCTGATTCAGGCGGCCGACTGGATCATCGACCTTGGTCCGGAAGGTGGGGAGGCCGGCGGGGGGATTATTGCGCAGGGGACGCCCGAAGCAATTGCGGCGGTTCCGCAATCGTACACGGGAAAGTACCTCAAACAGGCGCTTGCGCGAGCGGCGATTGCCTAGATGAATTCGTTCCAGGATCTGCCCTCTGTCGATCAGGTTGTGCGTGAGCTGCAGCCGGAGAATGATCTGCCGCGCGAAGTAATCGTGAATGAAGTTCGCCGCGTCCTCACTGCGCGCCGCGAAGCCCTGAAGGGCGGCGCCCAAGCCTTCGCTAAGCCCGTCGAGCACCTGGTTCGCGAACGTCTTCAGATGCTTTCGAGCCCTTCACTGCGGCCCGTTATCAACGCAACCGGCGTGATCCTTCACACCAATCTCGGGCGCGCTCCGCTTCCGGTATTTGAGCCCGTCAGCGGCTACTGCAACCTGGAATATGAACTTGAATCCGGCAAACGAGGCAAACGCGACGCGCACATCGCGCCATTGCTCGAAGCCTTGCTTGGTAAGCCTGGAATTGTCGTGAATAACAACGCCGCGGCGGTGTACCTCGTTCTGAGCGAAGTTGCCGCGGGCCGCGAAGTGATCGTATCGCGCGGCGAGCTGATCGAAATTGGCGACGGGTTCCGCATACCGGAAATCATGGCGCGCTCCGGAGCGATCCTTCGGGAAGTGGGCACGACCAACCGCACGCGCTTAGATGATTATCGAAGCGCGATCAGTGACCAGACCGCCCTGATTTTGCGGGTTCATCCCTCGAACTTTCGCGTCAGCGGCTTCACGTCGCGTCCGGACTTAAAGGATCTCGCCGCATTGGCGCGAGAGCACGGCCTCCCGATATATGAAGATCTAGGCAGCGGCTGTGTTATGGATCTGCGCCCGCAGGGATTTGACGAGCCGCTGGTGGGGGAGAGTCTTGAAACCGGCGCCGACCTGGTGTCTTTCAGTTGCGACAAATTGCTGGGAGGTCCCCAGGCAGGCATTATAGCGGGCAGGGCCGAACTCGTCCAGCGCGTTCGCCGCAATCCCATGTATCGCGCTTTTCGAGTCGACAAGTTGATCCTGCAATCGCTTCAGATCACGCTGCGGCATGCGCTTATGCAGAATTGGCAGGCGATCCCGGCCTTGCGGATGATCCTCACTCCTCTCGATGATCTTCGCCGCCGCGCCGAGCGAATCGCGGAGCAGATCAGCGAAATGCCGGTCCAGATTCGGGAATCCGAGTCGGCAATCGGCGGAGGATCAACTCCCGGACAGGTCTTGCCGACGTGGGTGATTGAATTGTCTGTGACTGATCCAGTTGCCTTCGAACAGCATCTTCGCGAGGCGCCGTTGCCTGTCATCGCTCGGATTGAGCGAGACAAGGTTCTGCTGGATTTACGTACGGTGCGCCCGGAGGACGAAGCGGCCTTGACAGATTCGGTTAAAGCCGCTTTAAACTAAAACAAAACTTTAATCGCCGCCTGCAAGTCCCGGTTATCGCCGATGGTGCTTGTGATCGCGGTCGAGGTTTTCGCCGGATTGGTCGGATTCACATTCTGATTCGGGAAGCCGAGTTGCGGATGGTTCAGCGCGTTGAAGGCATCCAGCCGGAACTGCACTCGGAAGCGCTCCTTGATCGAGAAATTCTTCGCCGCGGCCAGATCGAAATTGAACGTTCCCGGCGCGCGCAGAATTCCGCGCCCCGAATCTCCGAAGCGGTAAGCGTACTGCGAACAGATGCCGTTCGTTGCGGGTACGGCGCACGGCGCTTCAAAAGCCATAGGGTCGTACCAGTTTGAGTACGTCGGGTTTGAAAGGCTTCCCGATCCGATGCGGTCCGGCCAGCAACTGCTCGCATTGTTCGTGCAATTTGCCAAATAGACTGTGAATGGCAACCCGCTTTGAATGGTGGAGATGCCGTCAATCTCCCAGCCGCCAAGCAAGTTGCCCACCAACCCATGTGTCAGGAAATGCCGGCCCGGGCCGAACGGCAGTTCATAGGTCCAACTCCCAACGAAGCGCTGCGGTATATCGAATCCGGAGACGCCATATCCGGCACGCAAATCCGTGATCGTTTGCGGATTTCCGACCGCTCCTCCTCCGCTTGCCGCTGATCCGCCGTAATCCAGGGATTTGGACCACGTATAGCTGGCCAAAAAAGACAAACCAAACGATAATCGTTTCACCAGCTTCGCCTGCAGCCCGTGATAATTCGACATGTTGCGCGGGTCGCACTGCGTTATGCTCCGCAGGGTAGCAATCGCGGGAAGCGTCACGCGCAAATTAGACGGAACGCTGGACGGCCCCGGCTCGACCTCCTGCGGGTTATAGCAGTAGAGCAGGTGAACTCCATGGCTACCCGCATAGGCAAGCTCCGCCAGCATACTGCTTCCTAACTGCCGCTCGACGTTAAAACTCCAGCTCTCGTAATACGGCGTCTGATTGGTAAACGATCCGCCCAGAATGCTTGGATTCGCGGCAATCAACTGCGCCGTGTTCATGGGTTGAACAGGAACCGGCGGGCCAAATGGCTGGTTGATGGCAGGTACGCTCGACATGGCGGATCCCAGCGGGTAGAGTTCCGTCGTGGGCGTATTCTGTGAAATCGTCCACGGCACGGACTGTCCTAAGAAGTTCGATCCGGACGGCTGCTCCGGAAAGTAGGAAGACGAGAAGCCGCCGCGCAGAACGGTTTTGCCGTCGCCCGATACATCCCATGCGAATCCCAAGTGCGGGCTGAAATTGTTCCATCTTGTTTGGACACCCACGGTGCGCGACGTGCCTCCTACACCGGCGTACACCAGCGTCAGATTCGACAGGTCGAAATTCGTCAGCCGGTTTCGCTCTTCTGTATACGGTGTGAAAAGGTCCCAGCGTACGCCGAGATTCAGGGTGAGTCTGCGGTTCACTTTCCAGTCGTCCTGCAGGAAGGCGGCATGTTCCCAGACGGTCAGGTAATAGGGCGTCTGCAGAAATCCGCGCGAAGCTCCTGCGCTTGTGCCATTTGCCATGAAGCCGAGTAGCAGGCTCGCAAGCCCGTTTCCTCCGCTGGCATCCACGGGACTATCGGTGAAGTTCCGTCCGAACGTAAGGGCGCCGCGCGTGTTCGTATTCGTAAAGGGCGAGACCAGGTCCTTGATGATTCGGTATCCAACCTTCAGGTTATGGCTGCCTCTTACGAAAGAAAGGTCGTCCTGTAACTGATACGAAGTCTGCCGCGGGTTGGCGGGCAGGAACGACGGGCCGCCATTCAAAGACGTGTAACTCGAAAATCCCGGGACACCGCTGATGTTTATCGTCGGTATGCCGCTTGTGAATGAGCTGATGTTAATGCCCTGAATGCCGAGCGAGGTCGCCGCGTTGTGGCCGTAATCAGATTGCCTTGTCAGCGGGTTGGTCCGCGCATAACCCGCGATGAATTGATTCACCACGGTCGGCGAGAAAATGTGCGTCTCGTTAAATGCGAAGCCCGAGGCCGCCAGATTCGTGTTTTGTCCGCCTGCGATAAACGGTCCCAGATCGAATCGAGACGCGGCGCTCGCCGGAGTCGGAATGCAGCATCCTCCCTGGCCTTTTGTGTCGAATAAGATAAACTGCTCAAAACTGTACCGGCCAAACAGCGAATCTTTATCACTGAATTTGTGGTCGATCCGGATATTTCCGCCATTGTCCTTCAGGTTGCGGCTCAAAGTATCGACCCGGTTGTTTTGAAAGCCGCTCAGGTTGGGCAGGGGATAAATACTCGCTACGTTCAGGCCAACTGCGTTGAGTTCGTTCGCGGGGATCGTGTTGTTCGGATATGCCGTTCGCACCTTTTGACCGTTTACTACGGTCGTGCTGTACGGGTCGTAGATGGTCTCGGGCAGATCGCTGAAGTTGCCGGTCCGATTTTGCGCCGCGGGCACGGTGTTAATAAAGGTTTGTCCTTTTACTTCGCGCCAGCCGTAGTAATCGGCGAAGAAGAAGGTCTTGTTTTTCCAGATAGGCCCTCCCAGCGACCCGCCGAACTGATTTCGCCGGTAGGGCGGCTGCTTCTGGCCGACGGCGTTGAAGTAGTTACGCGCGTCAAGATAGCTGTTGCGCAGAAACTCGAACAGGCTGCCGTGAAAGGTGTTCGTGCCCGAACGGGTTTGGGTGGTAACCACTCCCGCGCCGCGCCCGAACTCGGCTGAATAGGTCCCTGTCAGCACCTTGAACTCTTGCACGGATTCCACCGACGGCTGCACCATCACCGTGTTGAACGTGTATTCGTTGTCCATGATGCCGTCAACCAGCCATGCGTTCGCATTCGCCTGGCTGCCGAGGGAGTTGAAGTCGGAGGCTGCCCTCGGGTTGAACGTGCTGGCGCCCGAAAGATTCTCGCCGGCCTGTCCCTGCGTCACGCCAGGGACCAGGTACACGAGCTGCGCGAAATTTCGTCCATTCAGGGGAAGCGTTTCCACGGAGTGCTGATTGACTACCTCGCCAAGTTCGGCGGTTTCCGATCGCACCAGCGGGGCAGCAGCTTCGACCGTAATCGTCTGGCTCATCTCACCGAGTTGCATGCTGAAATCCACGCGCGCCTTCTGGTCGACATCGAGCTGCGTATTCACAGAACTCGCGCGCTTAAAGCCGGCCTTCTCCACGTCTACCCGGTAAGTACCCGGTACAAGAAACGGAGCAGTGTAAGCGCCCGTCTGGTCTGTCGTGTATTGTTGGGTAGTTCCCCGATTGACATTCGTGACGGTGACCTGCGCGCCAGCAACAGCCGCGCCGGTGCTATCGGTCACGGCGCCGAGAATTGTCCCGGTGGTCACCTGCGCACCGGCAATTGCGGCTCCCAAAATCAGCAGCAGAAGAATTGGTATCCATTTTCGCCTCATAATGTCCCCCCTTGGATTTGAAACGGAAAAACTGCGGGAAGTATATAACAAATTTCCAAGTTGAGAAGAAGATTCGCCGTAAAAGTATTTGGAACCTTTGCGGCGGTTGTGGCAATACCTTAATGAAAGCGACACGTATCGAGTGGAGAGGCCATTGGGTGCAGAACAGCTGAGCGACGGCGATCTGTTGCGGCGTTGCGCCAATGGCGACGAAGAAGCGTTCCTTATTCTTTACAGACGGCATCAGGGGCCGGTTTTTCGATTTGCGCTGCATATGTCCGGAAATCGGGAGATAGCGGAGGAAATTACTCAGGAAGTATTTGTGGCGATGCTCACTGGGCAGCGGTACGCGCCGGAGCAGGGATCCCTCCAGGCTTATCTCATCGGAGTAGCGCGGAATCAAGTGCGGCGGCAACGCAGAGAGTTCCACGCCCTTGCTTCTGGCGAGGCCGACTCGACTGGTGAACAGTTGCTCGACGAATTGGCTCGGGAGCAGGAACTTGGGGCGCTGCGGAAGGCGATCCTCAAGCTTCCGCCGAACTATCGCGAAGTGGTTGTGCTGTGCGATCTCGAAGGTGTGGACTATGCGCAAGCTGCGCGGCAGTTAGGCTGTGCCCTCGGTACGGTACGCTCCCGTCTGCATAGAGCGCGCGCCATTCTGCAGGCGAAGTTGCAGAGGAGCGGTATGCCGCGGAGGCGGGAAAAATGTCCGGTATGAACCATTGGGCGGATCTGCAGGAGGCGCTGAACTGCTTGAGGGAGCGGACGCCGAAGCAGGCGGGCCCGGTTGTAGAAGAGCGGGTACTGGCCGCGTTCCGCGCGCGACGGAGGCGATTCCGGCAGGTGCGGGCGCGCTGGGCGGGAGCGGCAGCCTGCGTTGCGGTTGCGGTGGGTTGGCTCTGGATTCGCCCCGGCGCGCCGTCGATTCAGAAACCGCCTGGCCCGGAAGCCGCTTATTACGCCGGAACGGCCGGGTTCGTTGTGCTCCCGTACGCGGAGAGCGGCGTTCCCATGGAAGAGGCGGTCATTGTGCGCGTGAATTTGCGGCCATCGGAGCTTGGATCGCTGGGTGTGCCGGTTGCGCTTGCTCATGGCGACCTGAGCATCAGGGCGGACTTGTTAGTCGGTCAAGACGGCATTGCGCGCGCGATCCGTTTCGTGGAATGAAACATTCAGTTTTGATTTGAGAGGAGAAGGTTATGTATAGAATGATTGCGCTCTCGGCCGTAGTGGCGACAAGTATGTTCGGCCAGGCGGCGATGAATCAGAAGACCACAGTGATCCAGGCGCAGCCGGGGTTTCATATCGGCAGTGATGTGGCGGAGTTCGGTCCTATCGGTATTACGGCCGCCATGGCTGGCCCGATGGCGACGGTTGCCGGAGCGCCCTACTCGGCGCAGGCCGTGACGCAACGAGTGCAGATCCTGTCCGACGGTAATCGCATTGAGCAGAACACGTCCGGCGTCGTGGCGCGCGACGCCCACGGGCGGGTACGCCGCGAGGAGGCGCTGCCGGGCTTGAGTTCCGCCGATGGAGATTCCCCGCGCCTGGTTATGATTGAGGACCCCGTTGCCGGGGTTCACTGGACCCTGGATGCGCAGAAGAAGATCGCCATCAAGATGCCGTTTGCGAAGACGAAAGCCGGAGCATTTGGCCCCTTTGCGCCGCCTCCGCCTCCCCCGACACCTCCACCTCCCGGGGCCGGAGATACCGTTTTTTTCTCCGCGTCCGCTCCTCCCAGCCCGCCCACCGTCCGCTTTTTTTCCAAGGCAGACGTTTCGCCGGATTCCTCGAAGGTTACTAAGACTGATTTGGGGATGCAGAATGTCGAAGGTGTGGCAGCGCAGGGCACAAAAATCACCCGGACCATTCCCGCGGGAGCCGTCGGCAATCTGCTGCCCATTGTGATCACGACCGAGACCTGGTATTCGCCGCAATTGAAAGTTTTGGTCATGAGCAAGACCAGCGATCCACGTATGGGAGAAACGACGTACAAGCTCACTGATATCCAGCGCGCCGAACCGGCGGCCAGCCTGTTTCAAGTGCCAGACGACTACACGGTAAGGAACCAGCCGGCGAACAGCTTCTTCTTCAAGAAGCAATAGGGGTTGTAGGAAGAGCCGAGCAGTCCAGAGACACGGACGTGGGGCGGATCGCCCGATCTGCGCCGGACCCAACGTCCGGCTTGCCCGGTTTACAACCGATTTGGAGAAGGCCGACGGGAGTCGGCCGCAGGACAGGGTCCTGCCCCACGAGAACTAACTGGCGTTGGGCGAAAACGCCTGTCCCGCAAGAGGCAGGCTAAGCTGGGTCGGCTGTTTCTGCAACACTCGATCGGGAGGCGCAGATGCCTGACCCCAGTCGTTCAGAATCCAGCATTGCTCCCATTCCGACCGGCGCACCAAGCTATCGTCCTTGCCGAGCGCAGTATTTTTGATGAACCGCAGAATATCATCGGCTTCTGCCAATCTCCCGTTGTGCCGCAATAGATCGGACATCGAGAAGCCAAGCGATATTGCGGCCCGCCAATCCTGTTGGCGGCGCAGGTGTGCTTCGGCGCTTCCAAGAGCAGCCAGGCAGGCATCCGGATTTTGTCTCCATTGGGCGAAGAGCGCGGCCATCTCTTCAAACGAATGAGGGTCGGGTGCGGCCGCCGGCGCTATGAACATCGTAGAGGTCTTTCCCTGAAAGCGCACGAGTTCTCTGTCCACCGGGGCGAGATGCTCAAAGATGAAGAGGCACCGCCTGCCCGCACAGAATTCGTGGAGGGCAATCCTGTTCTCTTCCGCAGTGCCGCTGAGCTTTAGCCCAAGCCGCTGTGCCGTATCGCCCAGAACGCCGGTACGGCTCCGGTTCCCGCAGTCAACCCAAAAGACGCCTTCGAAATCCTCCTGGTGAGCGCGTGCGAAGGCCAATGCGGCATCCCGGGATACGTCGATCTCAATTCCCGGCTGATCGGACAAGCTGCACGCCATGGCTTCCAAAAACTCACGGTTTACTTCTGTCGTAGTTGGGCCAGCGGGAAGGTCGATTTCCAGGTGAAAAAACGGATTTCTCTTTAGGAGCCATCGTTTCAACGCTCGCTGTCCGTTCCGTGTATCTTGGGATAACTCGAAGAAAGCCCTGCGCCGGAACAAGGGAGGAAAGTTGCAGTCGCGTAAAAGCACGAATGCGAGCTTCGCCCCGATGTTGCTAGTCTCATCAAAAAAGACCGGCTCCCACTTTTCTCGCCGCCAGGGTTTGGGAACGGAATCGGGAGAAAGCAAGACGAGAACGACGCCCGCCGAGAGCCCATACTCTACGGTATCGATCAGGTCAGAGTCCGGTGCAATAACCCCCTCGCCGCGGCTCACCTTCACCGGGCAGTTCGATTCGAGAAAGCCGGCCAGTTGGGTTGCGCGGACGCTGTCTTCCGGGGCGCAGCAGATGATTACTTCTTGCAGGTAACGCATCGGGCAAACCTCTCCATCGTAATCCGCCATTTCCGGACGCCTCAAGCCGTTTTTACGTGCTACACTCAGTTGTGCGGACGCGGATTTTGGGAATAATTCCCGCCCGATTTGCCTCCTCCCGATTCCCCGGAAAAGCTCTCGCTCCTCTCGCCGGCAAGCCGATGCTGCAGCACGTTTGGGAACGTGCGCAAAAGTCCCGCTACCTGGATGATCTGCTGGTAGCAACCGACGATGAACGCATCGCCTCTGCCGTGCGGCAGTTTGGCGCACGCGCCCGCATAACCAGCGCCGCTCATCCTACAGGTACGGATCGCCTCGCGGAAATTGCCTCATCCGAGCCTGCCTCGTTGTATGTCAACATCCAGGGCGATGAGCCGCTGATCGATCCCGAAGCGATCGATGCGGCCATTCTTTCCGTTCATGGCGATGAGAGCGTCGCTATGGGTACGCTGAAGAAGCAGATTGCCGATCCCACCGATATCGTCAACACCAACGTCGTCAAAGTCGTTACGAATCTGCTGAATGACGCAATCTATTTTTCCCGGTGCCCGATTCCATACGAGCGCGATGGGCGGAGCACAGTACCGCTTTACTTCAAGCACATCGGCTTGTACGTGTACCGCCATGATTTCCTGACCCATTATCCGGATTTGACCGTTGGCCCGCTTGAACAGGCGGAGCGTCTGGAGCAGCTTCGCGCGCTCGAAAACGGCTATCGAATTCGGGTTGTAAACACAGAATATGAATCGCTCGGCGTAGATACGCCGGAAGATCTGGAGAGGGTGAACCAACTTTTTTCGGCGGTTGCCGAGTCATTCGGATTTAGTTGATGCCTAAGTACATCTTCGTTACCGGTGGAGTTGTCTCGTCGTTAGGAAAAGGAATCGCGGCCGCGTCGATCGGCTGCCTTCTGGAAAGCAGAGGACTTCGTGTCACCCTGCAGAAATTCGATCCGTACCTCAATATCGATCCCGGAACCATGAGCCCGTTCCAGCACGGCGAGGTTTTCGTAACCGATGACGGCGCGGAAACCGATCTTGACCTGGGTCATTACGAGCGCTTCACGCATGCGCCTCTATCCCAGAGCAACAATCTCACCTCGGGCCGGATTTACGAAAACATCATTGCCCGCGAGCGGCGCGGTGATTACCTTGGGAAGACCGTGCAAGTGATCCCGCACGTCACGAATGAAATCAAGGCGGCCTGCCGGAAGGTTGCGGCGGACGTCGACATTGCCATCGTCGAGATCGGGGGCACGGTTGGCGATATTGAGTCGCTTCCATTCATTGAAGCGATTCGCCAGATGCGCCATGAGGAGGGCCGCGAAAACACGCTTTTCGTGCATCTGACGCTGGTGCCCTGGATTGCCGCGGCTCAGGAGTTGAAGACCAAACCGACTCAGCACAGCGTTAAGGAACTGCGCGCCGTTGGTATTCAGCCGGATATCCTGCTCTGCCGCTCGGAGCGGCCGCTTCCCCAGGAAGTGAAAGAGAAGATCGCGCTGTTCTGCGATGTGGACGTGAGCGGAGTCGTGACCGCAAAAGACGTTCACTCGGTGTATGAAATTCCTCTTGTTTTCGCGGATCAGGGCGTGGATGAATCCATCCTCCGGCTACTCCATGTAAACGCCGCTCCGCGCAATTTGTCGCGATGGACCCAGATGCTCGATCGTATGAACAATCCCGTTCGCGAGGTGAGCATCGGCCTGGTCGGGAAGTACGTTGAGTACGAGGATTCGTATAAGAGCTTAAAGGAAGCGCTGCTGCACGCCGGGATCGCGCATCAGGCACGCGTCAATATCGAATGGATTGAGTCCGAGCAGATGAACTGGCCCGATTGCCGGAGTTATCTGCGCCGGTTTGACGGCATTCTGGTACCGGGCGGATTCGGGAAGCGCGGCATACCGGGCATGCTGAACGCGATTCGCTGCGCCCGCGAAGACCGCATTCCATACTTCGGCATCTGCCTGGGCATGCAGACGATGGTGATCGAATTTGCCCGCAACGTTTGCGGCCTGGCGGATGCCGACTCCACGGAATTCGATCCGGCCACACCCCATCGCGTTATTTTTAAGCTTCGCGAGTTGAAGGGCGTCGACGAACTTGGGGGCACCATGCGGCTCGGCGCCTATCCGTGCCGGCTTGCGGAAGGAAGTTTCGCGGCCCAGGCTTATGGCGTCGCCGAAATCAGTGAACGCCATCGCCACCGCTACGAATTCAACCGCGAGTTCGAAGCAATCCTTACAAAACACGGGATGCGGCTGACCGGCGAGACGCCCGATGGCGTGTACGTGGAAATTTGTGAAGTGCCGAACCACCCCTGGTACCTTGGCTGCCAGTTCCATCCTGAATTTAAATCGAAGCCGCTGGAACCGCATCCGCTCTTCACGTCGTTTCTCGGAGCCGCTCTGGAGCACCGCGAGCTAAAGTCCCATTCTGTTCAGGAGAAGGAGACTTACCCGTGGTTGCGGTCGGTGCAGGCAGCTCTCAAGTAACGTTCGGTAACCATTCACCGCTTGCGCTCATAGCGGGGCCTTGCGTTATTGAAAGCGAAGAGCACACGCTGCGAATGGCCAAAGCGATTCGCGAAATCGCGCGCGCATATGTTTTCAAAGCTTCTTTCGACAAAGCCAATCGCAGCAGCGTAAACTCCTATCGCGGGCCCGGGCTTACAGAGGGTCTGCGCATTCTGGGCGAAGTAAAAAAGCTGGGCATACCCGTTTTAACGGACATTCATGAGCCCGCTCAGGCCGCGCAGGCTGCCGAAATCGCAGATATTCTGCAAATCCCAGCTTTCCTCTGCCGCCAAACGGATCTGCTGGTCGAGGCGGGAAACACGAGCCGCGCGGTCAACATTAAAAAGGGACAATTTGTATCGCCCGCGGATATCCGCCATGCTGCCGAAAAGGTGGCCAGCACTGGAAATGAGCGGATCATTTTGACCGAGCGGGGCTCTTCCTTTGGCTACAACAATCTGGTGGTCGATATGCGCGGGTTGCCAATCATGGCGGCAACGGGCTACCCGGTAGTTTTCGACGCCACCCATAGCGTTCAGCTTCCGGGAGCTGCCGGAACGGCGTCGGGCGGTCAGCCGGAGTTCATCGAACCGCTCGCCCGGGCGGCCACGGCAGTCGGAATAGCGGGTGTATTCGTAGAAGTGCACGACCGGCCTGAAAAGGCGCTCTCGGATGGAGCCAATGCTTTGCGGCTCAGCCTGTTAGCCGCATTCTGGGAGCGGCTAAATGCAATCGACCAGCTTGTAAAGAGACGGTAAGTCTTTTCAACCTGAGACAACGCCTGGGGCTCGAGACACGTCGTATCATGGTGAATCGTATGGTTTCACGTGTCCAGCGCCGCCGGACCCTCCAGCGCGGCTTTTCGCTTATTGAACTACTGATCGTTATCGCGATCATTCTCATCATTTTGTCCATTGCTTTGCCGCAGATGAGCAAATCGCGCATGAACGCGCAGGAAATGGCGGCAATTCGGGAAATACAGACTATCAACCAGGCGCAAGTGCAGTACCAGTCGCAGTTTGGGCAGTTTGCAAAGTCCTTGACGCAGCTCGGACCACCCGCGTCGGCGGGCACTCCGGAAGGACCCGACGCAGCCGGACTGATTCCGGCGAGCCTGGCAGGCGGTTCCGCGAGCGGTTACAACTTTACGCTTACGCAGACTGCGCAAGGTTACGGAATCAGTGCGGTTCCCCAGCAGTTCGGCACGACCGGACGGCGCACGTTTTATTCCGATCCGAGTGGGATTACGCGTGAGAACTGGACCCAGGATCCCGCCACCGCGAGCAGTCCTGAATTGAAGTAACCGCGGTTGCCGTGAGAATCGCCGGCGCCCTTTTCTGTGCCCTGACCTGCTGCTTGTCCATTCGCGCCGCGGGTCAGCGTAGCGCCGCGGAAATCGCAGATGCGTTAAGCAACATTGCCGTAGATCCACAACAGACGTATCGCGTTCGCGACCTGCAGATCGTACGCGGCGACATCAAGATTTATCTCACCGACGGAGTGCTGGCCTTTGCGACGCCGGTAGCGGGCCGCGCGGTGGCCGCTGTGTTCACAACTGCGCTCTCGGAAACCGGGGATGCCGAAGTTCTTGTGCTGCCGCCGCAGCGCAGCGAACGGGCATCGCTCGCTTCGTTCACCGGCAGCCCGAATTTGGACGAGCACTTCAGTTCTGCTTTGTTCATCTTCTCCGACGACACTGCCCGGGAGCTGGAATCGGAGCTGCAGCAGAGTGTTATCCAGCCCGCGCCGGGTATGATTACCCAGCTCACCGGGCCGGTCGATCCGGTGCTGCGGAGCGTCTGCACGCAGATCGATGTTTCCCTGATTGAATCGGTGCTGGATAATCATCCCCGGGAACAAGGCTTCTTTTACGCGGTAATTGGAGGGCGGCGCCTGGGATCGTTTGACCTGACCTATCAACCGGACGAGTTTGAACCCGTGTCCATCGGACGGGTCTCGTCCGACGGAAAGCGGTTTCAGTTATGGAGCAGCTTTCGACCTCGGCGCGCACCGGCTTTCGCCGTGCCCCCGCCGGAGATTAGTGATTATCGGATTGAAGCGACAATTCTGCCTGACCTCTCGCTGTCGGCGACCGCCGACTTCAGCATCGAGGCCGGGCCGGAGGACGGCCGCGTTCTGTCCTTCAATTTGTCCGAACATCTGCAGGTGCAATCCGCCTCGATCAACGACCGGCCCGCAGAGGTGTACCAACGCGCATCGCCGCGCTTGGCCGAGCTGAAGAGCTCCGGAACATTTTTGATCGTATCTCCCACTGCGCTTTCACCAGGCGCAAGGTACCAGATTCAGGTCCGCTATCGCGGATCGGTTATCCGCCAAACCCCGACAGGCTACTTCGTGGACGACCGGACGACCTGGTACCCATTTCGGGGAACCATGTTAACCACGTTCGACCTGACATTCCATTGTCCGGAGCAGTTGCACCTGGTTTCAACCGGCGAACCGGTAAGCGAAAAGGTCGCCGAAGGCATTCGTACGGTACACCGGAAGACGCTAGTTCCCGAAGCTTTGGCGGGCTTCAATCTTGGCGACTACAGAATGAGCGGCTTCGACCAGGGGCGCTATCACGTGGAATTCTATGCCGAAGAATCGGCCGCGCACGTGCTCGATCCCGCTCTGCAAAAGGAGACGGCCGAGGTGCTCAAGCAATACACGCATCTCTGGTCCGCGCTGCCCATTCATTGCCTTTCTGTATCACCGATTGACGGTTACTTTGGCCAGGGATTCCCAGGCCTGATCTATCTCTCAAACATTTCGTACATGCGGCCCGAGGATCGTCCGGTGGCGCTCCGTAACGAGCGGCTGAACGTCTTCTTCTCCGACCTGCTGCTGCCTCACGAAATCGCGCATCAGTGGTGGGGTAATATCGTGCGCCAGTCCGATTACCGCGCCGGATGGCTGACGGAGGCCATGGCGGACGATTCCGCCCTGCAGTTTCTTGGGCGCACGAAGGGCAGCGCCGCCGTGGATACCGTGCTGGAGAGCTACCGCGATGAGTTGCTGCGCCCGGTAAACGGGAAGCCGCTGGAATCAGCGGGACCGGTTGACTTTGGACAGCGCCTGATCGATACCGCCGGTCTTCCGGTGTGGCACGTTATTACGTACGAGAAGGGCGCCTGGGTTCTTCGTATGCTTCGGGAACGATTGGGCGACGACGGCTTCGACCGGCTGCAGCTTCGAATGCTTCAGGACTTCTCGGCTAAGCCCATCAGCAATGAAGATTTCCGCAAACTGGCTAGCAGCTTCGTGCCTCCCGGGCAGCCCGATAGATCACTGGAACTCTTTTTCGATACCTGGGTGTACAGCACGGGCATTCCCAAGCTAACGCTTCGCCGGAGGGGACGGGATTTCAGTCTCGGTGTTTCCGGCGTAGGCGATGATTTTAGCGCTGACGTTCCGCTGCGCTGCCGGTCAGGGAGCGGAAGGCAACAGATTTATTGGGTACGCGCCGTAACGGGCAGTAACTTTGTCCGGCCGCCGGGCGGTGGAACGTGCAGCCTGCCGCCTAAAGAAGATTTTCTATATGAGCCATGATTATCAGAGTTTGACCACATCGCGGCGCACGAATATAAAGTAGAGTGCCAGCAACACGACCAGCAAACCGTTGCCGGCCATGATCGCGGGCGCGGATGTCTGATGAATTAACAGGCCGGACACCAGGCTTCCGAGCGGCATTCCACCGCGGAAGGCTACATTGTAAACGCTCATCACACGCCCCCGCATGGTATCGCTCACGTAAAGCTGGACGAGCGATGAGTTAATAGCGAAGACAATCATCAGGCTGGCGCCGGCCAGGAACAGCAGGGCGGTGCTGATGCCGATGTTTCGGGACAGCCCGAAACCGGTGATGAACACGCCGAGCAGAAGCATGGTGAAAAGTGAGCGTTTTGCCAGCCCGAAGTGGTTCTGGCTCGCGGCGACAAACAACGCTCCAGCAACGGACCCGGCGCCTGAGAGACACAGGAATAGCGTGAACGTATTGGCTCCGCCGTGGAATATGTCGCGGGCCATAACGGGCAGGAACGTGATGAGCGGATAGGAGAGCAGCGTCGTGAGAAATGCAAGAGCGACGAGCGAAAGCATACCCGCTCGATGGCGAATAAAGTCAATTCCGACTTGCATGCTCTTGATGACGGATTCTGCTGTTTTCTCCGGCACAAACTGCGGCCGGATCATCAGCAGCGAAAAAATCACTGCGATGTAGGAAATCCCGTTCAGTGTAAAGCACCAGCTCGCTCCGAGTTTCGTGAGGGCGAGTCCGCCAAGGGCAGGACCCACCACACGGGCCAGATTGAATTGAATGGAGTTGAGGGCGATCGCGTTCTGGAGGTCTTTTCTATCTACCAGGGTTGGTATGAGCGCCGAGTACGCGGGCCCGCCAAACGCCTGAGCGACTCCAACGGCGAAGGATAGACACCAGATGTGCCAGACGCGGACGACTCCCGTTGCAACGAGCGCAGCCAGAACGAAAGCAGACGCCAACTGGATGAACTGCGACATTAGCAACAGGCCCCGGCGGCTCCGGCGATCCGCGAACACACCGCCGAAAAGCGATAGGAGAAAGACGGGAATCTGGCCGAAAAACGTGTCGAGGCCCAAATAGAACGAGGAATCGGTTAGCTGGTAGACCAGCCAGCTCTGCGCCAGAATCTGCATCCAGCTTCCGATGCTGGAGGTGCATGCGCCCAGCCACATGAGGCGAAAGTCGGGATAGCTAAATGCCCTGAAGACCCTTTTTAGCAAGTCATGCTCTTTGTAGCACGAGGCGAAATGAGTCTTGCTACCTTCATGGAATGGCTTGGGTACTTCTCATCATTGCCGGCCTCCTGGAAGTCGGCTGGGCGGTAGGTCTGAAGTTTACTGAAGGGTTTACCCATCTGACCGCCAGCATCGCAACCGTCGCGGCCATGATCGCGAGCATGGCCTTGCTGGGCGTGGCGGTGAGAACCCTTCCAATTGGAACGGCTTATGCTGTCTGGACGGGTATCGGCACGGTAGGGACTGTGCTGGTTGGAGTAATTCTTCTGAAAGAATCCATGTCGCCGTTGCAGTTGGCGTGTATTGCACTGATCGTCACCGGGATTGCGGGACTGAAAGCGTTATAAACGTGGATTTAGGTTTAAGGGTGTAGAGCCAGGCGACAGCCGAGCAGAATGAGCACGAGCAGCAGGCCGATGCGAAGGGCGCGCTGGTTTACGCGAGTGGCGAGAGCGGATCCGGTGATTGCGCCGAAGATACCGCCGATTGACATCTTAATGAGCAGCGCAAGATCATAATTTCCCGCTCCGATATGGATGGCGCCTCCTGCGATAGAGAGACCAAGGCCGAAACAAAGATCGGTGCCCACAACTTCCGCGGCAGTGAGGGGTGTCATACCCAGCAGAAGAAGGGATCCAAGCGCGCCGGCGCCCGCCGAAGAGAAGCCGACTTCAGCCCCGATCGGCAAAGCCAGCCAGGGGATGAGCCGGGATCGGTCTTTGGAGACGGCATTTGCCGCGGGACGAAAGACCCGGTAAAGCCGCACCACCGCCGTTACAACGATGAAGACGCCGAGTATCGCGTAAACAACACCCTGGTGCGATGCCCGCTTGGCGTGGTCCAGGAGGAATGAGCCGGCGATTACTCCCGGCAGACCGCCCAGCAACAAAAGCTTCAGGACGTTGAAATTCACCTGACGGCGCGCGGCATAGAAGGGAACCGAGGCGATCTTGACGAGAGCCGAGAACGCGAGCGCGGTTCCCACGGCAGCCGCCGGAGGAACACCAAGGAGCATAATCAGCAGGGGAGTGGTCAAAGTGCCTGCCCCTACGCCTGTTAAGGAGATGGCGACGGCAATCGCAAATCCGAGCAGGACCTCCATCTCAATTCGGTTCAGCGATATGAATTCCGCACTCGAGCTTATGTCCCGCCCAACGGCCGGAGCGCGCGTTTTCCGGGTCGATCGGGATCAGTGTACACGGCTGGCAGCCGATGCTGGTGTATCCGGCAGCATAGAGAGGAAGCAGTGGGATATCGTGTTCTTTTGCAAAGGCCCACACCTCTCTATCCTGCCAATCGGCCAGCGGACTGGCTTTCACAAGCCGCTTTCCGGAAGGCAGCGGAAACGAATCGATGGGTTGCAAGTTGGCGCGAGTCGGCGACTGTACGCGGCGCAGGCCGGTAAACCAGACATGATACTTTTCGAGCGCCGAGAAGAGCGGTCCCACTTTGCGCAGCTTGCAGCATTGGTCGGGCTGAGACCGGTAC
This sequence comes from Bryobacteraceae bacterium, assembly GCA_025980435.1. Taxonomy (GTDB): domain Bacteria; phylum Acidobacteriota; class Terriglobia; order Bryobacterales; family Bryobacteraceae; genus Bog-105. The sequence goes on from JAICXK010000007.1 coordinate 35,679, forward strand.
AGCAATCCGAATTGCTCTTCCTGCTCGGCAACCGTTTTTTCCGGGAGAACATTGATCAGATTCAAGCCGTAGCGCGCTGTCATCTCATCCCGGTAACGGTAAACCTCTGCGAAGTGGTAGCCGGTTTCGAGAAACAGCACCGGCACATTGGGAACGATTTCGCGCACAAGCTGCAGCGCGACCATGTCTTCGGCCTGAAAGCTACAGGTAAAACACGCGATCCCTTCATTTTGAAGGGCAGCTCTTATATACTGGCGGGCCTCGGCCGTTTTACTTGACAGGCTAAAGAGTTCGGGAGTCATTGGGCTTCCAATTTCTTGAGAAGGCGCTGGAGCACATCGAGAGTTTCCGCGTCGGTAATGTTGCCGGATCGAGTCTCCCCGTCCGCCCCTGGAAGTGAGATGACGAGCGAGCCGTCTTCGATGCGCCATGCCACATTTCCTTCCACCGAGGGCTGTAAGGCCGCAGAAGAGTTCGGACCGGAAATCATACCGGCGGCGACGGTGGCGTTGGTGGATGGATCAACCAGAATGAAACTCCCGGTGGCGCGGTTCTCCTGGTAGGGGTCGAAACACAGAGGACGTGAAGTTTCTATATCGGCGACGCCGATAGCATTCATTTCAAGGTTATGTGCGGGCTCATGCTGTTGTGTGTTGATGTTGATCGCGTGCTGGATGCGAACGATGGAGCCCCACTCCTGACGTGTAGAGTGTTTCAGGCGATAGCGCTTGTTTTCTTCGGCTGGGACCTGGTTTAGCCAGACCAGTGTGGCGCGAATTGAGCGGCCCACGTGGGGCAGATCGTCGGAGGATACGATCACGTCTCCGCGAATGACATCGATTTCATCGGCCAGAGTCAGCGTAACGGCCTGGCCCGCAAAAGCCTCTTCCAGATCACCATCGAAAGTCGTGATTCGCTCGATCGTCGTGGGGCGCCCGGAGGGCATGATCGTCACGGGAGCGCCCACCCGGACTCTGCCGGAAGCGACTGTACCCGCGTAGCCGCGGAATTCCTGACCGGGGCGTATGACGCGCTGCACGGGAAAACGGAACGGGGAACGATGCGCACGGGCTTCGACTTCCACCGTTTCCAGGTAATCGAGAAGAGCCGGTCCCTTGTACCAGCGCATCCGGGCGCTTGGCCGGACGACATTATCGCCTTCGAGCGCGCTGACTGGAATGAAAACCGCTTCTATGCCTTCGAAGCGCGACAAAAATTTTCGAAATGCTGCTTCGATGTCGGTAAAAACAGACTGATCGTAACCGACCATGTCCATTTTGTTGACCGCGATGGCAATGTGCTTGATGCCCAGGAGAGCGGCGACGGAGGCATGCCTGCGGGATTGAGGAAGCAGCCCTTTGCGCGCATCGACGAGGACAACGGCGAGATCCGCGGTCGACGCTCCGGTTACCATATTGCGCGTGTACTGCTCATGTCCCGGCGTGTCGGCAATGATGAACTTGCGGCGCGGCGTAGCGAAATACCGGTAGGCCACGTCGATGGTGATCCCTTGCTCACGCTCGGCGCGGAGGCCATCTGTAAGCAGCGAAAAGTCTATGGGACCGGCATTCCGGCCGACGGACGCTTTGGTGACCGATTCGATCTGATCGTCAAAAACGCTCCGGGAATCGTAGAGAAGCCGCCCGATCAGCGTGGACTTGCCATCGTCAACACTACCTGCGGTCGTGAATCGAAGGAGACCTTTGGTCGTTTCCTGTTCCAGGAATTTGTCGAAGCTTTGGTCCACGGCAAGGAGAGTGGCTGCGCTCATTCTAAAAATAGCCTTCCTGTTTTTTCAGCTCCATCGATCCGTCCTGATCATGATCGATTACGCGGTTCTGGCGTTCGGACCGGCGTACGCTCAGCAACTCTTCGATGATTTCAGGGACGGTTTCAGCGTCAGATCGAATCGCACCGGTACACGGGCTGCACCCCAGCGATCGCATGCGGCATTTCACCAGTTTGGTCTGCTCACCGGGAAGGCGAGGCACAAAATCCTGCTCCACGGAGAGCAGCGATTCGCCGCGAACCAACACCGGCCTGAGTTTGGCAAAGTAAAGAGGCACAACCGGGATCTTTTCAATGTGGATGTAATGCCACACATCCACCTCGGTCCAGTTAGATAACGGGAATACCCGGAGGCTTTCGCCCGGATTGATCCGCGTATTGAATAAATTCCACAGCTCGGGGCGTTGGTTTCGGGGATCCCACTGTCCGCGCGGATCGCGGAAGGAGAAAATTCGCTCCTTCGCGCGCGAGCGCTCTTCGTCCCGGCGGGCGCCGCCTATGGCAGCATCAAAACCGCCTTCGCGGAGGGCATCCAGAAGGGCGGTTGTCTTTAGCGCTCCGCAGCAGCGCTGCGTACCCCAGGCGAAAGGGGTCGAACCCTCTTGCAGAGCCTTGCGGTTTGTGTGAACAATCAGGTTTACGCCCAATTCCGCGGTGTAGCGGTCGCGAAACTCGATCATCTCGCGAAACTTATAGCTGGTATCGATATGCAGAAGGGGGAACGGAATGCGGCCGGGATGGAACGCCTTCTGGGCCAGGCGAAGCAGGACAGAAGAATCTTTGCCTACCGAATAAAGGAGCACCGGGCGTTGGCATTCGGCGACCACTTCACGAAGTATGTGAATGCTTTCGGCCTCAAGCTTTCGGAGATGAGTTAACGTGGCCAACATGAAAAGAATACCATAAATCTCTATAAAGTCGATAGACGATGGGGTATTATGCTGGACCGAGTAGTCTGGGCCAGCCCCTATCATAGATGTTGAATTGGCGTATATGTTTAGCGTGGGTTTAGAAAAGGAGTGGAAATGAGCGGTTCGAGCACGCGTCGTGACCTTCTGGGTTGCGCGGGAGGTTTTCTGGGGGCGATGGCACTTGCAGATGAGGCGCGCGCGGGAGGTGTGGATCAAGGCGGCAAAGGTTCGGCGAAGGTCGAAGGGGAAGATTATTATGACAAGCTTGACGTGAGAAAGATCATCAACGCGGCGGGAACGTATACTATCCTGACCGCGTCGACGATGCCGGTCTCCGTGCAGGCCGCGGTCGCCAAAGCCGCGAAGCATCCCGTCCGCCTGCTCGATTTACAGAAGAAAGCCGGGGAGTACCTGGCGCAAAAACTGCATTGCGAAGCGGCGCTTGTGACGGCGGGCGCATCCTCGGCGCTGACGCTGGGAACTGCGGCATGCGTTGACGTGATGAACAACGCGCCGATTCAAGCCGTACCGAGCAAGGTGAGCGGCCTGGGCAAAAATGAAATCCTTATCCAGAAGGCGCACCGGTACAGCTATGATCATGCCCTGGAGAACTGTGGCGCGAAATTCGTCGAAGTGGAATCGCTTGATGACTATCAAAAAGCGTTCGGCGACGAGACCGTGATGGCGCACTTCTTCAATGCGGCCGAAGGAGGGCAGATTAGCCGCGAGGATTGGGTTCGGATAGCGCACCAGCATGGCGTGCCGTGCTTCAACGATGCGGCCGCCGACGTTCCGCCCATTTCCAATCTTTGGAACTACACGCAGATGGGTTTCGATTTGGTCACGTTCTCGGGCGGCAAGGGAATTCGCGGCCCACAGAACGCCGGCCTGCTGCTGGGACGCAAGGATTTGGTCGCGGCGGCGATGGCGACGAACAATCCCTTCGATGAAGGTGTTGGCCGCGGCATGAAAGTCGCCAAGGAACAGATTGTCGGCATGGTTGCGGCTGTTGATTGGTTTCTGAGCCAGACGGACGAAGGTATGGAGGCCGAATTCCGGCGCAGGGCCGACCGGATATGCGCTGAGCTGAAGGCCATCCCCACGCTGGAATCGAAGATTTTTGTTCCGGCGGTGGCGAATCACGTACCTCATCTATTGCTCCGGTACGATCAGCAGCATGTGAAGATTGCACCGTTAGAAGTCGCACGGAACCTGCGGGAAGGGACCCCAAGCATCGAGCTCAACCCATCGACGGGCCGGCGGGAAGGTTCCGCGGGACTGCACTCCGATGAGAACACCATCGTCGTCGGCGTCTGGATGCTGGAACCGGGCGAGGATGCGATTGTCGGGCGGCGGCTGAGAGAGGTATTGGCTGGGGCGGTGAAAGCGTAGCCCAAGTACGTCAAGGCTGCTCGCTCCCTCGCTGTCGTGGCTCAGAAAAGGGTTCTAACCTTTTCAGTAGCTTACCGAGCCGGGGGCTCAAGCGATGATCCGGATCTCACCGATTCCGCCTTCGACCTTCACCCGGACATTCACCTTCGAGTTGTCGTAAAGGCTGTTCTGCCAGTGGTCGCCCTGCTTGTCGAGCCCGGTAACCGTGATGCTGCCGATGCCTCCGTGGGCCTGGGCCCAGATGCCGACGCCTTCGGGAAGATGAACGGTGGCCTGTCCAACGCCGCCCGAGATATTCACGTCATAGTCGCGCGTTGGCTTGCCTCTCAGGTCGAGATCCACCTGCCCGGCGCCCATGTGGACGGCGAGACCACGAAGCGTGACATCGCCTAAATCCAATCGGGCCTGCCCGGCGCCACAGTTCAGAGCCAGATCCGTGATGATCTGATTGTTTAATTGCAAATCCCAGACATAACGCCGGTTGCCTCCTAAGCGGTGATGCTCCGGTTGCCGGATCGTGATAGTGGCGTGCGTGCCGTTAATGGAAGTCTGTACCTCCGGCTTCCAGCCCGGCACGTTATATTCGAACCGGCCCTCCATCAGCTTGGCCGCGCCGCCCCGGACGTTCATTTCGCCGGCGCCCATGTTCAACTCGATGTTGGCGCGCTCCACGCCGCCGCGATCGATGGAGAACGGTTCCTCCTTCAGTGGACCGGTCTCGGTCTGATCGAATTCACACGCGACCAGAAGCAGCGCCGGAATGGCGATCGGAAGCGCTCTGAACCAACGGCTTTTCCTCAACATGGCTCGTCGATCAGGATACGCGATCGGGGCTGAAGTTGTTCCGTGAGGCTCTACCAACTTACTTCCAGCAGCGAAACCGCATTCCGCGGCAGAGGGAAATCAAACTTCACCGTGCCGTTCCGGATCGTGAGCCAGCGCGGCGAGTCCAATGTCTGTAACTGGCCAGCGGCTTCTAAGACGGTACGCTGCGCTGGGGAGGGATGCTGCGGTGATCCCATTTCCTTCCAGGCGGTATAAGCGTTGCTGTGACCCTGATCGATCCGGTAATGCTGCACCAAGACGCGATTACCGGCGGAAGTGAGACCGGAAATGACGACCTCTATAGGTTGCGGCTCCGCCTGCACATCGTCATCATGATAGTTCCAGATCATCACGGCTAAGCGGTGATCGGAACGCACGGCAAGCGAATCGATATCAGGCTGCCGGCGAACGCCGCTGCTCAGAATCGTATCCAGCGGGATCGCAGCGGTACTTTCCGTTTTGACTAAATCGCCGCGCATCAGGCCCGCCATGCGGAAAAAGTTCAACACAGGCTTGTCGATCCCGTTCGTTGCCAGCGTACGGAAGCCGGCGAAATACGGCTGGTCTTCGAATTCGAAGGCCCACGTGAGCACTCCTTCGATATCGGCGTGGGAGTGAGCAGCCAGCTTCAGAACCTTGTCCAACACTTCCGCTTCGTAAGTGGGGTAGAGCGTGCCGTTCCGGTACGCGTTCTGCGGATGCGTTTGCGCGGAGCAGGCCGCGCACCCTTCCGGATCCGACTCGCTCAAGATGACCGGTAGAGCGCGGAAGCGCGGAAATTCCGCAATGATCCGCAGACCGGAGGCGACGTCCTGCAGATGGTGAGACAGCCCCATCCGGATGTGACCCTTCACCACTTCGGGCCGTCCTTTGGCGTGATAGCTGATGAAATCGAGCGGCGCGCCTGTGCCGCCGGCATAATTCTTGCCGTTGGCACAGTGTTGAAGGAACTGTCGCAGAAAGGCCGCCGCCTTTGGGCTAGCCGGTCCGGTGGATGCAGGACCTCCTACGCGAGCCGAAGGCAAAGCGCGTTTTACCGCGGCGGCCGTATGGTCGTAGAGTTCGTCATACTGCTGGGGCGTGCCGTGCCAGTACATGATGTCCGGCTCATTCCAAACTTCCCAATACCACGATGCCACCTCAGCTTTCCCGTACTTATCGACGCAGTGCCGCACCCATTCATAAACCAGGTTGTCCCATTTCTTGTAATCCTTCGGCGGATACGCCCAGCCGGTGGCAATCCCGCCTTTGGGCCAGGTGTGCCGGTACGGTTCGGGATGCGTGGAAAGAGCTTCCGGCATGAAGCCAATCTCAACGAAGGGTTTCGCCCCGACCGCCAGGTAGGCGCCGAAGATCCTGTCGACGATGGTCCAGTTATAAACTGGCCGGCCGGCGGCATCTTCCGTGTAGGCGTTCGTAGATCCCCACTTCAGCGCCGGAACTCCGTTACCCGTGGTCAGCAGATTGTGTGTACGGATGTAAACCGGAACGTAACTCAGCGCGGATAACTCGCCGATGAGCTTACGGCCGTTGACGGCGTACGTATAATTCGGCTCATCATAACCGAAGTAGCTCCAGATGGGTTTCAAGCGGCCGGTCTTTTGGGAAGCCTCGACGCGGACCGTAACCTGTGACTCTGCGATATGCGGGATCACAGCGACAAGCGTGAGCAGAAACGGGAGGGCTGAGCGAGACAGTAATCGAATCGTCATTGTGATAGCAGCGGCTCATCCCATCTTCTGCGAAAGGCATCTGCGAAACTTGGGGGGTGAGCCGGGTTCACAAGGCCCGATCATCTCAAGCAGTCTCGCGACCACCGATGATTTTCTCTGCCGTTTCGCGCTTTGGAGGCGCTTTCGTTCTGGTTGGGGCGTTGCTGAACACCAGCGTTCCGGCGCAGCAGCGGCCTAAAGAGTCCAACTTTCCCTGTCCGGAGAAGCTCACGTATCGAATTGAATGGCGGATGGTCAATGCCGGGACCGCGATCATTGACCAAACGCACGCACCCGGGGACGGCTGGAATCTGAACCTGAATCTGCAGAGTGCCGGCCTGGTGAGCCGGCTTTACCGCGTAGTGGATACCTACAAGGTGAATACCGGTGAGCGGTTTTGCGGTTCAAGCGCCGCGCTCGATGCACAGGAAGGTAAGAAGCATATCGTGACGCGCTTAACCTTCGAAAGCTCGCGCAAGCGGGTGAGCTACGAAGAACACGACCTGGTGAAGAACGCAACGACAAAGAAGGAGTTAGACGCTCCGCCTTGCACCTACGAGATCATCGGAGCGTTGGCTGCGCTGCGTCTGAGGCCGCCCGATCTGGGCAAAGCGATGACTGTGCCCGTGACGAACGGCAAGAAGCTGGTTTTTGCCAAAATCGAGGCCGAAGCACGGGAGAATGTGAATGTGAGCGGGAAGAATTATTCCGCGGTGCGCTATGAGGCATTTTTGTTTGACAATGTGCTCTATAAACGTAAAGGCCGGTTGTTTATCTGGATGACGGATGACCCCGAACATCTACCGGTGCAGCTTCAACTGCATCTAGGATTCCCGATCGGCAACATCACCATCCAGTTGGACAAGGAAGAAAAGCTCTAGTCCCCGCCCGCAACCCGTATCGCCGCTCTTGCGTCATGATGTTAAATATGAAGTTCCGCCTCGCCCTGCTGGTCGTGTCTTTTGCGATCGGGCTGCAGGCCCAGATGCAGATGAACGTCCAGCAGTTGGCGGATTTCGTCCGATCCGAACTGGCGTTGGGGCATCACAGCGACAAGCAGATTGCTGCTTATGTTAAGAAGCTGCAGCTCACCGAAAAGTTGACCGACAAGACGATCATCGATCTGGAAGCGCAAGGCGCAGGGCCGAAAACGGCAGAGGCACTCAAGGAACTGCGGGACAAGACCGCGAATATGAAGCCGCCGGGTCATGATTCGACGTATTCGCCCGCAACCGCGCCCGATAACACGCTGACCACCGGTCCGGCAACCGTAACGCTGAGTTCCAAAGCGCCTCCGATTCCGCCGCCGGATTCCATTCGCCAGCAAAAGATGCTGGACCTGATGCGGCAGTATGCCATGTCGTATACGCAGAATCTGCCGAATTTCATTTGCGTGCAGGTGACGCGGCAATATGTCGATCCGAATGCCGGGGACCACTACCGAAGCATCGGGAACATTCTGGCAAAAGTCAGCTACAACGAAGGGCGCGAGAGGTATAACGTCTACTCGGTAAACGGGCAGCTTATGGAAACCAACATGGAGGGTGTCCCCATGCACGGCGGCGCGATTTCGACCGGTGAGTTCGGAAGCCTGATGCGCGAGATCTTCGAGCCGCACAGCCAAGCCGAGTTTGGATGGGACCATTGGGCGACGCTGCGTGGCCGGCGAATGGCCGTATTCAATTACTTCATCGACAGCGGCCATTCAAGCTGGTCGATTACTTATAGCGCCGCTCCAGGCGACCAGCAGCGCATTATCACGGCCTATAAGGGACTCGTTTACGCAGATGAGAACACCGGTGAAATTACCCGCATCAAGTTTATCGCGGTTGACATTCCCCGAAGCTTTCCAGTGACCGAAGCCACGGAAATTCTGGACTACGATGCGGTAGACATCAGCGGCCAGCAGTATGTTGTCCCTCTGGTGGCTCGCCTCTACATGCGTGCCGACCGCCAGAGCTCAAAGAATGAAATTGAGTTTCGGAATTACCGCAAGTTCGGAACTGAGTCGGTCATCAAGTACGATTTAGACCCGAAGGCTCTCGCGCCGCTGCCGCCGAACAAAACAGAGGAACAGCCGGCAACTCAGAGCGCGAGCCCGGGCCAGGGCAAGACGCCACAGCCGGCCAAACCAGCCGGACAGAAGAGCGGTTCGGACTCTAATCCGTGGACGCTGCCGACGCCTCCTCCCGCACCGCCGCAATAGCCTGCAATGTTTCTTCCAGAGCCGCGGACCGGTCGCCCGGCTGAACGGCAACGATGCGGGCGAATTGCGCGTAGGGTCGCCAGCGCGACAGCATCCGGTCGCAAGCGTAACCGCTGAATACGGAGACAAGTGGAACCTTTCCGGCAGCAGCCACGTGCTGGCCCGCGGAATCGTAGCCGAGGTATAACCGGCTCTGCAGGATATGACTGGCAAACGAGGCATAGCTGCCGTCGTGGACATGCAGGCGGGAAGGCGATCCCAGGCGGTCCACCAATACGTTTACGCGAGCGGCTTCCTCGCCGCCCGCCCCGCGATCCAGCAGGACGGAACGCCCTTTGCTGAGCAGCGCGGACAAAACCTGGTATTCGAATTCGTCGTCAACCCGTTTATTTCCGTTTTCACCCACGCCCCAACTGACGGTGACCTCAGCGATCTTTTGCTGTTTCGCGGGAGCAGTATACGGGCTCGGGTGCTCGACGCCGAAGACTTCGCTCAGCCACTCGGCCGCAAGTTGCGGAAGCGGGGCCTGTAAATCTCCTCCGTAAGCGCGGCTCTCGAAGAAAAAATACCGCGCATCGTCGCAGATCGGGATCAGGCCCAGTTGTGTAAGGCGGGAATCGGGATCGATCACGATCGCCCCCAGTTCGTCGACCGCGACCTGTAACTCGGCGGCGGCTAAAAGCCGGTCGCGGAGCAGGCTGGATCGGCCGTACATGACGGCAACGGGAACAATCCGCGGATCGCCTGCGAACAACTCCGCATTCTTTGCGGGCCCGACCAGGCAGATCTCGGCATCGGGAAAGCGCTGCTTTGCCGCAGCCAGAGCGACGCTGGTTACGGCAACATCGGCTCCCAACGTGACTCGCGAAAGGACGAATACCCTTTTTACCTCGCCGCCCGGAAAACGGCGGACCTGGCGGATACGGCGATAACGGACCAGAAGGTCCTCGGCATCGTGCTCGGGAAGAGCCCGCGAGATCACGTGCGAGAACAGCCGGGCGTACACATCGCACAAATGCGGCTCGAAGAGATCGCCAAGCTGCTCGATGACGATGCCGAACAGAGCGCGAGTGGCGGCCATTGCAGTGAATGGATCGTCTTCATCGAGCGCGCGCTCAATGAGGTCATCTAAGGCCCGGGCCGGCCACGTACCCTCGCGCAGACAAGCATCGAGGATTTCGTACGCCAGGCCGCTAGCCGGTATACTTGCCAATCAGCAGCTCCAGCTTCTGCCTGGTCTCGGGCGGGATAGAGGACCGGTCCGTGATGATTGCGTGTTTCAGCGCGGACCCGCACTTGCAAGCGCGCTCACGCGGCATCTCCCGCACCGCCCGGCGGACCAATTTGCAGGCATTCTCCGCGTTCGTTGTCAGATTTTTGATGATCTCAGCGACCGTCACGGCGGCATGGTCCTCATGCCAGCAGTCGTAGTCGGTAACCATGGCGATCGTGACGTAGCAGATTTCCGCCTCACGAGCCAGCTTCGCCTCTGTAAGGTTCGTCATTCCAATCACGTCCATTCCCCAGCTCCGGTAGACGTTCGATTCAGCGCGGGTCGAGAAGGCGGGACCCTCCATGCAGAGGTATGTTCCGCCGAGTTTGCTGCGGATGTCAACTTGGGAAGCGCAGCCGTGCGCAAGCGCGGCCAGTTGGGGGCAGATAGGGTCGGCGAAGCTGATGTGCGCGACGACGCCTCCGCCGAAGAACGTGGAGACGCGCCGGTTCGTCCGGTCGAAGAACTGATCGGGAATAACGAAGTCCAGCGGGGCATGCTCCTGTTTTAACGAGCCCACGGCGCTAAGCGAGAGGATGCGCTCGACGCCGAGCATTTTCATCCCAAAAATGTTGGCGCGAAAATTCAACTCCGAGGGAGAGATGCGGTGC
>JAICXK010000242.1 GCA_025980435.1 Bryobacteraceae bacterium
AGCGACAACGTATCCCTGCATTCTCGTGAATATGTGGTCCTTCTAAAAGGCAGCGAGATCGGGCGATACGAGCTCCCTGCGGGCAGCGAGCTGGCGATTCCTTCGGCGCGCGCCGACAAGAGTTTTCCGGGACAGCAGACACGCGAGCCGGCGTTTGGGTTGCCCGCGCTCTGGATTCCTTCAGGCCGTGTCGATGCGGCGCGCGGAGCGGGTTACACGGTCGTTGACACGGTGAACGTGATTGGAACGCATCTTTCTGAGCTGGTCCGGCAATACGCGAGTGAAATGCTGTCGCGGCAAGATGCGAAATTGTTTTGCGACCGGGTGAGCCAGGAGAACGGCAAGCTGGTGGAAGATTTGGTTCCGAAAATGCTTTCGCTCTCGGTGGTCCAAAAGGTGCTTCAGAATCTGCTGCGCGAGCGAGTCTCGATCCGTGACGGGGTTTCCATCCTGGAGGCGTTGAGCGAGGCCGCGGGTACGACGAAGAATCCCGTGCTGTTAACCGAGTACACACGACAATGCATCCGGAGGACGGTGGTCAAACCGTACCTCAATCCAAAAGGTGAATTGCCGGCGTATTTTCTGGATACATCGCTCGAGCAGACGATGGAATCGGCGGTGCAGCATTCCGAGCAGAACAGCATTCTCGTATTGCCGCCGCAAGCGGTTCGCGAGATTGTGACGCGCTTCGAGCGCAAGCTGGAAAATCGCGAAGTGCCGGCGTTAGTGATGACCAGTTCGGGCGCTCGCTATTTCTTGCGCCAAATCCTGGAGGCGTCAATGACGAACGTGTTTCCGATCTCGCATAGCGAGGTTCCGCCGGGTGTCAAGATCCTGTCATTAGGAGTTATCTGAAGTGTCGATGAGAATCAAATCGTATTTTGCGGATACCGTTCAGGAGGCCATTGAGCGGGCACGGCTGGAGCTGGGGCCGGACGCCATGCTGCTGAATTCCAAGAAGACGGAATCCGAACTTCGGAACCTGGGCGAGTTCGAAGTTGTTTTCGGAGTATCCAAGGCGTCCGAACGAGAAGCGAGACAGGAGACGAGGGCAACCGCGCATGCGGCCGAGGCCTCCTCGGCGCTGGTGCAAGAGATTGCGGAGCTTCGAAAGCAAGTAGAGACGATCAAGCACTCGGTGACAAACCAAAGCAGGGGTGCCGCCGCGGGCAGGAAGCAACTGCTGCCCGGTACGGAGGATGTTTACGCGCGGCTGGCCGCGGCTGGGTTTTCGCACGAGCTCGCGCAAGAGATTGCAGACGGCATGGAACTCCGGCTGTATTCCGAGGCGAGGAACGCGGGGCGGGACGGCAAACCAGGGGAGCAGCGGTTCTCGTGGCAGGCGGTTGACACTGCCCTGATTGAGGAAGTGGAGGCTCGTTTCGCAATCGCACCCGAAGAAAATGCGGCGGGCGCAAATGCGCGAGTTGTGGTGTTCGTCGGTCCCGCGGGAGCAGGCAAGACGACCACTTTGATGAAACTCGCATTGCGGTGGGGCGTCAGCGGGCGAGCGCCTTTGCAGATTCTTTCGGCGGATACGCTTCGCGTGGGCGGATGTGAACAACTTGCAGCGTATGCGAGGATCGCCGGACTGCCGTTTGACCGGATAGAGACACCCGCCGCATTGGATTCGGCACTGGAAGAGTACCGGCAGAAAAAATTGATTTTGATCGATACGCCGGGTTTCGGAGCGGCAGAGATGGAAGACGCCGCCGAACTCGCGGCTTTTATCAAAGCGGAGCGCCGGGCCGAAGTACACCTGGTCTTACCGGCTACGCTGCAGCCAGACGCCGCCGCTGGAATTGCAGAGCGGTTTTCCATCCTGGATCCATCCAAATTGGTGCTTACGCATATGGATGAAACCGCAAAAGCCGGGGCCGTTCTGGAACTGGCGATGCGGCTTCGGCTGCCCTTGTCGTACCTGACAGACGGCCAGCAGATTCCCGAGGACTTGGACACGGCATCCAAGGCGGCGCTCACGGAAAGTCTCCGGCAGCGCGCCAAAATAGCGGCGGTTTCGGCGGCGTAGTTGCCTCACTATGTACGCGTATGCACCGGTCGAGCGATCCAGCGAGGAGCGGGATGAGCTCATTCTCGAGCATCTCCCGCAAGTCAACTGGATTGCGGCACGGATCCGTGAAAAGCTGCCGCCAAGCGTAGAGCTGGACGATCTGATCTCGGCCGGAATTGTCGGCCTGCTGGCCGCGGTGGATAATTTCGATCCAAGCCGCAACGCTTCGCTGCGGACGTACGCCGAGTACAAGATCCGGGGCGCGATTCTCGATAGCATCCGCGGTTTGGACGGCATTCCGACGCACAAGCGCAAGCGGCTGAAGCAGGTACAGGAAGCCATCGGCAGCGCCGAACGCAGCTTGCAGCGAACTCCGACGGAGGACGAGATTGCAGCCGAGATCGGAATCAGCGTCGCGGAGTATCAGCAATGGGTGATGGAGCTGCAGGGCGTGTCGCTCGGAAGCCTGCAGGTGCTGGACGACGGCGAAGAGATCAGCCTTCTGAAGTTCATTGCCGATGACGAAGATGAATCGCCGGCCTGCATGCTGGAACGCTCGGAACTCGAGCGGGTGCTCGCGGAAGGAATGAAAAAGATGCCTGAGAACGAGCGCATGGTTCTGAGCCTCTACTACAAGGAGGAGCTAAACCTGCGCGAGATTGCATCCATCATGGATCTGCACATTACCCGGATATCCCAGCTTCGCGCGCAAGGGATTCTGCGGTTGCGCGGATATATGCAACACAAGTGGCCCGGGGGCAGGAGTCCCTCGCCAGGGCATTAGAGCCGGAGGATTCCTATGATGTCCGTTCCAATTCTCATTCTTTCGGCGGTGGGATCCGCGCTGCCGCTTTGTGTGTTTGTCCTGCTTTGGAGCAAGGCCGAGGCGCGGCGGCTCAGCCGGCAGATGATTACGCGGGATGAGCTGTGCGAAAAGATCGCCGAACTGCAGGCCCGGATCGAGCAGATTTCCACCCAGGCAAAGCAGGTGGAATCGAAGCCGCAGACGGTTTCGTGGACCCCGGAAGCCGGATCGTTCAACCTGAACCGGCGCGGTCAGATTCTGCGACTTCACCGGCGCGGGGAGTCGGTCTCCGAGATTGCGTCTGCTTTGAAGATCTCCTCGGGGGAAGTAAAGCTGGTTTTGAAAGTGCAGGAGCTTTCAACGGTGGCAGTAAAAAATTCCGAACATTCACTAAATGTTTCGTCGGTAAGCGCCGATAAGACTTGGGAGACTCGCATCGGCGAGATACGAGAATGAAAATACATGATTCAGGATTACAAGGCCTGGGCGGCGCAGGGAATTCGAAGCCTATCCGGCCGGCCGGCCAGACGCGAATCGAAAGCGGCTCGCCGGACGATGGCGGCACCGATATTGTGAAGTTGTCATCGGCAAGCCAGTTGTTGGCCACCGCTAAGGCGCTGGGCGCGACCAGCCGTCAGACCAGGATAGACAGTATTGCGGCCCAAGTGCGATCAGGCACCTATCAGGCGGATTTGGGTCAAGTGAGCCGGGCTATTGTGCAAGGCCATTTAACGAACTAGGACGAACTGTCCGATGAGTCCAGAAGAAGCACGATTCTGCCTGCAAGAGGCTGAGGGACACTTGTCCGCGGCAATTCAGGAACTAATTCAGATGGAACCTGCACTCGGCTGGCAGCAGCGGATAGAGAAAGCATCCGAAAGCCTGCTACGGATGAAAGGCGTGTTCGTTCAGGAAAGCGGCGAACTGACCGAACTCTTAGTACGGGTTCGGGCTCGAGCCGAGCGGGCACAGGAATTGCTGGATAGCGCAGCTTCGTTTCTGTACGGGTGTATGTCATCGGCCTGTCCACCGTCGATGGAGTACACGGTGGGCGGAGAAATGTCTGACCAGCGCTGCTCAGGCGTTCTCCAGACCCTTGGATAGGCGGCGATTATGGGCTCACTCTTTGCGGCGTTAGGCACGGCATCGGGCAGTCTGGATGTGCTGCAGCGCGCTATGGGCGTCGTGCAGAATAACGTCACGAATGCGTCCACGCCAGGATATGTAACGCAGAATTTGATCTTGAATGCCAGGCCTTTCGACCCGGCCGGGAATCTGTGGGGCGGTGTGCAGGCCGGCGGCGTTCAAAGCGCGCGGGATGTATTCGCCGAACAGGCCGTCTGGCAAGCGAATCAACAGGCTGGGGCCGCTTCCATACAGTCATCCAGCCTTTCGTTGTTGCAGCAGCAGTTCGACGTTTCCGGCAAGACCGGAGTGCCCGGGGCATTGAGCGCGCTTTATTCCGCATTTTCCGCCTGGAGCACGAGCCCGACCGATACCACCGCCAGACAGCAAGTGATCACCGCGGCTCAGGGAGTCGCGGCGGCGTTCAATCAGACCGCCTCGGGTATCGGGCAAATCCAGTCGCAGGCCGATCAGCAAATCGCAAACACGGTTACGCAAGTAAACCAGTTGGCGTCGCAGATCGCCACGATGAACGCGGCTATCCGGAGCGGATCGAAGAATGATGGCGGACTGGACGCGCAGCTTTACAACACGTTAGAGCAGCTATCTAATCTGGCGCCGGTCAATGTCCATAACGAAAGCGATGGCACGGTAACGGTGCTGTTGGGCGGGCAGTTGCCGCTGGTAATCGGCAAAACCGCAAACAGCCTGCAGGTGAGTTCTACCGCGTCCGGATCCAGCTATCCTGGAGCCCCGGGGCATGCGCAAATCAGCGCCAGCGATGGACAAGACGCGACCCGGCTCATTACACAAGGGCAACTCGGGGGGTTACTCCAGTTCCGGAACGGGACGATCGCCGGGTTGACGGGCGATGGCGGCCAGCAAGGCAGTCTGAATCAGCTTGCACAATCCATTGCGGACCAGGTAAACCAACTTCTGGAAAGTGGGCAGACCAGCTCCGGGGCGAATGGGGTGCCCTTGTTCAGCTACTTATCAAGTCCGGGCTCGAACCAGGTTGGCCTCGCGGGAAACACGTTGAACCTGAATATTTCCGGTGCAACGTTTGTAAAGGGAACATCTCCCGCGAACGATCAAACCTTCACATTCAACGTGGTGGACCTCGCAACGAATCAGAACAAACAGATAACGGCAACTGTGCCGGCAAGCGCTGGTGGCGTCACGCTAACTCAAGCGCTGACGGATATTAATACCGCGCTTAGCGGAAGCGGGATTACCGCGAGCGCCGACGCGAGCGGGCATCTGCAGTTCACCGGCGCGACGGCTTTTACTCTAACGGACAATAACGCCGGTAACACCGTGCCAAGCGGTCTCACTGCCTATAGCGGCGGTTCGCCGATAAATGGGACGGCCGAAAACACTTCTAATTTCATCGCCGACAGTCCGGCGTATATCCCAATCAACGCGGGCGGGACGGAAACCCTTACGTTCACCTCGCAAGCGGGCGCGCCGATCACGGTGACCTTGAACGACACGAGTACGGGCGACACTCTTGACCATGCGATCGCCACAATCAACGCCGCGACCGCCTCGTCCGGCATCTTTGCCGTAAAGAACAGCGCCGGCACCGGCATTTCGTTCCAGAGCACAAATGGCTTCACGGTGACAGATCAAGTGGACGCTGCTGCCGCCGGGAGCGGGGCTTTCGGTACAGCGGGGGCAGCGGCAATCACCTATTACTCGCAGTCGCCGCTATCTACTTCCGCGGCGGCCACGCTAAGCGTGAACAGCAGCATCACGGTGGGGCAACTGGCGGCCATCAGTTCTACATCCGCCAACGGCATTGCGGACCAATTGGCACAATTGGCTACGGCGCAGAACTCCTCTCTTAGCAATTTGAGCTATACCGATTACTACGCAGGTATGGCGAGCGCGATCGGCAGCCAGGCTGCCAACGCCGCGACGGTTCAGCAAACGCAGACACAAGCGTTAACACAGGCTCAAAACATGCGTGCGCAGGTTTCAGGAGTTTCGCTTAACGAACAGGCGGCGAAGCTGCTGCAATTTCAGGAAGCATACCAGGCATCGGCACAGATGATTTCTGTCATCAATACCACAATGCAATACCTGCTCCAAATGATGCAGCAGGTGCAGTAACGGAGGAGTAAAACATGCTGGCCGGATTAGATGGCTTTAACAATGGTTTTCTGGCGGACCTGTCGAACATTGAAAACAGGATGAGCGCCGAAAACAAGCAGATCACGTCCGGTATTCGCGTGAACCAGGCCTCGGACGATCCTACGGCGATTGCATCGATCCTGGACTTCCAGCGGGCCATAGACCAGATCAGCCAGGTGCAGAACAATCTGAATACGGCCAGCACGGAAGCAAGCGCCGCGGATGGCGCCTTGCAGTCTGCTTCGACCCTGCTCGATCAATTGGTGTCAATTGCAGCCCAGGGGGCAAGCGGCACGGTTTCCGCGACTAGCCGGACGGTGCTCGGGCAGCAGGTGCAGCAGATTGCAGGGCAGATGGTATCAATCGCAGATACGACGGTGCAGGGGCGCTACATCTTTGGAGGAGATGACGTGACCACATCGCCGTATAGCTTCGATTGGACGCAGCCGGATGGCGTCGTGCAGAGCGCGTCGGCGGCAAACCTGGCATCCACAGCGACGCTTCGGAATGCGACAGGGGGGACGATCAACCCGCATATGACGGCCCAGGCGATATTCGATCTGCGCGATGGAAGCGGAAATCCGACGACCGGGAACGTCTTCCAGGCGATCTATGCTTTAGGGCAGGCGCTTCAGACGAATAACCAGGCCGGTGTGCAGGCGGCTATCCCGATGCTACAAGCGGCGGTGGCGCAGGTGGGTCAGGCAACCACCTTCTATGGCCACGTGGAGACCTGGATTCAGAACGCGCAACAGGACGGCACGCAAATCGCCAATAATGCTCAGCAGGCGCTTGGAACCGTAAAAGATGCCGATATCGCGGCCTCAGCCAGCCAGTTGACGCTGGATCAAACCGCACTCAACGCGGCTCTTGCGGCTCACGGCAGTTTCAATACGCGGTCGCTGTTCAGCTATCTCGGATAATAGGTAAGAATTTTCTCAGTCCCGCTCACTTCTGCGAAAAGTCGCGACGAATTTGCGATATATACGGCAGAGGGCAGCGTGCAATGAGCGTAGCGGAACATGCAGAACGGATTCTGACCGCATGGTGTGCGGCCGACACGAGTGAGTTCAATCGCGAAGTAGAAGACGCATTGGACTGCCATAGTTCTAACACAAAGTGTTTTCTCGAGCGCGAAGAGCGTGAGCTTCTGCAGAGCGTTGCCAAGCAGTTGCGATACCGCGCTTCGGGATCGCACGGCGGCGCGCGCCGCTCAAGCGGAGCCGGATTAGCGTTGTTACGCCATTTGATGAACCGCAGCAGAAATAATTAATTCGCTGAGCCCACGGCGCATCTTCAGAAGGTAATATGCGCGCCGAATTGCATATTACGCATGCCGTTACCGCATGTAGAGCAGATCTGAATATCCTGAATAATACCTCCGGCGGACGAGTCTACCTGGGTGTTCGGCAAGGCTAGATTCTGCCGGTTAATCACGTTGAACACATCCCAGCGGAACTCGAGGCCGACACGCTCTTTGAACTTGAAACCCTTCGAGAGCGACCAGTCCGCTTCGAAAAAATTCGGTCCGCGCAGCGAATTCCTTCCCGCATTGCCAAATGTGTAGGGCGGAGGAGTAGTGTAGGCCAGCGGGTTGAACCACAGATTGGCGCTCTGGTTCGCCAGGCTTGCATCTCCGATCAGTTGCGGGCGGCTACTCATGTCGGGAGAATTCAAAAATGCCTGATTACCA
>JAICXK010000136.1 GCA_025980435.1 Bryobacteraceae bacterium
AGCCGAAGAGCCATGCGCTCGCTCAGCGGAACGTTTTTATAGATAGAAGCATCGAGATTGTGGCCGCCATCCGTCCGCACGTGCGTGAGAAAGGCGGGGGCGGTCCCGGCAAAAAACGGGCTGGCGGGTTGAGAAAAGCAGCTGTAGTTGAACCACTGGGCGAGCGTGTGCGCTGCGCCCTTGGATGGATCGCAGGTCAAGTCCGGCCGCTGGCTGAAGTAAGGATCACCCGTACCGAGCGGCACGCCGACAGGAGTACCGCTGCTGAAAAATACAATAGCATTCACCGTCCATCCGCCAAAGATTTTATTAGCCCAGGAATTGAGATTCACTAGCCGGTCCTGGCCGACGGGCAGGTCGTAAGATGTCTGCCAGGAGAAGACGTGACTGAGATCCTGCGGGCTCAACGACCGCTCCAGGTTCAGGTTCTTCGAATCCTGGAAAACTTGGGTTCCGTGATATCCGATAAACGCGAGCGGCGGGCCGTAATCGTCGCTGATCAACTTGCCCCAGGTATACGAGGCCAACGTAGTGAAGTGTTTCGTCAGGCGCTTCTGAAATTTCAATTGCAAGGAGTGATAAATAGAATCTCCACTGGGTGCGCCCGCCACTCCAACCCCGCAGTTGATAGCCCCGCAGTTGAATTGCGGGTACGGCTCAAGAGCAAGAAACAGCGGGACGGTGGACTGGCCGTAGTACGAAGACGTAGCCGGCCAGATGGACCGCCATTTGTCCGGCACCGCATTGTTCAGGGCGGACTGATAATGCCCGATCGTCTGTAGTGGAAGCTGGTTCAGGTCGATTCCTCCCACGGGCAGAAACAGGCCCCGGCTGCCGACCCAGGCCGCGGAGAAGATAGAATCGTGCGGTAGCGCATATTCAACGCCGAAGTTGAAATCGTAAGTGGTCGGCGTGGGCTGCGAATGCAGTTCGGTGGCCAGTACGTTCCCGATGTTCGTTGCCGGGCCAAGGGAGCTGTTGGTCGGCTGAACAACCCCATTCGGGAACGGATTGCTCAACGAGTTCACCATGACGGTGTTGCCGTTGGCATTGTATGCAGTGGGAACCCAGGTCGTGGCAGCAAAAAAGCCGTCGCTATTGAGCGCGGAATTGGCCACCATCTGCGTGCTCGGCCCGTAAAAGATTCCGAACCCGCCACGGATGACGAGCTTGCTCTTGGGCTGATATGCAAACCCGATACGCGGCCCGAAATTGGTCAGGTTGGTTGTGAAGGAGCTGTCGCCATTCTTTACAAACTGCTCGCCCCCGGTGAGGGGCACGCCGGCGACCGTGTACTGCACTGAGGGGTCAAAGTATTCCAAGCGGTTGTAACGTTCGGTGCGGCCGCCGAAGATATCCCAGCGCAGGCCGAGGTTGACAGTCAGCTTGCTGGAGAGATGGTAATTGTCCTGGATCCACGCCGAATAATATGGGTTGGCTTCTGCGCCGAAAATGTCTTTGGTGAAATTGTAGAATTCAAACCCCGGAGCCTCGCCCATCCCCAGCAGAAACGAAGCAAAATCGTTGCCGTCGGCCGCAAACGTTGTTGAGCTGGTGGCCGAATCGTCAAACTGATACCAGCCGCTGGGCGCTATCGGCTGGCCTTCGTTCATAAACTGCTTCTGAAACTCGAATCCGAAATTCAAATCGTGCTTGCCTTTGGTAGTGGACAGCGCCGCGATGAGGTCGTGAGACATAGTGGCGAACTTAAATGTCGTCCAGGCGTTCGAGCCCAGGCCGGTCGTGAAATTTCCGAATGTAACCAATGGAATGTCGTTATAGACCTGCTCCGCAGCAAGCGAGGACGGGAAGCCCAGGCTGGTCATATCGAAGCCGATCTGCCGCGGGTCGCCAGTCTGATTTTCGTAATGGCGGGTAAACGAGTACCGCAGCTCCAGTATGGTCGTGGGGCTCAGAGTGATGTCATCCGCTACCAACAGATTCCGGGCATTGGTGATGTTCTGGTAATAGTGCGGATTGTAAATGTTGCTTGCGCCGTAAAGATCCGCATTTCCAAACTTCAAGCGCCCGAAAGAGAAGCGTCCGAAGAGGCGTTGCTTGTCACTGTGATAGTAATCCAGGCGGATGTCGAACTTCTGGGCGTCGTTCGGGTCCAGACCGGAACCAAAGTAGTTATTGATGTGATAGGTCCCCGTGCCTGCCTGGTTCGGAAGCGGAAATTGTTGGGCATACTTCAGCGCGACTGGATTGCGATTCCCGGCCGGTATGACGTTGCCGGCGAACGGCTGGCGGGCGCCGTCGGGCAGGTCGGGCGCAAACGGATTGTAAATCGTGAAGCTATCGGCGGAAAAGTCGCCGGCACGTTCAGCGGCTGTCGGCACAGTATATGTGCCGGTTTGAAGAATGTCCTGCTGGGTGGCTTCATAGTCCGCAAAGAAAAAGAGTTTGTTGTGCAGGATCGGGCCGCCAAAGGAAGCGCCTTCCTGGTAGCGATGGAAGTCGGCGGGCCGATTGGGCCGGCCATTTGCCAGTTGGTTGGCTTTGACGAAAGTGTCATTGGCGGCAAACGCATTGGGACGAAAATACGCAAACGCATCGCCGTGGAACTGGTTGCTGCCGGACTTGCTGACCAGGCTGATCACGCCTGCTCCCCCGCTTTGATAGGTAGCCGGGACGCTCTGCGTTTCGACGCGATACTCCTGCACGGCATCGAGCGGAACCTGGAAAGCGGGAATCAGCGCGGCCAGATTGTTTTCGGCGACACCGATCGGACTGCCGTCCAATAAGTAATAGAGCGAGCCCTGCAGAGCGCCGTTAATCGTGTAACTGGAGACATCCGCGCCGGGACGGGAATTGAAAATTCCCTGAGTATCGGATGCATTCGGAGTGCCGTTCGTCGGATTTACGCCGGCGCTCAACTGAACAAGCTGATAAACGTCGCGAGTGATCAGCGGCACGCGATCGATCATAGGCGCGGTGATCAGTTGACCGACAGTGGAGTTGCTGGTCTCGACAAGCTCCGGCGCGGAGGTGACCGTAATCACCTGGTTGACTGCGCCCGGCTGGAGGATGACATTGAAAGTAGCGGTCTGATCGACCGTAACAACGATGTTCTTCTGAACCACGGTTTGAAATCCGGAGTCTCTTGCCGTTAGTTCATACGTTCCCGGCGTGAGGGAAACAAAGGAGTACAATCCGGCCGCGGTCGTCACCGTGGAGAGAGTAACGCCGGTCGCTGCGCTCTTCAGCTCGACGCCTACGCCCGGCAGAACCGCTCCGGTTGCGTCTTTCACCAGGCCGCTCAATCCGCCTCGGCCGGCTTGGGCGAGCATCGCCGGGCTTGCCGCCGTCAGAAGCGCGGCCCAGAGAATTACGCCTCTAAACGTTCGCTTAAGAGTCCAGGCCTGCATGGCTACCCTCCTTTTGGCTAACTCGTATAGACGACTAGATGACTTGTATAAAATTCTGATTGGGTCGTCAACACGCAGTTTTCCCTATTGCGGCCAGCGGGAAAAGACCATCTTCATCGCTTACGCTCAAGGCTCCGTTTCAAGTTTGAGGAGAGCGAGCTAAAGATAGTGATAGATTTTGGCCATGTCCTGGCGGAAGCGGCGCAGCGACCGGTTGGGTGATGAGACCCGGAAACAGCTTGGACCCAAGTCCCGTGAAATCTGGGGCCGGCTCTGGCTGGAGCGGCTCTGGCAGGATCTGCGCTATGCGCTGCGGGGCTTCGGAAAGAGTCCGGGCTTCACGGCAATTGCTCTGCTTTCGCTGACTTTGGGCGTCGGCGCAAGCACCGCGCTGTTCAGCGTAGTCTACGGAGTTCTCATTGCGCCCTATCCCTACGCAAAGGCGAACGAAATTTGGGCGCCAACCGTGCTTGGCCCGAAAGAATCGCCAAGAGGCTGGCATACGTATTCGGTTCGCGAGTTTCTTGACATTCAGAAGGTTCCCGCTTTTTCAGATGTGATGGCTACCAGCTATGAGCCGGTTTTGTTAACCGGCGAAAGCAGCCCGGAGCGATTTTACGGAGTTCTGGTGAGCGGCGGCGGGTTCAAGTTCCTTGGAGTAAGGCCGCTCATCGGGCGGACAATTCAGCCTTTCGATATCCGGCTGGATGGCACGGCAGCGCCGGTGGTTGTCCTCACGTATCAGTTTTGGCAGCGCGAGTTCAATGGAAACGAGCACGCCATTGGTTCCAAACTGATGTTGAACGATGTACCGTATACGGTAATCGGCGTCATGCCGCCCCGGTTCGGGTGGTACACGAATGAGTCGTTCTGGCTGCCCCTACCCATGACCCTGGCGGACCAACCGGACCTCAATGTGATTGTGCGATTCCGGCCGGGAATCAGCAAGGAAGCCGCGGCTCAACAGTTGCAACAACTGAATGTTCGGCTGGCACAGGAGGACCCGAAACATTTTCCCAAAGGCGGCTTCCGGACAGGGTTCTTGAACTATATGGATATTACGGTGGCGAGCGGCGAGATGAGTTCGAGCCTGCATTTGCTGCTTGCCGCCGTGGGGTTCCTGCTGTTGATTGCCTGTGTAAACGTGGCCAATCTGCAGCTTGCAAGGACGACTACCAGGGCGCGGGAGATCGCAGTGCGGCTGTCGATCGGCGCGGGCCGTTTGAGGCTGATCCGGCAATTGCTTACTGAGAGCGTTCTGCTAGCGGTTTTGGGCGGCGCCCTGGGCGTCCTTTTCGCGATAGGAGCCACGCACGCGATTGCGGCGTTCATACCATCGAACTATGTACCCAACGAGGCGCGCATCACGATCAACGGCCATGTTCTCTTGTTCTCGCTGGTTGTATCCGTGTTGACTGGCATCCTGTTCGGCCTCACGCCCGCGCTGCGCTGCTCCAGACCCAACCTGGTAGATACATTGAAGGACGGAGGCAAGGGCGCCTCCGGCAGTATTCACGGACAGAGGATGCGCACCTTGCTGGTAGTGGCCGAGGTGGCATTGTCGGTAATCTTGCTGTCGGGCGCAAGCCTCGCCATCCGCAGTTTCGCCAGCCTGCTCAGCATCGATCCGGGATTCCAACCGCAGAAGACTTTGCTGGTGGAAATGCCGCTTCCGCCGAAACGATACGCCACTCTCGAACGGCGGAACGTTTTCGATCGGAACCTTCTCGATAGCCTCCGGAATCTACCCGGTGTGGAAGCCGCCGCGATTGGAAATGGAGGCATGCCGTTCGGCGGCCCGCGTTCTCCGTACTCGGTGGAAGGGCAGTCTCGCGTGGAGGACCGCCGCATCGTCCTCAGCCTGATCAGCAGCGGCTATCCGCGAACCCTTGGAATTCCGTTGAAGCGTGGACGCGTGTTGACGGAGTCCGAAGTGGCAAATGGGAGTCATGTGGCTTTGATCAATGAAACTGCGGCCAAGCTATGGCCGGCGGGTGAAGATCCAATCGGCAGACAAATTAGCGTCGACCTGCTGGCGAATCCTGGGTCCCCGAACTTGCTTGTGCCCGCCGCTAACAAGCCCGAGGTCACTGTTGTGGGTATTCTGGCGGATACAAAGAACGCCGGCCTGCGAGAAGGGACATTGCCTGGGGTTTACGTTCCGTACACGTTGATGGCGCCCCCCACGCGCGTACTGGCAGTACGAACTTTCGGCCAACCGGATACCATTCTGAACGCCGTGCGGCAGAAAGTTCGCGCGCTCGATAAGGACTTGCCGTTAGGGCGGGCAATAACGCTGAAGGACGTGCTTGGTTTTCAGACCGTTCAGCCGCGTTTCACGATGGCGCTGTTCGCGTGCTTTGCGGGGCTCGGGTTATCGCTGGCGGCAATCGGAATTTACTGCGTTATCTCTTATGACGTGACCCAGCGAATGCACGAAATCGGTGTACGGCTGGCACTCGGCGCCACGCGTCGCAATGTTCTGGCAATGGTGCTTCGCATGGCCGCGAAACTGGCGCTGCTCGGGCTCGGGATCGGCCTGTGCGGGAGCTTGCTCCTCGAACGGATTGCGCGCTTCCAGGTATTTGCGGCGACGGGATTCGACGCGCTCAGTTGCGCGGCAGTGGCGATCGTCCTCTCGGTCGTCGCGCTGGCGGCATCATGGTGGCCCGCGCGCCGGGCGGGAGCGCTGGATCCGGTTGCAGCGCTACGGCACGAGGCGTGAAGCGCTGGTCCCGCCGCACGCTATTTATTCATCCGCCGCAGCGTTAGCGCATCCGGACGCAGTTTCGCGTTGCGCAACTTTTTCCAGTCATCCGTGATGTGAATCAATTTACCGGTGATGTGATTAGACTGCTCGGAAGCGAGGAAAGCCGCATGCTCGAGTTGCTTATCGGGCGCAACTCCGCCGGTCCGCCGCGTCTCGATGGCGACGCTGACCACCTTCGGTTCCAGGCGGCTTTCGGCCCGGATGATCTCGTCTGTGAGGTTGGTGTAAGCGGGTCCAGGGTCAAGGCAGTTGATCTGGACGTTATGGTCCGCAACCTCGGCTGCCAGCGCCTCGACAAAACGAACCACGGCTGTCTTCGAAGTCGCGTAGGCCGAGAAATTCAAGTTAGGAGGCGCGTCGCTGTCGCAGGCCAGAACGATGATTTTCCCAGACCGCCTATCGATCATGGAAGGTAGCACCGCGCGACAGGAGTGGACCACGCCCAGAAGGTTGATGTGCAGCGTCTCGGTCCAGGCTCTGAGGGGCGTTTGGAGAAACGTGTTCAGCGGCCCGGGGGTGCCCGCCGCGCAGATCAGAACGTCAATGGGCCCGCCGAATACGACTCGCGCGCGATCAACGGCGAGGGTCAATTGCTCGGGATCGGTGACGTCCGCCCGAATGCGCAAGGCGTTACCGCCGGTTTGCTCAATTTCGATATGCGCCAGATCGATCTCGGCTTTGCTGCGGCCCACCAGGGCGATTCTTCCGCCCAGCCGCGCGAATCCAAGCGCCAGGCGCTTGCCGATTCCCCGGCCAGCCCCGGTAACCAGAATGTTCTTGCGTTTAAATTCGTCTGCGGGAAGTCCTGCGCTCATCTGCTTCGCCAGCAAGGGCAAACGGGCCCAACTAAAGAGTAAAACAGGAAGGCGCGAAGAGGATTCAAAGTAAGCTCCTTGCGCTATACTCTCCGGTAGCGAGGGGCCTTGTCACCGGTCTCCGCAAATTACCTACCAGAGGCGAATGAGCAAAGAAGACAGTATTGAAGTAACGGGAACGGTGGTGGAAAAATTCCCGAGTGGTTTATTCAGCGTTCAGTTGGACCAGGATCGAACAGTTCTCGCTCATTTGGCTGGTAAGCTACGACGCAACCGAATCCGAGTGTTAGCCGGCGATCGCGTCACCCTGGAGATGTCTCCCTATGACCTCACCAAGGGCCGAATCACGTACCGGCACAAATAGCGCGTCCCCGGCACAAAATCCCAAGCGAATCCTGGTCGTGTTCGGCACGCGACCGGAAGCGATCAAGCTCTCACCCCTTATTACCGCACTGAACCATCAGACCGGCCTGCAACCGGTGGTCTGTGTCACTGCACAGCATCGCGACATGCTGGACCAGGTGCTGGCCGCGTTCCAGATCAAGCCGGACTACGATCTGGACCTGATGCGGCCGAACCAGAAGCTGCCGGAATTGGGCGCGCGCCTCCTCTCCGGCCTGGCCGGCATATTCTCCGAAGTGAAACCCGCACTCGCTGTCGTGCAAGGCGACACCACGACTACTCTCTACGGCGCTTTGGCGGCGTTTTATGCGGGGGTACCCGTCGCACACGTGGAAGCCGGCCTGCGGACGTTCGATATGCAAGCGCCGTTTCCGGAGGAGATGAACCGGGTTTTGACGGGCCGGTTGGCCACGCTGCATTTTGCTGCAACCGACTGGGCGGCGGAGAATCTGTTCCGCGAGGGCGTTCCTCCGAACTCTGTTGAGGTTACGGGCAATACGGGAATTGATGCTGTTTTATCTGTGAGCGCATCGCTTGAAAATGGACTGCTGCAGACGGCGCCATTGCCGCGCGAAGATGGCAAGCGGCTGATCGTGGTAACCGCCCACCGCAGGGAAAGCTTTGGCGAAGGATTCAAGCGCATCTGCTTGGCGATTGACCGGATTGCAAGCCGGGACGATGTCCAGATTGTCTGGCCGGTTCATCCGAACCCCAACGTTCAAAATACAGTTCGTGCAACGTTCCAGGGCAGGCGAAACGTCCTCCTTATTGAGCCACTCAGTTACGTTCCCTTCGTGGATCTGATGCGGCAGGCATACCTGCTGATCACAGATTCGGGGGGTGTCCAGGAGGAGGGGCCATCATTGGGAAAACCCATTCTGGTTCTGCGCGAAAAAACAGAGCGTCCCGAGGCAGTGAAAGTCGGCACAGTAAAGCTGGTTGGAACGGATTCGGATTTGATCGCGACGGAAGCGAGCCGTCTGCTGGACGATTCCGCGGAGTATCAGCGGATGGCGCGGCTGCACAATCCGTACGGAGACGGAAGAGCGAGTGAAAGGATCGCCCGCCGTATTGCGGCCCATCTGGACTGAACTCCATGCCGGCCGTCCACTACCATAAGAAGTTGTCACCTGTCGATTCACTTTGCCAGGAATCGGTTCCGTCGCTCGGGCGCAGGCACTGGCCACAGATTTACTTCGGAGTCGCTGCCACATCGCTCGCCACGCTGCTGTTAGAACTGGCGCTGACGCGGGTCTTTTCGGTCATATATTTCTATCATTTCGCGTTCCTGGCGATTTCGGTGGCTCTCTTCGGGCTTGGGGCCGGGGGTGTATTCTCGTACCTTGTCCCGGCCTGGCGCGGGACCCTTTATGGCAAAATCGGCCTCCTCGCGAGTGCGAATGCGGTCGCGATCGTTTTTTGCCTCGCCTTTCTTCTAAACCGAACGGGTGAGATGACCACCCTGGAGTTGACCGTCGCCTACTTTGTTACGGCGATTCCGTTTCTCCTTTCGGGAACAATTCTGTCGCTCGCCATTGCCGACACCATTCAGCGGGTGAATCGAGTGTATTTCTTCGACCTGATCGGAGCATCGGGCGGCTGTCTGGCGCTGATTCCGTTGTTGAACTGGGTGGGCGGCCCGAATACCATCCTGGTAGCGGCAGTGCTGTTCGCCGTCTCGGCGGCCATCTGGTTTCATCTTGCCCACGCCGCGAGGGGCCGTGTGGCTGCCGTCCTCCTCGGGCTCGTGCTGGTCGGCCTTATAACTTATAACTGGAAATTCCCTGTTATCGATGTGAAGTACGCAAAGGGGCAGCCGGTAAAAAACGAGGAATTCGTCCAGTGGAACAGCTTTTCGAGAATCGCACTAAAACCCGAGCCCGGCAACAGCGGAATGAAAAGCATCGTGATCGATGCGGATGCCGCGACCGGGGTAGCTCGCTTCGATTTCGATCACTTGACGCCACAGCAGCGCTTCGACCTTGCCTTTGAAGGACCGGGATTCGCATATCTGCTACGGCCCGCCGCGAAGACTCTCATCATAGGACCCGGCGGGGGCTGGGACGTGGCGCGCGCGCTGGCGGCCGGCAGCAAAAGCATAACCGCGGTAGAGATCAATCCGATCATCGCGACCACGATTATGCGGCAGCGCTTTCCGCAGTACAGCAATAATCTTTACTTCCGGCCGGAGGTGAAGATCGTAGTCGAAGACGGCCGGTCGTTCGTGAGGCGCTCCCAGGATCGCTACCAGGTACTACAGGCGACTTTGGTGGATACGTGGGCTTCGACTGCCGCTGGCGCCTTCGCTCTTTCCGAAAACAACCTTTACACTACTAACGCCTTCGAAGACTACCTTTCTCATCTCACTGCGGATGGCGTAATGTCTTTTACGCGATGGGGATTTGCGCCTCCGCGTGAATCCCTCCGCATCGTCTCGCTCGCTTACGCCGCGCTCAAGCAGTTGGGGCAGGAATCGCCGGCAAAGAACGTCGCGGTACTCCGCGAGAATGCGAACAAGCTGCACTCCTGGGGAGCGCAGGACACGATTCTTATCTCACGAAATCCGCTCACCGAGACGGATCGCGAGCATTTGCAGAGCGATGTCCACAGGGCGGGAATGCAGCTGATCTACCTGCCGGGCACCAGCGTCAGGAGCCCGTTTCGCGATCTGCTGGAATCGAAAGATCCCGAACAGTTTTACGAAAATTATCCGTTCGACGTAAGGCCGGTTAGCGATGACCGCCCCTTCTTCTTTTTTACGGTGCAGCCGCGCGATGTGTGGCAATTTGTTCTGCATGCGTCGCGCGCAACGGAAGATTACAAGATCAACAGCGCGCTGCCCGTGCTGTTCGCATTAGTCGCCGTCAGCATCATCGCCACGCTGGTTATTCTCTCGCTACCCCCGCTTCTGCTGGGGCACCGCCTGCCGCGCGAACCCGGGGCGATCCGCGCTCTGCTGTTCTTTCTGTTTATCGGCGCGGGCTACATTTTGATCCAGGTGGCGCTGATTCAGAAATTCGTGTTGTTTCTTGGGCATCCTACGTATGCTCTTACGGTGATCATCTTTTCCATGCTGCTCTCCAGCGGCTGCGGCAGCTTTGCGAGTAAGAAACTGGTGCGGGGCGATATCCCGAGGCTAAGCCGTGTCCTGCTCTTGATCGTGGCCGCAATTCTTGTCTTGTCCTTCTTTGTCACGCCCATCGCCGAGCACGGCGTATCTCTTCCGTTCCCGGTAAAGGTCTTGATCTCTGTTGCTTTGATCGCTCCGGTTGGCTTCGCCATGGGAATGCCGTTCCCCACCGGATTGACGCTCCTGGAGCGAATCATGCCGGCTTCCATCCGCTGGGCCTGGGCCATTAACTCCGCCTCCAGCGTGATGGGTTCTGCGGCTGCTATGTTCCTGGCTATTTATCTTGGACTACATCTCACCCTGATGATCGGTGGGCTGCTCTATTTGGGCGCACTCTTCAGTGTCGTCCGTTCACCTTTGAACCAGAGCCGCCATCGCGAGCTAGCGCGGTTCGAACGAGTTTCTGAACCAAGCTGAGAAAAGAAAGTCGGTTTGAAAACCGACTTTGGCGGCCAGAGGCCCGCTCCACAACGGATTATTGAATCATCGGGACGGGCGTTCCTCTGGGCTGCCATTTCAGCGCTTCCTCGAGCGCTTCGAGGAAGAAATACTCGCCCCACATAACCGACTCGCCCACTCCCAGGCCTTTGTGAATGTGATACACCCCGCCCTGCAACACGCCCTCCCATTCCGGGTCTGCGTTCGCAAGGTACTTCGTGCAAAGGCTGCGCAGTATGTGAATGGCGGTGGACCAATAGAAGTGACCTTTCATCGGGTCGGGAATGTGCCTGCAGAGGCGAAGCAGGCCGGCGGCGGCAATCGCGCCCGCCGAGGTGTCAACTAACAATCTGTTTTCAGGAGGAGCATTGTAGTCCCAGGGTGGAACTCCATCGGCGGGAGTGTGCGTTATGTAGTAATCCGTACAGGCTTCCGCAGTGTGGAGGAAGCGCGGGTCGCGGCTGTATTCGTATGCGGTCGTGAAACCATAGAGGGCCCATGTCAAGCCCCGAGACCAGCAGGAGTCTCCGCGGAATCCCTGTTGCGTGGATTGGCGCAGAAACTCCCCCGTTTCCAGATCGAAAATGCCCTCGTGCGCGGCTGAGCCATCACCACGGATCAGGCACCGCCTCGTGGTAATGCAGTGGCGAACCGCAATATCGCGGAGAGCTCTATCGTTCGTTTCGCGCGCGGCGTAAAACACGATTCCAACGTTCATCATGATGTCAATGAAGATGGAATCCTCGGCAACAAACGACCGGAGGAACTGGCCAGCCTCATTGAATCGCTCTGCCAGCGTCCGCCCAGCCTGGACAACGACTTCGCGGAGCGCATTGTCTCGCGTCACGTGATACCAGCGGTAATAGGTGGAGAGAAAAATGAACCCGAGATCGTGCACATCGCTGTCGTTCTTGCGCGATTCCAGGGGCCGGCTATAGCGAATCGCCTGCTCAAACCAGAATCGGGAATCGGGCTTATCGGGGCCCAGATGTTTATAGAAGAGCCACATCATTCCAGGGAGGAAGCCATCACACCAGTGCGTCCAGGCCGGACCCTCGTGCTTCCATTTGCCCCCGGCCGTGTACATCGGATAGAAATCCGGATGCTGCTCAACCAGGCGCCTGACCTGGGTTTGCGCGAAGTCGATTGCGTTCTCGAAGAGCTTTCGATCAGATTCGTATATGAATTGGATCACGTAGATACCCGCGACCACAATTATAAGTAGCCAAGCGGAATCGCTCTGCTAACATGCGGATGACAATGGCTGTAAAAGTCACAATCGTCAACAATGGGCCGATCCGGATTGAAGGAGAATTCATCATCCAGGATGCGGAAGGCAACGTATTCGGGTTGGGCGGCAGAAGCCTGATTTCACTGTGCCGCTGCGGGCTCGCGGAAAACAAGCCGTTCTGCGACGGCTCGCACGGGCGCAACGGATTCAGTTCGGAGTGCAAGGCTCGCGACCTGCCACCGCCGAAACCGAAGCTGTAGGGGATCGCTGCGGAGCGCCCGGTTGGGGTGGCGCTTATCTCGTTTTGAGCGCAACGTACCAGTACTTCGGCACAGAGCAGAGGGCGCTTGCTTTTGGCTATGGCCTGAGCCAATATCGAATGAACTATGCCCTCCCATTCCACGCGACGCGACTGGATCTTCGGTTCCGCGGGCTCCCTTGCGTTGGCTGCTATTGCCGCTGCGCAGGAGCATGCACACCAAGCTGCCGGCCGGACAACGCCTCCAGCGTTTGAGTTTTTTACCGCGCCGGAAGGGGCTGATATCGCCGCGATCGCGGCGCAAGTCCTGCCTTCCGACGACGGCCCAGGCGCGGAAGAGGCGGGGGTCGTTTACTTCATTGATCGCGCCCTAACCACATTCGACTCTGATAAACAAGACCTTTATCGAAAAGGCTTGCCGGAGATTCGCGGCATTGCCAAGCAAACGAGGGACCAGCAGCTTCAGGCTGTCCGCGCAATTGAAGCTTCGGATTTCTTTGAGATTGTGCGAACGCATACCCTGATGGGTTTCCTGGGCAGCCCCGCGTATGGCGGCAACCGCGG
>JAICXK010000277.1 GCA_025980435.1 Bryobacteraceae bacterium
GCGAAATCGATTCCGGTTTCGCTGCCGTCGAAAGAGAAATCGCCATTTGGAGCGCAGGTATTGCGCTCATTAATCTGCAGGTAGCGGAATTCACCGCCGAACTTCATGGAATGCCGCCCTACAACTTTGGAAAAGCCATCGGAGAACATCCACGTATTGTTCGGTTGAAAAGTAGTGAGCGTCGGGACGCCAACGGAGAAACTGTTGAAGGAGAGGGGAGGCAGGGTCTGCGGAAAGTTCGGCGGGCCGGAAGGAATAATACCTAATGTGCCGGGCCCGGTTACAAAGCCGAGGTCCGAGAGCTTTGCAAAGCTGCCTTTCGGCTCATCTGTGACGGTGGCGGTGCGGAAAAAGCTCACGCGGAATTCATTTACCTGAGTCGGCCCAAAAGTCCTCGTGTTGCTCATGACTGCTACCTGGGCGCGCGTCGGAGTGGTCGAAGGAAAGCCCGGCACGCTGGCCGCGGGGAGGGCATTATCTACTGTGGAATCGTCGTAATGGTAATAGAACGACCAATTACCGGTCATCTGGTTGATGAAGTCGACCCGCTGGCCCATCTTGTCATCGCGGACGGTATTCTTCTCGCTCGAGTTGCTGTATAAACCCGGTCCCTGATTCTGGAGCGGAATGTAGGACAGAGTTCCAATGGCCGGTTTCGCAAAGGCGCGGGCGGGAATGACGCCGTTCGGAAACACGCAATCGGCAGGGTTGGAGCAACCGCTGTAGGGTTCTCCGTTCTGAACCGGATATCCCAGACGAGAGGAAAGCACTTGCGCCCAATAATCGCCTGTCACCGTGAGCGGATTCCCGTGAGCGTCGACAAACGAGCCGGCGTCGAAAATCCCGTTGCGCTGATCGTTTGTCGGAACTGAAACTAAGCCTGTACTGGCGCCTGCAACCTGGCGCGTACCCTGATAATCGGTGAACCAGAAGAGCCTGTTCCTGATAAATGGGCCGCCGACTGCGTAGCCAAATTGATTGCGGCGCAATTCGGCCTTGGTAGGGTCGAAGAAATTCCGGGAATCAAATTTGTCATTCCGGAGAAATTCAAAAACGTCGCCGTGGAAGCCATTGGTGCCCGACTTAGTAATTGCGTTCATGACACTGCCGCTGAATTTACCGTATTCGGCATCGAAACTATTCGTGATGAGCCGGAATTCCTGAATGGAATCGAGATTTGGAATAAGCCCTGCGCCGTTATTGCGGCCTTCGCTAACATCGCCGCCATTGACCAGAAATGCATTTGCCGTCTCTCGCTGCCCATTCACGGACAGATTGCCGGCTGACAGGATGCCGGAGACTGGCCGATCCTGTTGGATCGATCCGGTTGTCGTGGGCGCGACGCCGGCCTGCAAGCCAAGCAGGTCGATGAAGCTGCGGCCGTTTAGCGGGAGGGAAAGGATCTGTTTCGTGCCGATGACCTCACCGAGCTGCGTGCTTTCGGTCTCGACTTGAACCGGGTTGGCTTCCACCGTAACGGCTTCCCGAACCGCGCCGACCTGGAGATTGATATCGATGTGGAGCTGATCGTTTACCTGGAGGTTAACGCCGGTGGTGACGAATTGCTCGAAACCGGGAGCGGTGGCGGTGATTTTGTAATGCCCGGGGGGCAGCGCCAGTAGGCGGTATTCACCCTCGGTTCCGGATACAACCTGGCGGGTGAAGTTGGTGTCGATGTTCGTCGCGGCCACTTGAGCGCCGACGACAACGGCATGCGAAGTGTCGCGTACTGTTCCTTGAATTGCGCCGGTAACATCGGCTGAGAGATGGAATACAAAACAGGCGGCGGCAAGCGCGGCAAGGGCGAGATTCCTGAACCCCAAGATGACCTCCTACGGAAGAGCGATGGCGCGAGATTATCGAAAGCGGGGCAAGGTTGTCAAGCGTTTGAGAAATGTTTGAGAGATATTTCCGAAGCCCCGCGGAAGGCGGCGGCGGGCTTATTTGCCGGGCATTTCAGGCAAGAACATATAGTGGTTATGGCGGCACAATCACGTGCCAACGCAGACGTGCCTGGCACGCCTTGCTTGATTTCATTCAGAAAGGACAGGAACACTAATGAGTAATGGAGTCACACCGGTTGCACACGGAGATGTTTCCCAGCGCGTCGGTGTAGAAGTGATTCGCGCCCGCGGAGTGGATGTCGAGAAGCTGATTAAAATGCTGATCGCAAATGCCGCGGCAGAATTCGCAAGCACTTACTACTACTACACGATCCTTCGCATGCATCTCGCCGGACACGAGGATTACAAAGAGATTTGCGAGGATGCGCGCCTCGAAGACCGGGCCCACTGGGAGCTGATCGTTCCGCGTATTTACGAACTCGGCGGCGAACTTCCGAACGACTTGCCCGCTTTCCATAATCAGGCCGGATGCATCGCGGCCAAACTGCCCGATCCTCCTACGGCTGTGAACATCCTGACGGTGCTGCTGGAATCCGAGCGCTGCGCTATCCGGAGTTGGACCGCTATCTGCGACATGACATTCGGCAAGGATCCCAGGACCTACGACATGGCGTCCCGGATTCTGAATGAGGAGATCGAACACGAGGCCTGGTTCATCGAGTTGCTGGCGCACGAACGCGACGGGAAATCGATTCCTTCCGGGCACTTCCGGCGCGGAGAGCCGGGCGAAGCGCCTTACAGCAAGAACCGCCGCTTCTACAATCCATAGGAATCGGATAAGCGCGGCTCATGAAGGGTAGCGACTCGTTCCTCGTAGTGCTGGAGACGCCGAAGGGCGAAAGAAGCTTTACCTGCCATCGGAACGAGTTCATCTGGAATGCGGCCGCGCACAACGGGATCAACCTTCCGGCGATCTGCCACCAGGGGCGATGCCTAACTTGCGCTGGCCGCGTGCTGAGCGGCTCGTTCGACCAAAGCAGCGCCAATTCCTATTTCCCCGAGGACAGAGCGGCAGGCTTTATTCTGCTCTGCACCGCAAAGCCATGCAGCGATCTGCGTTTGCGAACCAACGAGCAGCACCTGATGCGCCAGCACCGGGCGAAGCTGGGGCTCCCGGCTCCGTATCTGTAGGCGCGGTTCGTCAGAACGTGAACTTTGCCTGAAACTGCATCGAGCGCGCGGGTAGCTGATTGGTAATGCCGGCGAGCGGCTGCCCGAATCCTGGCCCCGGGGATGCGCCGTTGCCGTATGTGCCGCTGTAACCGACGAAGTTAGGGTGGTTCAGCACGTTGAACGCTTCCGCTCGCAGGATCAGCAGCCGGCGCTCGCCGCCCAGAGAGAACGGGCGCTCTATAAATGGAGAGATGTCATAAATCGGTCTCCCTCGGCCGGTATTGCGGCCTACGACGACTCCGTTAATGACAGGCCGATCCGTAGTGGCTCCACTATCCCCGCTATTGGTCGTACCGGTGACAAAGTTGTAAGGAAGTCCGGAGCCAAGCGTGGCAACTCCTCCGACGCTGATCTTGAGCGGCGCGATGAAGACGCCACTCAACACGAAACGGTGCCGTTGATCGAAAATGGCATTGCCGTTTTCCACTCTACCGGTGAAATAAGGATCGTTCGGATTCTGGTTCGGGATGTCCGGGTCGACATTGTCGATGGCATGTGACCAGACGTAGCTGGCCAGCATGGCGGCGCGGCTGCTGAAGCGGTGGCTCAAATTCACATTCAGCGCATGGTAATAGGCGTAGCCGTTATTCACATCGGTTTGAATCACGCTGTACGGAGGCTGCGGATTGGTGGCGCGCCTGGGATTGCAGGTTACTCCATGCTGCTGATACCAGGAGATCCAATACGGCCTTGTGCAGTTGGCCGCCTGCGGCGAACGGACCTGCCCGGGCGCGGTGCGGACGAAGGGTGAGGGCGGGTCCACATCCAGAGGTCGATTGATTTTCAAAGTATGGGAACCGATGTAATCGACGCTCAGAACCCAATTTGACTTGATCTGGTGCTCGAAACCGAAGCTCCACTGCTCGGAGTAAGGGTTCAGCAAGCGGTCGGGGTAGCCAATCAAGGCTGAGGTGGGGAAGAATTGATTCAGGTAAGCGGCTTCACCGGGACGGATGTAGAGGCTGCGCAGCGGCGCAACCGCTCCGGCAGGAAATACCGGCAGAGGCACCGCGGCGACGCTGTTTGGGAATCCCACTTGTCCGGGCGCGGCGGTGTAATTGAAAACTCCGGTTGGGCCCGTGAGCGCGTAGTTCGCCTCGGAGTTGTCCACTACCTGCGAATAGTAGATACCGAAGCCTCCGCGAATGACGGTCCGGCCGTCGCCACGCCAGTTGTAAGCGAATCCAGCCCGGGGAGCGAAGTTTTTGCGCGCGTCCGTGAATTTCTGCTGTTCATAACGCAAGCCAAGGTTGACGGTCAGGTCAGATCGCACGCGAAGGTCGTCCTGGACGAAGAGAGCCCAGAGGGCATCCGTAACGGAATAGCTGGCGTTTCCGTAGCTTTGGGTGTAAGTTTGGACGTTCTGGATATTTTGGATGTAGGCGCCGCTTTCGCAAAACGATAGGGGCTGAGTGCAAGGCTTGTACAGGAACTGGCCGAGAGATATCGGCCCACCGAATTCTTTACTATTGCCGCCATTACGGGAGACGATGGCATTGGCTCCGAATCGGATCTGATTGCGCCCCCGTATCGCGGAAACCGTATCGCTGACCTCGTATTGCCGGTTGAGCAGCAAGGCAGATTGGGAGGTGCCCGAGGTGAATGTGCCGCCCGTAGATATGGGAACGACATATTGAGTGCCGTAAATGACCGGGGCGAATTGCGTAATCGGAGATGCAAGCTGGAACTGGAGCCGCACATCATTGATGAGAGTTGGGCCGAGAGCCGCGGTTTCACCTAATTCGGACGAGTACGTGCGGCGCTTGAACACTCGATCGACGGTCGGCAAATTATTTCCCCCAACCGCGCCGTTCGGATTCGTATCACGAAAGCCGTCCACATCGCCGCGAAAGAACAGGTTGTTCCGGCCGTTGATCTGATGATCGAGACGCAGAAAACCAAGCCAGCCACGGTAATGCCCGATAAAGCTACCGGGCGCTAGGGGCGAAGTGACAGGTGAGGCGCGATTCTCCAGGGTGTATTCGCCAGCGGCAAAAAACTGTGTGCGTTTGGCTCTCCCGATGGGCCCGGAAAGGGACACTGCGGTCTGCGCAAGCGTGTCATTTGTCAGGTCATTGCCGCTTGCCGCGCTCTTTGAGGTGAAGCCGGATAGAGCCGCTTCGGTTGCCGAAGGGCGAACAAGCTGGAGGAGTTCGCCGTGAAACTGATTGCCGCCGCTTTTCGTAATGATGTTCACTACGCTTCCGGTGCTGCCGCCGTACTCGGCGGAAAATGCATTTTCGAGGATGCTCATCTCCTGCACGGCAGCCAGCGGAATGTTCGTGAAAATGGTCTGACGCCCCCACAGGTCAATACCGTTGCCGCCGTCGATTTCGAACCAGGTCTGACGCCGTCCCGCGCCATTGGTGGTGAACAGATTCTGATTCATAAATGCATCGCCTTGATTAATGGCGGGACGGTTTGCGGCGTTGAGAAGCGGAAGGTAGGTGATCTTTCGGTTTAGCAGAGGCGTGTCTGCCATCTGGCGCGCGCCGAGGCGATCGCCGAGTTGCGGCTCATCCGTGCGCACCGCTCCGAGCACGCCGGTTACCGTGACCTCGGTTTGGCCGCCGGCTGCGGTGAGCCGAAGCTTGAGATCGGCGCGTGTGCCGGCAACCAGGGTCACATTGTCCAGAGCAGCGGTTTCGAAGCCCTGCTTACTTGCGGATATGTTGTAAGCGCCGGAGACGGGAACGCTGCTCACCGAAAAATGGCCTGCATTGTCCGTTTCCGCGGTTCGCTCGAGTCCACTGAGAATGTTCGCGACCGTTACTTGCACGCCCGAAACAGCGCCCCCGGTCTGGTCAAAAACGGTCCCGCTTATCGCGGCCGTATCGGGCGTCTGAGCGAGGCCGAGCGATGTTGTCAACACGGCGATGATTGCGCTGCTGAAGAGCCTCACTGGAGTTTCTGCCGGACTTGCTGCTGCAACTGACGCCAGCGGTTCTCGAGGTCGCGGACGGCCGCGGTCGTTTGTGTCGTGGGGCCATTGTCGGTTTCCTGGATCACCTCGAAGACGCGAGCAAGGTCACTATTCAAGGAAGTAAGACTTTCCTGCAACTCGAGCGAAACTTTCCGGGGCGTTGGGCTTCGGAGCACAGAGAGCGCATCAAAATCGGCG
Source organism: Bryobacteraceae bacterium (assembly GCA_025980435.1). Lineage (GTDB taxonomy): Bacteria > Acidobacteriota > Terriglobia > Bryobacterales > Bryobacteraceae > Bog-105. The sequence continues at coordinate 6,199 of JAICXK010000277.1, forward strand.
CTCATCAGCTCTGCCAGCTGCAGTGAAAGTGCAAGCTGCTGCGCCAGGTCTGCCTGGGACGTGTTCACTCTTGGATCCATTCGTACGCTTAGCGGTTGCGAATACGTTCGGCCCGCTGTAATCAACTTTACTGTGTACCGGCCTGGAAGCACCAATGCGCCTCTGGGCACTCGCGGCGTGTTCCTGCAAATGGCGGAGATGGGGTACTCGTGTTGCAGCGCCTTCGGCGGCGGATAGCGGAGGTCCCAAACAAA
>JAICXK010000121.1 GCA_025980435.1 Bryobacteraceae bacterium
GTATGGCGTCGATCTCAACTGGTTTAAGCCTGAGGGCACGCATCGCTCGGCCAACGGCCCCCTCCGGCTGCTCTTTGTAGGCACGGTGAGCCAGCGCAAGGGCGTGAAATACCTGGTCGATGCGCTGGAATCGCTACCGGCAGGTTCGGCGGAACTGACAATTTGCGGGCGCCTGGTGGATGACGTTCGCATCTTGCGCGGCAGGCGCGCGCCGGTGCACGTGCGCGCGTTCGTCAATGCGGGAGACCTGCTGCGCGAAATGCAATCATCCGATCTTTTTGTCTTCCCTTCCCTTGCGGAAGGCTTTGGGCACGTGCTGTTGGAAGCAATGGCGTGTGGGCTGCCGGTGATCGGCACGACCAGAACCGCAGCTCCGGACCTGATTCAAGATGGATGCGAAGGGTTCCTCACTGAACCGGGTAGTGTTCCCGACCTGGTGCGTTGCATCGAGCGCTTTCTGCACAATCGAAGCGCACAGCGAAAAATGGGGATGGCGTCGCGGGCGCGCGCAGAAGAGTTTAGCTGGGGCGCATTCCGGCGGAAACTGGCCGCGGCCGTACGCGAGATGGTTGCCGGGCGGCCCTAATCGTCAGTCGAGAAGAAACTTCCGAGATTTCCGCTGGCAATCGCGCGAAGCGGGTTCTGTTCGTCGCCGGCGTGGCGGTGCTCTGCCGGCGAAAGCTCGTGACGCAGGCGCTCCAGAGTCATGCTTTGCAGGATGACACGTCCGGGACCCGTGAGCGTGGTCAGAAACAGTCCTTCACCGCCGAAGATTGCAGTGCGAATGCTGCCGACCATCTGGATGTCATAATTCACACTGGGCTCGAAGGCAACCAGGTGGCCGGACTGGACCTGCAGCGTTTCACCCGGCGCAAGCGTAAAATCAACGTGGTCGCCGCCAGCGTGCACGAATACGGCGCCGGGACCGGTAAGTTTCTGGAGGATAAAACCTTCCCCGCCAAGCAGGCCCGCACCGAGCTTTCGCACCAGAGCGATATCGAGCGTGACCGAATTCTGGGCGAAAAGAAAGCCATCGCGCTGAACCATGATGGTTTGACCCGCCGCAAGTTCAAAGACTTGAATTTTCCCTGGATAGTTGCCGGCGAAGCCAACTTCACCCTGAGCGGCGTCGGTGCGAAAGTGTGTGAAGAATAAAGTTTCTCCCATCAGTTTGCGCTTGATGGCGCCGATGATCTTGTCGCCCATGGACTGCCCGCTCATGCGCGTGGTCCAGTCCACTGTTGCGGACTTATAGATCATTTTGCCCGCTTCCGCATAGATCTCCTGGCCGGGCTGCAGATGCACGCGCGCAATCTGCAAATTGTGGCCCTCGATGTCGTACTTGAGGGGAGCGACCGGCGGCGCGGGAGGATAATAGGCGGCCCCTGCGCCGGCTCCGGCAGGCTGACCGCAATTCAGGCAGAACTTCGCGTTCTCGGCAAACTGCGTACCACAATTTGTGCAAAAGGCCATAGTGTTGGCGCGCAGAACGTCCTTTCCGGACCGATGCGCTTCACCTATGCTATCCGAAATCGTTTAGACGATTCCGCGTGCCGGATAGAGGAATTCAAGCGCAGGGCGCATTCGGCGGCCCCATGCCTTCTCATCGTGCCCGGCGCCCTCATCGACAAGGAACGCAAGGTCATTTCCCACGCGCCAGCCTTTGGCAATCAGCGCATCCCGCAACGCTGCCGCATTGTCAATGCAGGCTTGTGGGTTCTCGCCCTCGCAGGTACCAATATCGAGCCAGATCTTCTGATCGGGCTTTCGACGCAAGTGACGAACATCCTTGAGAATCGCCCGATTCGCCCACCAGACCGAGGGAGACATGACCAGCAACTTACCAAATGTTCGAGAGTACCTGAGACCGAGATAGAGCGAGACCAGCCCACCCAGGGACGAACCGCCGAGACCCGTGTTGGAAAAATCCCCTAACGTTCGGTATTCGCGATCGATGAATGGCTTCACATGCTCAGCCAGAAAGCGTCCGTAAGCGCGCGCGCGTCCGCCACACCCACGCCGGTTGGAGACAGGAGTGTACTCCGCCAACCGGTTTTGCCCCGTGTTGTAGATACCAGCGATAATGAGGGGCTCTATACGGCCGTCCTGAATTAGTTTGTCCGCGAGGCCGTTCAGGTCCCAGGCGTTGCCTAAGAATGCGGTCGCCGGATCGAACAGGTTTTGTCCATCATGCAAATACAGAACCGGGTAACGCCGCGGTTCCGGCGCATTGTAGCCCGGCGGCAAGTAGACAATAATTTCGCGCGGCTGTTTACTGAAGCGCGAGGGCGGCGCGCAATGCACTCTGATGCTGCCCGTCAGGGGATCGCCCAAATTCAGCGGCAGAGTTTAGCTCTTGACGAAATCGAGCGACGCAGAATTCATGCAATAGCGGAGCCCGGTCGGCTTGGGACCGTCCTCAAAGACGTGACCCAGGTGAGCGTCGCATTTGGTACAGCGGATCTCGGTTCGGATCATTCCAAGCGTGCCATCGATCCGGTTCTCCACGTTTTCTTTGGCAATCGGCTGCCAGAAACTCGGCCAGCCGGTGCCGGATTCGAACTTTGTATCTGAAGAGAACAGCGCGTTGCCGCAGCAAATGCAGCGGTACAGTCCATGTTCGTGATTGTTCCAATATTTGCCCGTGAAGGCGCGTTCGGTACCGCCGTGACGAGCGATCTCATACTCTTCGGGAGTGAGCTGCTGACGCCACTCCGCGTCCGATTTGTGAACCTTCTCCACTTCGATAATTCCTTTTCGTTGACCTGAATTCGTGAAATCGACGATCTTCACGAGTTTGCCCTGTCTGGTGTAGCCGAGTGCCGGTACGGCCCCAAAACCGCTAAACGCAAATCCCGCACCCACAGGAATACCAAAACTGGCCTTCAGGAACGTTCTCCGGCGCATATCTATATCGTAATTCGCGGATTGCGGCAAATAGTTACTTCCGGCATTCCGTCACCCTGCGATCTCCTGGTAAGTTGAAAACATGCCGATATTCGAATACGCCTGCGACGACTGCGGGACGAAATTTGAAAAGCTAGTCCGCCGCAGCGCGGAGGCAGATGGAGTTCAGTGCCCGTCCTGCGGCCGCAACCACCTGACTACGCAGTACTCAACCTTCGCGGCGCGCGCCGGGAAGGCCAAGGGTACCCCGGAGCCGGCCAGCGGGTGCGGAAGCGGAATGTGCGGATCCGATTTCTGCCAGGGCGGGATGTGCGGAATGGACATGAATTAGCCGCGGGCCCACCCGGTTATTGCACCGGCAACCGAGAACAAGCAATCTTCACGGCTTCAACGAACCCGTCGAACGACGAAGGCTTGGTGATGTACTCCCGGGCACCGAGGGCAAGGGATCTACGCCTGTCGGCAGAAAGCGCGGAAGACGTAAATACGATTACAACGATGTTCCGGAGTAACTCGTCGCTTTGCATCTCGGCAAGCACTTCGAGTCCGTTCTTCCTGGGCAGATTCAGATCGAGCAGAATAAGGTCCGGCATTGGGGCTTTTGCGTATGCGCCGGAACCGCGAAGAAACGCCAGCGCCTGTTCTCCGTCGGACACGCGATAGAGCTCTACCTGAATTCCCGCTTCCTTCAAAGCAGTCTCAAGCAAAAAGACCGCCGCATCTTCATCCTCGACATACAGTAAGACCCTCTCACCCATTGCGCCCGAAAGAATATAGACGCGACGTGGTTCAGATGCGTGTCTGGAGAATGTGAAAGGTTTCTTATCTGCGGTTTAGAATTGTCGGCCCAAGGCCTTGATTTTCGGCCTTTATTCGCCCATACTTAAACAGGGGGGACGGAAAACCGATGGCGCTCACGCGCAGACAGAAAGAGGTAATGGAGTTCCTGTCGGGATTTATCAAGAAGCATGGCTACAGCCCGAGTTATGAAGAAGTCGCGTCAGGCTTAGGCCTGGCATCGCTCGCCACGGTTCACAAACACATCCAAGCATTAGAAGCAAAGCAGTACCTGCGGCGAAGCTACAACCACAGCCGCTCGCTGGAGATTGGCGAAAGGTACTTCAACGAGGAAAAGGCGCGCGGGCCACAGAACGGCGAGCAAACCGTCCCGCTGTTGGGACGAATTGCCGCAGGCGCGCCCGTTGAGGCGATTCCCAACCCAGAACAACTTCACTTTTCCGATTTCGTCAGAGATAAGGATAGCTACGCGCTGCAGGTGCGTGGCGATTCCATGGTCGAGGATCACATCTGCAATGGAGATTTTGTCCTGGTAGAAAGAACGGATTCGGTGAAGAACGGGGACATCGTGGTAGCACTCGTGGATGGAACCGATGCAACTCTGAAGAGATACTACCTGGAACCGGATGGCAGGGTTCGATTACAGCCCGCCAACTCATCTATGAAGCCAATTCTGGTTGACCCGGCGCAACTGCAGATTCAAGGACGGCTGCTTGCCATAATGCGGAAGTACTAGCAGGTTTCAAGAGCAAATCCCGGTGATACACTTCGGTTGAGTGACGCAACCCGTCGGAACCCCGGCTACAGGGAAAGAAAGTCTCGGTAAGCGCCTCGTTTTCTGGGATTTTGCGCGAGCCTCATGGCAGTACGACGTGGTGGTCGCGATGATCCTGCTGTTCATCTTCGCGACTCCGCGCGACTGGTTTCACGACCAGCCGAAGGCAGCGAGCGTAGTGCTAATGTCCTCGCTGCATGGTTCGAACCGGGTGTTTATCGCGACCGAACTGTTGGCGGCTGTTCCGGAAGCCGATCGGGCGCGCCGCGCCGAATCCTTAATTCACCAGCGCACTGGAAAGACGTGGCACGTCGTGCGGGTGGAACCCATACAGGATGAAGCCGAACAAGAAGTGAAAGGCTTCATAGCGTATACGGCGCCGTAAAGAGCGCGTCTTTTAAAGGGAGAAATGAGAAAGCTAATACCAGCGCTGTGCCTTTCTTTGGTTGCCTCGGCTGCGTACGCTCAAAGCGTTGACGCGATCTTAACCCGCATGGACCAGGCTGCTCCCCGATTCCGCGCCATGTCCGCCGACGTGCAAATGACGACGTACACGGCGATTATCGGAGACAAGACGGTGGAAGATGGCACCTTGAAGATGCAGCGGCTTAAGTCCGGTGAAGTTCGCGCCATCATCGATTTCTCGCATCAGACGGATGCCAGGGAGATTGCATTCCTCGGTAAGATCATTCGCATCTACTATCCGAACCTGAAAACTTACCAGGATTACGATGTCGGCAAAAATACGGACATTCTGAATCAATTCTTGCTGCTTGGGTTCGGCTCTTCGGGCAAGGAACTCGCTCGAAGCTATACGATCACCCAGGATGGAACGGAAAAAATTGCCGGGCAGGATACAACAAAACTACTGCTGGTACCGAACGATCCAAAGGTGAAGGACAGGCTGAGCAAAATCGAGATGTGGATTCCGAATGATGCCGCGTATCCCGTACAGCAGCAATTCTTCGAGCCTTCCGGGAATTACCGCATTGTGACGTATCTCAATATTAAGATCAATCCACAGATGAAGGGCACTTTGGAATTGAAGCTGCCCTCCGGAGCGAAGAAGCAGGGCTAGCCTGACAGGCTGAGCAATTGCTTGCGAACAATGAGCGAAGCGAAGAAGGCTGGACGCCTGGCATTTATCGATTGGACACGCGGGCTGGCGGCTGTGGTCATGATTCAGGGCCACACGTTTCATTCTTTCGCGCGCAACGATCTTCGCGGCCAAGGGCCGTACATGCTGTCGCAGTTCTTCGGGGGTATGCCGCCAGCTATTTTCCTGTTCCTTACCGGTATTACCTTCGCGTTCCTGATGCATAGCCAGGAAAAGAAGGGCGCGTCGGGGTGGAGGCGTATCGTAGCCGCGCTAAAGCGCTCGCGGTACCTGTTCCTGATCGCTTTCCTGTTCCGCATCCAACTCTACGTTTTTGGGTTTCCGGGCAGCCCCGCGGGTGAACTGTTGCGGGTCGACATCCTGAACTGCATGGGAATGGCGATGCTCCTCTTTGCGCCCATGGCCATCTTCAGCACACTCGAGCGCATCAAGCTCTGTACGATCTTGGGGCTTGTCATTGCGGGGCTCGCGCCAGTGGTGAGCATGATTGACCCGTCGAGCGTTCCGCGGCTGGTCGGTTCGTATTTTTTCCCCAGCTACAACTACTTCGGCTTTTTCCCCTGGGCTTCATTTCTGGCGTTCGGCATGGCCGCTGGAAGCCTGCTGCGCAGCGTAAAGCCCGAAGACATGCAGCAAACCATGCTGTGGTCCATGACCATTGGCCTTGGAGTAGCCGGTGTTTCCTTCTATTTCTCTAACCTGCCTTATTCGATATACGCGAAGAGCGAGTTCTGGCTTAACAGTCCGGCATTGGTGCTGATCAAACTCGGGGTCGTGCTGGCTATCTTGTCTGTCGCGTATCTTTGGGTTCATTTGGGATCTGCACAAAGGTGGAGCCTTTTCCGCCAGTTGGGGACCACCTCGCTGCTGGTGTATTGGGTCCACATTGAGCTTGTTTACGGCCGCTGGTTCGGAATCTGGAAGGAAGATCTGACCGTTCCCCAAGTGGTGGCGTTCACGGTCGTGCTGCTTGTTCTGATGGCGCTACTTTCGGTTCTGAGGACGCGATACCGGTCAATCGGTTCGTTCTTCAAAACGGGACCGCTTCCGTTGGCACGAGCATCCGGAGACTAGTCGTCTGCCCCGATCTTCCGCTAGACTTTTATCAGCACCTCTTTATAATCGACGAGCATGCGTTTACTGGTAGTGGAAGATGAGAAGCGAATCGCGGATTTTCTTTCCCGCGGTTTGCAGAGCGCCGGCTACGCGGTCGACGTAGTAAATACCGGCGGCGAGGCAATCGAGCGGGTTCATTCAACCGAGTACGACATGATCGTGCTGGATCTCGGCCTGCCGGACGTGGACGGACTGAGCGTTTTGCAAAAGATCAAGAACCGGAAGACAATACCGCCGGTTCTGATTTTAAGCGCGCGCGATTCGGTCGACGACCGGGTCAAAGGACTGGAACAAGGCGCCGACGATTACCTGGTAAAGCCGTTTGCCTTCGTGGAACTGCTGGCGCGAACTCGCGTACTGCTGCGGCGCGGCCAGCCGACTCCGGAGAAACTGCAGGTGGGCGACCTGAGCCTGGATTGTATCCGGCGTAAAGTGACGCGCAGTAACGAAAACATCGAGCTTGCACCGAAGGAGTTCAGCATTCTCGAATACATGATGCGGAACAGGGGCCGTCCGCTAAGCCGGACCATGATTGTAGAGCATGTCTGGGACATGGATTATGACGGGCTCACCAACATTGTCGACGTCTACATTCGCCATCTGCGTAGCAAGATCGACGATAAGTTCACGAACAAGATGATCCACACGGTTCGCGGTATCGGGTATATGCTGGACACTCCCGATGGCCAGAATGCGGAGTCGGCGGAAAACGCCGTCATGTGATTCGTATGCTCTGGGACAAGCTGCGCCGGGTCAAGCTATTTCGGACACTGCGATTCCGGCTGGCGAGCACGTTCCTGGCGCTGCTGGCGATCGTGCTGGCGCTAGTTGGGGTAGTCGGCACAACCACGCTCCGGAGTCTGCTTGAAACGCAAAGCGAGCAGATTTTGCGGGAAGAACTGGGCGCCATGCGGGGATACCTTCATTTCGACCAGGGCAGGCCATATTGGTTCGCAGACCCGTCCGACCCGGAGGAAGAGGCGACCATTGGCCGCTTGAAGACCGTATATGTGATCGCGGATGCAAATGGGAACCCGGCGCAGGGTTCATCGCCCGATCCCGCATTAAAGCAACTTTTCGATCCCAACGAAATCCGCTTCGAGCTTCAGCAGATTGAAAGAACCAAGGAGCCGTTCATCAAGACCTTTGTCGCCAAAGACAAGGTTCCCTATCAGGTGATCAGCGGAGCCATGGTGGACCCTGACCATGGATCGAAATGGTATGTAGCGGAGGGCAGAAGCCTTGCCAACGATCAATCGCTATTGCGGCGCTTCCGCAGGAATTTTCTCATTTTTCTCCCGATCGCGCTGGTTGTGTGCGCGCTGGTGAGTTGGTATTCGGCCGGGAAGGCGCTAACGGCGCTACACTCGGTCGAGACAGCGGCGCAGGAGATTACGGGCTCGAATCTTGGTCTGCAAATTCCGAAGCGCGGCGCTGACGATGAGCTAGACCGGCTGATTGATTCCTTCAATGCGATGAGCGGACGCCTGAAGGCTTCGTTCGAGCAGATCCGGCAATTTTCGACCGATGTTTCCCACGAGTTACGTACGCCATTGACAGCGATTCAGGGGCAATTGGAAGTAGCCCTGTTCACCGCGACGCGTAAGGAGCAACTGCAGGAAGCGGTGGAAAATGCGCTTCAGGATGTGGAACGACTCTCTAATCTGGTGCGCGCGCTGCTTCTGCTCTCCCAATCGGAATCGGGCCAGATTCCGATGAATAAGGGGGTGCTGGATCTTGGTCGGATAGTAGACGATCTGGTGGAGCAGTTTCAAATTCCGGCTGAGGCGCACGAGGTGAAGCTAACTCACACAACGCGAAGTTCGGTCTTTTGCGAAGTGGACCGGACCCAGATCGAACGGGTGGTAACGAATCTGTTAACGAACGCGATCAAGTACACTCCCGCCGGCGGCTGGGTGCGCGTGTGCGCCGAAACCCTGGGCCATGAAGTTCGGTTGGTGGTGGAGGATTCGGGCGTGGGCATCCCGCAAGATCACCTGCCGCATATATTCGATCGCTTCTATCGCGTACCCGATCCTAATCCCGAAAAGGGCTTGGGCCTGGGGCTTAGCTTTGTCGCGGCAATCGTCCGCGCACACGGCGGCGAAATTCGGGTGCAAAGCAAAATCGGAGAAGGCTCGCGATTCGAGGTCATACTTCCTGCAGGTTCGGTAAGAATGCCGAGCGAAACACCGGCCATGGCGTAGGATCGAATCGAGCGGAGCGTTCCATGCTATCTCGCCGTTCTTTTCTCGAATACGCCGGCTTAACCGCCGCGGCTCTTTGCGCCCGCGGATCGGAACAGCACGAAGCAGCGCGGCCCCTGCACGAGTTCGGTTATAGAGATGTCGAGCTTGCGCCGGGGCTCGCCCAGACACAATTTGAGCAAACACAGTCCGTCCTTCTTTCTTTAAACGAAGATAGCTTGCTCAAGCCGTGGCGTCTCCGCGCGGGTCTCCCTGCCCCGGGCCCGGATCTTGGCGGCTGGTACGACGAGGTGCCGTTGGACAAGACAGAAAGCGGCGGTCACGGTTTCGCGCCCGGGCATTGTTTCGGCCAGTGGCTCTCGGCCCTCGCGCGCGGATACGCCGTCAATCACGATGCGTCCACTCGCGCAAAATTAGAGCGGCTGCTGGCTCTCTACAAACCCGCCATTTCCGGACGGTTCTACACCAATTTTCGCTTTCCTGCGTACAACTACGACAAGATGGTGATCGGCCTCATCGATGCACATGAATTTGCAGGCATGGCGCAGGCTTACCGGCTTCTGGAGCGGACGACGAACGCGGCGGAGCCGCACCTTCCCCCGCACGCGCTGGATCGAGACGAGCCGCAGCGGCGCTGGCGGAAAGCAATGAACGAGGACACCGGAAACGATTACACGTGGGATGAACCATACACGCTGCCGGAGAACCTGTATCTTGCATGGGAGCGCGGCGCGGGCGACCGATACCGGAAACTCGCCGAACGGTTTCTGCTTGATGAGACCTATTTCGACCCGCTCTCCGAAAACAAAAACGTACTAGCCAATCACCACGCCTACAGCTTCTGCAATGCTCTGAGTTCGGCCATGCAGGCGTATCTTGCCGACGGAAGCCGGAAACATCTGAGCGCGGCCAGTAATGCGTTTGAGATGATCACTGCTACGCAGAGTTTTGCAACCGGTGGTTGGGGTCCGAACGAAAGTTTCGTCGCCCCAGGCAGCGGCGCGCTCTATGACAGCCTGACCGGTACGCATCGCGGATTCGAGACTCCGTGCGGCAGTTATGCGCATTTCAAGCTGACGCGCTATCTTTTGCGAGTGACCCAGGATGGCCGGTACGGCGACAGCATGGAGCGCGTCTTGTACAACACCGTGCTGGGCGCCAAGCGATTACAGCCTGACGGGCGGGCCTTTTACTACTCCGATTATCATTCACCAGGCAGGAAGGTCTACTTTCCGGACGCGTGGCCCTGCTGCTCCGGCACATTGCCGCAAGTGGCGGCCGATTACCGCATTCTCGCCTATTTCCACGATTCAGGCGGCGTATTCGTAAATCTCTATCTGCCCTCCACGCTCCGCTGGACGAGCAGCGATGGCGCACAGGTGGCGCTAACCCAAACGGGAAATTATCCTGTTGAAGGCAAAATCACGATGCGGTTGCGCGCCTCACGTCCGTCCACTTTTGCGCTACGCCTGCGGATACCAGGGTGGTCTGCTGCGCGGGCTGCGCCGCATATTCGCATCAACGGCGAGCGCGCCCCGGCGCCCGTGCAGACCGGATTCGCCAGTATTAAGCGCAGATGGAAGGACGGCGATAGCGTTGAGCTTGAGCTGGCATTGCCAGTGCGCCTGGAAGCAGTTGACCCGAGCCATCCGAGCACCGTTGCGCTGGTTCGAGGGCCGCTGGTTTTGTTTGCCGTGGCGGAGAATCCACCCGCAGTAACACGGCAGCAACTGTTGTCTGCGGTACAGCTTCCAGGGCAGGCCACGTGGCGAGCCGCAACAGCTTCAGGTGCGCTACTGCTTCGCCCGTTTTATGGGATTGGAGAGGAAAAATACAGCACGTATCTGAGTGTAAGTTGATGTTCTTTGCGATCTGGTCATTACACCGGCTACCGCGGAATCTTCCCCACCGGGTACCGCACAAAGCGGATCTTCTTGCGACGCCACGTATACGTCATGAGCAAGTCGCCGTTACGCGCCTGGATGAGCGCCGGATAGGAGTACTCGCCTGGCCCGGTCTCCAGGGCATCGAAATCCTTCCAATGCTCGCCATCGTGACTGACCGCCAGATTCAGCGGCGTGCGCCCTTTGGTCGTATGGTTATAGACCATCACCAGACGGCCGTCCCGCAGGCGCACGACATCGATCCCTGAGTTCGGATTCGGCAACTCCGTGACCTTTACTTCCGACCAGGTGAGGCCGTTGTTGTACGAATCGGCCTGACAGATGCGAGCAATTTCCTGTGTCGAGCGCGCATAGAGCCGGATATGCTTTCCGCCCAGATCCACCAGCGAGGGTTGGATAATGCCGTACGGTTCGCCGATCGGGGGCTGAGGATGCGCGAGGCTGCGGGGCGCGGCAATGGGCCCAATCCGCTGCCACGTCTTGCCTTGATCCGTGCTGCGTTCAATCCAGCACGCCCATGATTCATAGCTCTCGACTGAACTGCCGCTCAGGATCGTTCCGTCCGCCAAGACCAGGGGCTTGGCGCGAATGGGTCCATAGAGCCCTGCCGGGAGATGCTCGACCGGAGCCCAGGTTCTGCCTTCGTCATGACTATAAGTGCGGCCAGCCGACCAGGACGAAGGGTGAGGTCCGAATTTGTAATAGAGCCAGAGAAGGCCATCAGCGGAGTGGAAGAGAACCGGATTGTAAGTTGCTATTTCAGGCTCACGGATCACTCTATACGGTGCAGACCAGCCGGACTCGGTCCGGCGCGATTGCCAGATGGCAACGTCCGGCGCGCCTTCGCGAGTGCCGCCAAACCAGGAGGCCAGCAAATCTCCATTTGCCAACTCGACCACCGTCGACGCGTGGCATGACGCCGTGGGCATGTGGTCGGAAATGAATTCCGCGGTTTGGGCCGAGCCGATTGCCACAGCAAGCATCGCTAGCAGGAGGAGTTGCATGAATCAGCGAAGCAGGTCCTCTAACTGGATCTTTGTTTCGGTCGTACTGTCACGATACTTGACGATGACGGGCGTGTAGAGTGAAATGCCCCATTCCGCGCCGGGGCCGGAGGTAACTTTTCGAGATCCAGGCACAATAACGGCATCTTCGGGTATCAGCAGCGGTACTCCGTCTCCGGCACGATGTACCGTATTGCGAATCAAATCATAGACGGGCGTTGACCGGTTCAGTATCGTGCCGCTTCCCAGTACGGCCCGGCGCTTCACCACAGTACCCTCATACACACCACAATTTCCACCCACGAGCACTTCGTCTTCGATGATCACCGGGAGCGCGCCGACCGGTTCCAGAACTCCCCCAATCTGCGAGGCTGCGGAGATGTGGCAATTACGTCCGATCTGCGCGCAGCTTCCAATAAGGGCATGAGAATCCACCATGGTTCCGTCATCGACGTATGCCCCCGCATTGATATACATCGGCGGCATGCAGGTGACGCCGCGGCCCACGTAGCAGCCATCGCGAACGCTGGAGCCCCCCGGCACGATGCGCACTTTGTTATCCAGTGTGAATTGCTTGAGCGGATAGGTCGATTTGTCGAAAAACTGGGCCTCGCCCGCGGCGCTGGCGAGTTCCACGACCGCTCCCATACGAAAGCCAAGCAAGATCCCCTTTTTCACCCAGGCATTGACGCGCCAGCCGGTGGGCTCCGAGGGATCCGGTTCCGCGGAGCGAACGGCCCCGTGATTCAGCAGATCGCGAAAATCAATGAACAGTTTCTTTTCTTCGTCGGAATAGCTGGATGGATTCCGGTCGAACAGCTCTTCGATACTTTGGCGCAGATTTTCGATGTCCGTTGACAAGCTCAAGCGTGGACTCCAGACAGCAAGCCGGTGGATTCCAGAATCCCATCAATCTTTTGCCGCGAAGCTTCCTGGGGGGGAACCAAAGGCAGACGCCACACGGGTTGAAGCAGTCCCATTCGCGCCATTGCGAACTTGACGGGTCCGGGGCTGGTCTCGACGAAATTGACTTCCATAAGAGCCTGATACTTGCGCTGGAGCCGGCGCGCGGTTGCGAAGTCGCCGTTAAGGGCGGCGCGCGTCAACTTCGTGAATTCCGATGGAATCTGGTTCGCGACGACGGAAATGACGCCCCGTCCTCCCAGCGCAATCAGCGGCAACGCAAGCGCATCATCGCCGGAAAGAACCGTGAACGATTCGGGTACACGGGCCAGAATGCTCGCAATCTGGGACATGCTGCCGGATGCTTCCTTTACCCCAACGATATTTGGAATCTGAGCAAGCCGGAGCAGCGTTGCCGGCTCTACGTTCACAGCGGTTCGAGGTTGAACGCTGTAAACAATAATCGGCAGGCTGGTGGATTCGGCGATCGCCTTGTAGTGCTGGAACAGCCCTTCCTGCGTCGGTTTGTTGTAGTAGGGGGTTACGGACAAGATGCCCGAGACGCTTAGCTTGTGCAGTTCCGATACCAGGTTGATGACTTCACGCGTGTTATAACCGCCCGCGCCGGCGAGCACGGGAACCCGGCCCCGCGCCTCTTCGACTGCAATCTCCACGACGCGCAGATGTTCCGCGTGCGTAAGCGTGGGACTCTCGCCCGTCGTGCCGCACGGACATAAAAAATCTATTCCCGCGTCGATCTGACGCCGGACCAAAACGCGCAGCATCTCTTCATCCAGAGATTGATCTTCCCGAAATGGAGTAACTAGCGCGGTCCCGCAGCCTGCAAACATACTTCCTCCTATCACGTTTGAATCTTCACCTCGCTGATAAAGCGCGTGCTCATCCATCTCAACCGAACAGAACGTCGTCGAATGTATAGACGCCCTTACGCCCGGCGATCCAACTTGCTGACTTCAGAGCGCCCCGTGCAAAGCCCTCACGGCTGCGCGCCACGTGCCGCAAGGTTATGGTGTCAGCGGCGGAATCAAAACCGATTTCATGCGTTCCGGGGTGCTTCCCCGCGCGGTTTGAGCTCACGTCAATCGATCTCCTGTAGCCGGTTTCTTCCATGGTACGCACCAGGGACAGGAGAGTCCCGGAAGGGGCATCCTTTTTCGCATCGTGATGGATCTCCCATGCCCACGCACCATATTCCTCCTGATCGCGCATCAGTTCCGCAGCCCGGGATACCAGACGCCTGAAAATCGCTACGCCGACGGAAAAATTGGCGCTCCAAACCAGGCCGGTATCCGACTTCTCCACGGCAGCCGTCACTTCGGGCAGATGCGCGAGCCACCCAGTGGTCCCAGTGACAGCCGGCACTTTCAGAGCGGCGAGGCGAAGTAGATTCCGAGGCGCCGCTTCGGGTGTCGAGAATTCGATGGCAACATCGACGTCGCGAAAACTGTCCGGGTCGATGGCGGACGTATCAGCGTTCTTTGCCCGGTCAAGCGCCAGAACCACCTGAAAGCCATAATCGGGCGCAAGCTGTTCAATCAGACGGCCCATCTTGCCGTAGCCCACCAGCGCCAGTCTCTTGCGTGTCTGCATGACCATTCAATCGAAAACGGCGGGATCGAGTTCTGAAAAAAA
>JAICXK010000050.1 GCA_025980435.1 Bryobacteraceae bacterium
GATCGCTTCCATGATCTCTTGCTGCGTCGCGCCCTTCAATGTCGCGCGCTTGGTGTGACTGCGGATGCAATAGGGGCACTGGGTGACATGCGCGACTGCGACGGCAATAAGCTCCTTAGTCTTCGAAGGCAGGGCCCCATCGGCAAATACGCGCTGGCTAAACGCTCGGAAGGCAGCCAAAGTTTCGGGCGCCAGTTCGTTGCGCTTTTGAGCGATCTCTTTCGACGGAGGGGGATATAAGGATTCTTCCATAGATGTACTTCCTTTCATACCGCCGCATGCGCCTGCAGAATCTTTCCGCGCTTCTTTTCGAGTGCGGCCAGCACGCGATCGTAAGCCGAGGCAAAAGACGAGACCCCATCCACCTGAAGCTTCTCTGTAATAGAGTTCAAGTCGATTCCCAGAGTGGACAGCCTCCGAAGTTGATCGTCCGCAACCGCAAGCTCCTCCTGAACCGTGTTGCCTCGCACACGCCCATGTTCGCGAAACGCGCTCAAGGTTGCCGGCGGAAGCGTATTCACGGTATCCGGCCCAATCAGCTCCTCGACGTACAAAACATCTCGATAACGAGGATCCTTCGTGCTGGTACTCGCCCAAAGCGGCCGCTGAACATGGGCTCCGCGCTGCCGCAGCTTTGAGAAGTCCTGGCCGTGAAAGATTTCTCCAAAGCGCTGATAGACCCTCTTCGTGTTGGCAATGGCAATCTTTCCGCGCAGTGCAAGGGCTTCCGGAGAAGCTACGGCGTCGAGGGCCCGATCCACTTGAGTATCCACGCGGCTGACAAAGAACGAAGCGACCGAGGCGATCTTTTCCGGCTCGCGGCAGCGTTGCAGCCCGCGAATGTAGGCCTTCGCAACCGCTTCATAATGGCTGAGAGAGAACATCAGCGTGATGTTCACGTTGATTCCCATTGCGATTAACGCCTCGACCGCTTCGACGCCCTCCGTGGTTGCAACCACCTTGATCATCAGATTGGGCCGGTTCACGGTTCGCCAGAGCCGTTGCGCTTCTTGAACTGTGGCCTGCGCATCGCGGGTAAGCTGAGGAGGGGGCTCGATACTGACAAACCCGTCTCGGCCTCCGCTCTCCTCGTACACAGGCCGCAATACTTCGGCAGCTTCGCGGACATCCTCTATGGAAAGTTCATCGTAGATCTCGCGCGCTGTGATGCCAGGTGTTCGAGCGAATATCGCGCGCAATGCTTCGTCGTATTGCGTACTATCGTCGATCGCCTTTTCGAAAATACTGGGATTGCTAGTGACACCTGAAAGACCATCGTTTTCGATGAGCGTCTTCAGTTCACCGTTCCGAACCAAGTCTCGCCGGATATAATCCAGCCAAATGGACTGGCCTTGTTTTCGCAAATTCAGGAGTGGATTCATCTTGTCTTCCCTCTATTGATTGTGACAGCAATCGGCATACGGGCCCTCAGGACGCGGCCGCTAAGGGGCGCCACAAGGGTTGCAACATCCTGATGTAATCCACGGGTTTTCGATGCCGCTCTGAAGCTGCTTTTGAGCATTTAGATCCTCTTCCAACTCTTATTGTTTTGCTGATCGAAACGAAACGCAATAGGCCGGATATCACTCAGAATGGAACACACATAAACACGTGCGCAGCGTTACTGGCTTACTGGCGCGTCGTGCGGCATCACCGAAAGGGTTCCAGAGATCTGTCGAGAACGCGAAAAGTCAACAATCGTTACATGGAACCCATCTCTGAAGCTTATGTCTGATAAACGAGCCCGGCATCAGCGCCCTCTTGCGCTGTTGGAGCCTACCGTTGCGCATGGCCTTCTGTCTCGCCTCCGTTTTGCCAGCCTGCGAACGCGTTTTCCCGGACGGTTCGTCTGGGCGCTATTCATGTTCGTCAACGGATTTATCACGATCGCGATCCTTGCCGGCGTCGCCATGGTTTCGCACACGCCCTTTGTCTTCCCCTCACTGGGCCCCACGGCTATTCTGCTCTTCTATACGCCGCTGTCTCCCACGGCTTCCCCCCGCCACACCGTTTACGGACATGCGATCGGCATTCTCTGCGGCTACGGATCGCTATTGTTGACTGGGCTGCATCATGCCGCGCCGGCAACGGTGGTGGGCGTCGACTCCAGCCGGATTCTTGCTGCCGCACTCTCGTTAGCGGCAACCAGCGCGGTGATGATCCTGTTGAAGTCGGCACATCCGCCTGCGGGCGCCACGACGCTGATCATTTCGCTCGGAATCGTAACGAAACCCGTATACCTGCTGGTAATTGAGATTGCCGTGGTCTTCATGGTGCTCCAGGCCATCATCATCAACAGACTGGCGGGCCTTGATTACCCGTTCTGGGCCAAGCGTGTCGAAGAGGAAGAGATCGATTCCGGCGAATGAGGAGGCAATGCCTGCTACTCCTTCGCCGCCAGTTCCATCCGCAGTCTTCGTGCCGCCCCAACCATGTTCGGCAAAGCAGCCTTCACTTCCTCCCATTTGCGTGTCTTGAGCCCGCAATCAGGATTCACCCAGACCTGCTCCGGACGAAAAACGCGCAGAACTCTTCGGAGCAGTGATTCCATCTCCGCATCACTCGGAATCCGTGGAGAGTGAATATCGTAAACACCCGGTCCGATATCGTTCTCATATTTGTTGGCGCGAAAAGCTTTGAGGAGTTCCATTTGGGACCGCGCCGCCTCCATCGAAATGACATCGGCATCCATTTCGCGGATAGCCCACAGGATCTCGCCAAAGTCGGCGTAGCACATGTGCGTATGAATTTGAGTTTCGTTTGCCGCCGCACCGGTAGCGAGCCGGAAAGCGTTGACGGACCAGCGCAGATAATCCGCCTGATCCGCTCTGCGTAACGGCAAACCTTCGCGCACGGCGGGCTCGTCCACTTGAATCACCCGCAGCCCGGCGGCCTGCAGGTCCGCCACCTCGTCGCGAAGAGCGAGCGCGATCTGAAAACAGGTTTCAGCTCTCGGCAAATCGTCGCGGACGAACGACCACTCCAGAATGGTAACCGGTCCGGTCAGCATAGCTTTGACGGGGCGTTGCGTGAGCGATTGCGCGTAGCGGGACCAATCCACGGTCATGGCCCGCGGCCGCGAAACGTCGCCAAACAAGACAGGCGGTTTTACGCAGCGGGAACCGTAGCTCTGGACCCAGCCGTTTCCGGTGAACACAAATCCATTGAGCTGCTCGCCGAAATACTCCACCATGTCATTCCGTTCGAATTCGCCGTGAACCAGAACATCCAGTTCAATCTGCTCCTGGAAGCGAATCGCGCGCTCTACTTCCGCTCGCAAAAAGCTCTCATATTCGGAGGCGGAGATTTTGTGCGCTCGGTATTCGGCGCGCGCGCGGCGCACCTCGGCTGTCTGAGGAAACGAACCAATCGTGGTCGCGGGCAAGATAGGCAGAGATATCACCTGAGCTTGTCTCTTCCGCCTCTCCGGAAAACTTGCAGCGCGCTGGAGCATTGCCGGCGTAGTCGATGCCGCTCGGGCGCGCACGGCCGAGTCACGAACGCGCGGAGAACGGCGTCGGGTGTCGAGAGCGCGGCGGTTCTCGTCCAATCGTTCGCGAACCTCCGCTGAATCCTCTTCAAGCGCTCTCGCCAGCAGCTTCACTTCGGCCAGTTTTTGCTTCGCGAATGCCATCCAGCTTCGAACTTCCGGATCGAGTTGGCCCTCCTCATCCAGATCGACCGGAACATGCATGAGGGAGCAGGACGGAGCGATTTGAATGCGCTCAGGCCCCAACCGGTCCACTGCGCGCCGTGCCAGCGCCAGCGCGGCATCGAGATCGGCACGCCAGATGTTACGGCCATCCACGAGCCCAAGTGATAGCAACTGGTTTTCCGGAGCGTTGTCGAGAGCGTGGGAGAGCTGCCCGGGGCCCCTCACCAGATCCAGATGAAGACCGGCAACGGGTAGGCTCTGCGCAGTTTTCAGGTTTT
The DNA here is from genome assembly GCA_025980435.1 of Bryobacteraceae bacterium. Lineage (GTDB taxonomy): Bacteria > Acidobacteriota > Terriglobia > Bryobacterales > Bryobacteraceae > Bog-105. Next base: position 3,934 of record JAICXK010000050.1, read on the forward strand.
CGCGCAATTCGGAAAAATACGTTGCAAGCAGGATCTTCACGCCCGCAAGAGATGCGAGCCGTTCGTAGGCGCTTCGATACAAATCGCACCCGGAGGGAGACAGATCCAACCCGAGACATGGCTCATCCATCTGAACCCAAACGGCGCCCTCCGCCTTGAGTCTGTTCAGCACCTCGGTATACACGTCCGCCACCGCTTGGACAAGGTCGCTGTCTTTGCTGCCCCCATGGCCCCGGTTGCCCAACAGCACAAATGAGACGGGACCCAGCAGCACCGGCCGCGTCGCGATGCCTGATGCTTTCGCCTCTCGAAACTCCTCGACCGGCTTATGGCTCGCTACCCGAAATGTCATTCCGGATTCGAACTCGGGAACTAAATAGTGGTAATTCGTGTCGAACCACTTCGTCATCTCCATCGCAGGAGCCGATGCAGTTCCCCTCGCCATTGCGAAGTACGTATCCAGATTGACCTCGCCGCCGTTGAATTTGTATCTGGCCGGTACGGCTCCGACTAGCGCCGCGGTATCGAGCACGTGGTCGTAGAGCGAAAAATCGTTGGAGGGAATCTGATCGATACCGGCCGCAGCCTGCAGGCGCCAGTGAGTTTCACGCAATTGTCGCGCCGTTGCCGCAAGCTGCTGCGCAGAGGATTGGTTCGACCAGTATTTCTCCAGCGCGAACTTCATCTCGCGCCGTACGCCGATGCGAGGAAAACCAATATTGGCAGTAACTATGCTCACGAAGCACCTTTACTCATGCTAAGGCGCGCGCAGGGCCTGAGCGATCGGCGGAGGTGAAATCTTGTATTTGTAGGCCCTGTGGCGCGATTGCAGGAAATCGAGGAGCGTATTCAATTCCTGTGGTGTCAGGTTGTTTGAGTAAGAGGGCATATTCGCCGCCCCGCTGTAAAGGCGCGTAACCATCTCAGCCCGCGTCATGCGATCTCCCGAATCGGAAAGATCAGGGCCGCGGATTCCGCCATAGCCGGAGATCCGGTGGCAGAATTCACATCCTTTGTCATAAAAGACCTTCGCCCCATCGGCAATGGGCCCGCTACTCACTCCGACGACCGATTCGGGCAGCGGCGGCGCGTCCATGTGCGGAGACCACGGCGCCAAAACGCCTTCGTGCCAGTAGTATCCGATCGCACTCACCATAAAAATCACCAGAACAATGGACCAGGGGCGACGCAGCGGGCTCCGCTCCCCTTTCGGAGCGACAAGCGGCAACGCGATGAGAAAGAGGATAAAGATTGCCGGGACTGCAACGATTACAAATGTCTCCGACCAGTTCGGGATAAGGGAGAGCAGCGCAAAATACCAAAGGAAATACCAATCGGGACGCGGCGAGGCCTGAATGATGGTAGGGTCGGGCGGCTTGCCGATCTCCGGCGGGCCAACAATCACGGCGAGCAGAAAGATAGCCAGAACCACGATGCAACCGAAGAAGAGATCGCGCCAGGCGGCATCAGGCCAGAAAGGTACGCCTTCGCGCTGCATCAGCGCGTGATACCAGCGTCTATAAGTACGCGGGTCGACCGGCTGGCCGGCCTTGGGCGGCTCGGAGATACCGTTGCGCACGACGAGATAAAGATGTACCGCGATGAACGTAAAGAGAACCGCGGGGATGAAGAATACGTGAGCGGCAAAGAAGCGGCTGAGCGTCGCGCCTCCGGGTGTCGCGCCCGCCAGAATGAAGTGGCCCAGCCAGTTTCCGATCAAAGGCGTGCGGCCGGCTTGTTCCGCGGCAACCACAGCGGTCCAAAAGCCGCCCTGATCCCAGCGGAGGATCTGGCCGGTAAACGCCATCAGCAACGTTCCAAGCAACAACACCACGCCGGAAAGCCAACTGACCTGTCTCGGATATTTATAGGCAGCCATCAGGTAGACACGAATGACGTGCAACCCGATGAGAATGATCATGGCGGTTGAACCGTAATAGTGCATGCCGCGCAGAACACTGCCGAGCGAGGTGCCACTGATGAAGCGCAGGCTATCGTAAGCCTGGCCGGCGCCGGTCACATAAGAACTGGAAAGCGCGATTCCAGTGACGACCTGTACGAGAAAAGCCGCCAGCGTGGCGCTGCCGAGGACATAAAACCATCTTGATTTCCTCGCATTCGGAACCGGATGCGTGAGAGGAGGGCCGAGCGCCTTCGAAGTACCCGTAATGTCATCGAACCAGGCCCAGAGGCGCTTTAGGGAACGCATCAGTCTATACACCTCATCCGGTAGTGATCGGCACGGGGCTCGTTTGGATTTCCACGAGACCCTGATTTACGCGGACCGGGTAAGTACTCAACGGCTTTGGCGGAGGCCCGGAGGCAACCTTTCCATCCGCATAGAATACTCCGCCATGACAGGGACACATGAACAAATTCGCCGTCGGGATCCAACGCACCGGGCAGCCCAGATGCGTGCAGTAAATGGCGAACGCGACGAATTCCTGCTCGCCGTTGCGGCGCAGCCATGCGGCTGTCTTTGCCGTTACGCCCGACCAGGGCAGCGGCGACGGGTCCGCAAAGGAGACTTCAATGGTTTCCCCAACTTTGAAATCGTCAACGCGTCCAAGCGAGCGCCATATGGTTGGGGTCTTCCGCAGTCCGAGCAAAAAGGCAATCGCCGGGACAGTGACAATTGCGGCGGCAATTCCCGCCGCGAGGACGCCAACATCGGTGAGAAATGTTCTGCGCTTTTTTTCCTGCGGATCGACTTGCCGCGATGGGCCGGGCCCTGGCGCCGCGTTCAGGATATCGTCATTCGAGAGGTTGCTTGCCATAAGTAATTACCTGTCCTTCATTGCGCCGGCGTGGATCCCGATACCAGATCACCACCTGATAGGGCCGGCGGAGATACCCGAGCGGAATCGTAAAGATGTGAATAAGACGGCTGAATGGAAACAGCAGAATCAGTAAGAAGCCGATTAAAACATGGAACTGGATAAACGCGGGGAGAGCGATAACCGGCGTGATGTCGGGTTGCAGACGAACGAGCGACCACAGCCATGGCACGATGCTGCTCAGGAACCACAGGGATCCCCAGCGGTCAAACAGCGCTACGCCGATTCCGCTGAAAGTCTGCACCGCGAGCAAGAACAGAAGAACTCCGTCCATCCAGGACGTCACAGCATGCGCCCGTGAGTTTCCCGGCAAGCGGCGAATGATGAGGACAATCAACCCAAATGCCGTGAAGAGCGATAGCGCCAACCCGATTAACTCCAGAATCACCAGGCGAACAGGATCGCTAAGTACGTACCTTGCCGCGCCCGGTATGATCCAAGGAATCAAATGTGCAAGCAACAGCAGCGTAATGCCGTAGTGCCATGGCACGGAGCCCCAGAATAGTTGTCGGTTTTCAAGCAATTGAGACGAAAGGCTCGAGAACGTGAAGCGGTTCCTCACATTCCGGTAAATGCCGAAGCCGACCGCCAGAATTACGGCAATATAGGGAAATGCGACGAAGAGGATGGTATCCATGCAAGTTCTCCTGATGGAACGCAGTCGTTTTCGCTCTGTTGCAGCAGTCCAGGCAATACTTCAAGAACAGGTCGGTAAGGACTTGCCGCGATGGCTTTGGCAGCATTAATCCGGGAAATCGCCGGGATCAGACACGCGTGAATTAATTCGCTCGCCTCCTCGCCCGGATCGAGAGCCGCAAGGTAGCGCAACAGGCAGCCTATATGGTCGGGCAAATCTTCGGCTGGGGGTAACTGCCGTCCCCGATACCTGTCGGCCAGTTCCGAGATAAACACTCCGCGCCGCCCGCTTTCACCGAATAGATGGTGACCGACGTAAAGCGACGAGTCGGCCCGAAAATCGAATGTCCGGATATACCACTCCTGAAGCCCGGTCAGGCCGCCGGATTGAAATTCGCCCTGGAACGCAACCAAAGCCGCGGCAGACTGGGTCGAATCTTCACGCAATAGCTCAATGAGGCGACCCACCGCGGCCGGCAGCGCCGCGCCTGGATAATCCAAAACCGTCGCAAGCAATCCATATACCTGCCGGTTCATAACCCGCGCTCCGGCGCGTGAATAAAACCCATTCCGCTGCTCTCCGCCGGCGTGTGTGTCAGATGCACTAACTCGACCGCCGCTTCGCGCGAGAACGGAGGAATGACAAACCGCTCGTCGAAACCCGCAAGCGAAGTTAGCCGGTAGATATCGTCAATCTCTTCCGGTGTTGTCCCGCCTCGTTCCAAAGCTTCCGCAGCTTCACCTTCGGGGATATCCCCGACAGTCTGTGCTCGCTTGTATACCCGGACCGCCATCATCTTCCGATAAACAGCCTTGATCATTTCTTCATCGCCGGCTGTGAACAGGCTCGCCATGTAGCGAATCGGAAGCCGCGCATTTTCGAGCGAGCTAAAGAAATCTCTGGAGCTTTCATAGATGCCATCATTCATCGACCCGGTTACGGGCAGCAGCGGCGGAACATAGAAAAGCATCGGCAAAGTTCGAAACTCGGGATGCAGCGGAAGCGCGAGTTTCCAGCGCTTGACATACGCGTAAACCGGAGATTTTTGGGCGGACTCGATGACCTTGTCTTCCACCCCGTTCTCCCGAGCCTCGCGGATCACCTGAGGGTCGAACGGGTCCAAAATGATGTCGCGCTGTGCTTGTACCAGTTCGTGATCGGGACTCTTCGCCGCCTGCTCAATCCGGTCGGCATCATAAAGGAGCATCCCCAAATAGCGAATCCGCCCCACGCACGAGTGCATACAAGCCGGCGCTTGCTGCGTCTCCAGCCGCGGATAGCAGAGGATGCATTTCTCGGCTTTTCCGGTCGACCAGTTAAAGTAGACCTTCTTATAAGGACAGCCGGACACGCACATCCGCCATCCCATGCACTTCTCTTGACTGACAAGGACAATGCCGTCTTCGCCGCGCTTGTAAATCGCCCCGGCCGGGCATGCTGCAACGCAGCTCGGGTTCATGCAGTGGTTGCAGATGCGCGGGAGATAAAAGTAAACAACGCGCTCCATCTCAAACAACTGCCGCCGCTCTTCGTCCGCAATGGACCTGAGGTTAGGGTCGTTCGCGGCATAGATGGGAGAACCGCTGAGACAGTCGTCCCAGTTAGGGCCGGCTTCGATCTCCATCTCCTTGCCAGTTACGAGCGAGACAGGAGTTGCTATGGGTTGGATCTGCTGGAGCGGCGAATTCGTAAGTTCGTCGTACTTGTAAGTCCACGGCTCGTAATAATCGTCAAGAGAAGGAAGCCGCGTATTGAAGCCGAGATTAAGCAGCTCTTTCGACCTGGTATTCAGCTTCAGCTTCAGCTCGCCGTCTTTAACTTCCCAACCTCCGTGATATTCTTCTTGATCCTCATAAAGAGTCGGGTAGCCGGTGCCAGGCTTGGTCTCGACGTTGTTCCACCACATATATTCGGTACCCTGTCTGGACGTCCAGAGATTCTTGCACGCCAGGCTGCAGGTATGGCAGCCAATACACTTGTCGAGATGAAAAACCATTGATACCTGGCAGCGAACATTCATTCGATTTCAGCCTCTTAGTAGAATTCGGGCTTGCGCTTTAGTTTCTGGAGAATGACATAAGTATCACGATCGGTCGCCGGGGGCCCGTAATCGTTGAACCGGTAGCAATGCTGGCCATAGCCGCCCACCATAAGGACAGGCTTCAGGCGCAGCCGTGTGACGCTGTTGGTTCCTCCGCCGCGGCGGTTCTTCCGCTGCTCCGATTTAGGAAATCCCATGGTGCGCTCCGGAGCGTGATAGAAGAAGCCGAGCCCGCGAGGAATTCGGGCGCTGACGATCGCTCGCGTCACGATTACGCCGTTATCGTTGTACGCTTCAATCCAGTCATTGTCGACAATCCCAATTTGCTCCGCATCCTTATCGTTGATCCAGAACGGCTCAATGCCCCGGGACAGGGTCATCATCGGCAGGTTGTCTCCGTAGGTGCTGTGAATGTGCCACTTGCCATGCGGCGTCAGGCAGCTAAGAACCAGAGCAGGACCATCGGACCGGCTCTTCACGAGCGATAAAGAATCCTCCAGGCTGATCCTGGGTTTAAAGGTCGGCAATTGTTCTTCGTACGCGAGATACCCCTCGTGATCGAGATAAAAATGCTGCCGGCCGGTCAGCGTTCGCCAGGGAATGAGACGTTCGACGTTCTGGCAGTAAGCGCTGTACGCTCGTCCATCGTTCAGGATGCCGGACCAGCAGGGACTCGTCAGAATCCGCCCCGGTTGGCGCGTGATGGAACGGAATGTGTGCCGGACAGCACGAGTACTTTCCGCTAAATCCGTAAGCTTTTGCCCGGTTTGGCGTTCTCGTACCTGGAATCCGCGGTACGCAACTTCTCCGTTTGTTTCCGGAGCGAAGTGCAGAACCATGTTGGCTGCATCCACCGGGTCCACCAGCGACGGATATTTTTGTCCGCCCCACTCGTAGGCAGGCGTTGCGCGAGCGAACTCATCGTAGAGATCGGCAACCGGCATGTCAATGGCGCGATCTTCTACTCCGTGCTCTCTCAGACGCGGTCCCAGCGAGCAGAACTTGTGATAGATGTTCGGGTAATCGCGCTCCACCACGGAAAAGTGTGGCATGGTCTTGCCGGGAACCGGCTCGCACTCTCCTTCGAACCAGCGTTGAACCGTTGGCTGTGCGATCTCGTCCCGCGTGTCGTGCAGCAGCGGAGTCGCAACAATTTCGCGGAACGGCTCCGGAAAATGTGCACGGCTCAATTCGCTGACCTTAGCCGCAAGCGACTTGAAAATGTCCCAATCCGTTTTCGACTCCCAGCACGGCGGAACTGCCTGGCCCAATGGATGAATGAACGAGTGTAGGTCCGTTGTGTTCAGATCGTTCTTTTCGTACCAGCTCGCGGAGGGAAGAATGATATCGGAATAAAGCGCCGATGTGTCCATCCGGAAGTTGAGGTCGACAACCAGATCCATCTTGCCTTGCGGCGCGCGCTGGTGCCAAACGACATCCTCCACCGCGCCTTGCCCCAATTCATCGGCGATCGCGGCATCGTGGGTGCCCAGGTAGTGCTTAAAGAAGTACTCCTGGCCCTTTGCGCTGGAATTCATCGCGTTCGCTCTCCAGATCAGCCAGACCCTTGGCCAGTTCTCCGGGGCGTCCGGATCTTCGACGGCGAACTGGATACGGCGATTGCGAAGATGATCGACCATCCATTGCGCGATGTCAGCGTTTGTTTGCACCCCTTCGTGCTCGGCGCGGCGCACAAGCTCAATCGGATTCGCGTTGAACTGGGGATAGAACGGCAGCCAGCCCATCCGCACCGCGTCGGCCTGCGCGCTCATTGTGTGGTCCTTGGAAAACGGACCCGTCGACGGGTGGGATTCTACCATCCCGCGTTCATAACGCCACTGGTCCGAGTGAACGTAATGGAAGGATGGTCCGTTTTGCAAACGAGCCGGCGCCGTCCAATCGAGCGCCATGGCAAGCGAGGACCACGAGGCCGCGGGAACAAGTTTTTCCTGGCCCGTGTAATGGTTCAGGCCGCCTCCGTTTACGCCCACGCAGCCGCACAGGATGAGAGCGACGATCGAGGCGCGATAGTGCAGATTGGCGTGATACCAGTGATTGACGCCGGACCCGATAATCACAGTGCATTTGCCGCCGGTCTTCTCCGCCGTCACGGCAAACTCCTGCGCGAACTGGATCACCGTATTCCGCCCGATCCCGGTAAACCTCTCTTGCCAGGCGGGCGTGTACGGGCTTTCGGCATCGTTATAATCCGGCGGATATTCGCCCGGCAGCGCTCGCGCAACGCCGAATTCGGCCAGCAGAAGATCGTAGACGGTGGTAACGGCGATACGCCCATCAGCGGTATCGACATATTTGACCGGCACGCCGCGGTGATAAGTTCGTGAATTGCCGAAATCGGTGAACCGGACCGGGACCTCGCCGTCGCGGAAGTCGAGCAGCGTCAACGACGGATCGATTTCAGTACCGTCCAGCCCGTCTTTCAATTCGAGATTCCATTGGCCTTCACGCTGCTGCCACCGAAAGCCAAGCGACCCCTGCGGCATGCGCGGCTCGCCCGCCTTTACGTCAAAGACGACGAATTTCCAATCTCCATGCTCCACGTCCCGGTACCGCGCGAGTTGATTCGCGCGAAGAAATCGCCCGGGAGTATGGTCGCCGTCCTCGGTCTCCTGCAGAGTCACCAGGAAGGCGCTATCCGAATAGCGCTTCAGGTAATTCGTGAAATACGGTATGTTTCTTCGCGCATGAAATTCCTTCAGAATGACGTGATCCACAGCCATCCAGAAAGCGGCATCCATACCGGCGTGAACCGGAATCCACCAGTCGGCGTAACGCGCGACTTCGCTGAAATCAGGCGAGAGAACCACCAGCTTCGCGCCATGGTTGCGGGCCTCGGCAACGAAATGTACGTCCGGCGTGCGGGTCATGTTCAGGTTCGACCCGGCGGTCACAATGTATTTGCTGTTGAACCAATCGGCGCTCTCGGCTACATCCGTCTTCTCTCCCCAGGTTTCAGGCGAGGCCGGCGGGAAATCCGCATACATGTCATAGAAGCTCAATACAGGTGCGCCAAATAGCTGCAGGAATCGCGAACCAGCCGCGTAGCTGAGCATCGACATCGCGGGAATGGGAGAAAAGCCGACCACGCGGTCCGGTCCATACTTCTTCGCCGTGTAAAGCATGGAAGCGGCGATCATCTCAAGGACTTCATCCCAGCTTGTCCGCCGGAACCCGCCTTTCCCGCGAGCGCTTTGATAGCGCTGTCGCGTTTCTTCGTTTTCAACGAGAACTGTCCAGGCGGAGACCGGATCCGAATGTCTGGACCGTGCATCCCGCCATGCATCGAGCAGCACTCCTCGGGCATACGGATACTTGATCCGCAGCGGGCTGTAAATGTACCAGGAGTAAGTAATACCTCGCGGGCAGCCGCGCGGCTCATACTGCGGCAAGCCGGCCTCCAGTTGTGGATAGTCCAACGCCTGCATTTCCCACGTCACGATGCCGTTTTTGACATAGATCATCCACGAGCAGCCGCCCGTACAATTCACACCATGGGTGCTGCGAACTACCGAATCGTGCTGCCAGCGATTGCGGTAAAACTCTTCCCAGGACCGCGCCTGCGGATCGATGAGATCGCGAATCCAGCTCATGAGACGGCGCCTCGTTTCTGCACCGCGCGGTGCAACATTGCTTTCCGAACGGATTGTATCCGCTTCCGTCCCAGCAGCCACGTCACGATCAGCAACAGTACGCAGCCGATCACCGCTACCCAGGCAAATACCCCGGTCGGAGTTCCCGCAATGGGCTTGCTGTCCGCGTTTTCGAGAAAGGCGAAAAGTTGGTTTTGCTCGTCCGTCGTGAGGGGGCGGTTCGCGAACAGCGGAGTCATAGTCGGAAAGAACAGAGTTTGCAGTGAGCCCTGAAGCCCCACCGCGCCAACCTTGGAATATTCATGCGTAAGATCGGGACCCATGGTTCCGCCGCCGGGAAACGGGAGCCCGGACACGTGATGACAGGCGGCGCATGCCGGTCCTCCATGGGTGAAACGCGTAGTTCCGCGGAAGAGAGATTCACCCGCGCGGATGAGGTCAGGCGAAGCAGTTTGTGCCAGGGCATCGGCCGGGAAAAATTGGGCGAGCGAGATCGCCGCGGCAAACAACTGTATGGCTGCGTTTCGACGAGCGGCGTGCATTCCAGGTTTCTCAGTCCGTCGCACCGCGCCTACACTCGTTCCAAACCAATTGCTCGGGGAAACAGGACCTCATCTTCGAGGCGCGAGTGGACTTCCAGATCGCTCTCCACATCCTGCAGCTTCTGGAAAGCGGACGATTGATCATCAGAGAGGCCGGCAGGCGGCGCATAGCCGCTTGTGATCGTGCGAATTTGAGCCAGTTCTTGCCGCGCGCGTTCGTGCTCCTGCTCCATAACGGAAATGGGATGTGCGATAGAGCCAAAAGGAAACCGGGGCATCTCGTGACCGGAATGTCTAGCGGCTTCAATTTTCTCGATCATCGGAAACAGGATGGCTTCCTCTTTCTTCAGGTGCTCCTCGATGCCGCGCCGGAATTGCCGGAACAGGTTTGCCAATCTCCCGAGTTCGGCCGCCCGCGCATCGCTCTTGTCGATCGTGGGAGCGGCAAGCAGACGATCAATGGCGGGGAGTTCTTCCCGCAGATATGCGTGGTGCTTGGATACGATGTAGCGGATCAGATCCGTTAGCGCTCTGTCCTGCCATCCTTCTGGTTGGGACGCAATCTCAGCAGGCTGAATCATGTTCGCTTGAGTCATATTACTCCTGACTCAGGGCACCGCTCAAAAATTTCAGGCTAATGATCCCTTAATAGAGGGCTAATGATCCCTTAATAGAGAAAGATCGCGCGCCGCTACCCTTTTACCGCAGGCTGCGCCCGGGATCAGTAGTTCATTTGTCATTCCGAGTAGAAGGATTATTACTTGCCTGGAGAGTGAAACTGTACCCAAATCAGGCAAACAGCTTGCGATCGAACATCCGAACGTAATATAGGTTAGGGTTGCATCGCAGCAGGACGCATCGGCGCATGAGCCGCCGGCCTGGTCGCTTCAGCTTCCGCCAGCCGCGGCGCGACGATTCCGTTCGGGAACAATCCTCCCAAGACCACAAACAAGACACCGGCCGCCAAAATCCACTGCTCGCGGGGAAGGGCATCCGCTACAATTGTGAAGCCTGTACGGCGCTTGCCGAGGAATAGCCGCGTAAACAAGCGGAAAAAGCTCACCGCATTCATTGCAATGGCTATGGGCAGCAGCAGTCCCGTTTGCGGGTGCGACTGTAGCGTTCCATGAATCAGAAGGTCTTGGGAACAGAAGCTGAGCGTGCCCGGCAGGCCGACCAGCGCGAGACCGAATATAAGAAAGAATACGGCCAGCCGCGGAGCGTGCTCGGCTAAACCGAGATGTGTGCTGGCGGTCAGGTTCTCGCCGAAACGAACTTCCAACAATCGCAATACGGTGAAGAGTCCCATGGTGGAGACCGATACGACAATCCAGTGAACCAGAGCGCCCGTGATTCCTTCCGTCGTCCGGCTCTCGAGTCCAGCCAAAATACACGCGGACTGGCTCAGTGCGAGGAATGCGATCAGCCGCCGCGGCGCATTCTCGGACAGCGATCGGATTGCGACATAGAGCGCGGTCGCCAAGGCGAGATCAGAGAGCACTGGGAAAAAATTGCGAACCGTATCAGGGAACACCGGCACAATGAGCTTCGCCACCAGCAGCGCGCCGAAATGGCCGTTCAGCAGAAGAGCGCTGGGAATCACAGGGCCGCCGTCTATGGCATCCGCCACCCAGGCGTGCGCGGGGCAGATTCCTTTGCGAAAAATAACAGCGATCACCAGGAGAGCAAAAGCGGCGATTCCTCCTGGACTGTCTCCCGATAACCGATGGATGGTTAAGGAGTGGCTGCTCGCTGCAATCACGCTAATGGCTAGCGCGAGCGCGACACTCGAAACGAAAAGGCTTACGCGCGGCCGCCATAGAGCACGGAACAACCGTGATAGGTAGAAGGGCACGGTGGTCAAGATCCAGGCGGCGAGCAGAACAAGCAGGTTTCCGGTCGAGTAGCCCAGCAGCGTCGATCCCAGCAGGAACAGGATTCCGCCGACGATGCGGAGGTTACAGTCGCGCCGCGGCAGCACGACGATTGCGCCGAGCGTGAGGGAAGAGAACAAAACCATCAATGCCGCGCTCAACGATTCAGCCGGCAGTGCTCCGTCCAGCATCAGCGCGCTTGCAATGAGGGAAATTAACGACGCACTGAAGCCAACCGCGCGTACCTTACGTTGTATAACGGCAGAGAAGATCCCGGCGGACCAAGGCATCGAGATCGCGATAACCGTGAGAACCAGCCGAGGGTCAGCCATCAGTCGCCTCGCACCCCGGAGCCGGCCTGGAGAGAAATTGCCGCCTCTTCACGGCGGCTCCTAATATCGCCGAACGCGATGCCGTCGAGCTTTGCAAAAACACGCGACAGTCTTACAAGTGGGTCGACCACCAGCCTGTCGAGAACCGTGTCGAGATGACCGCGATCGAGCGCCCACCGGTAGAGCCATAATTGAAACCGCTCCGGGAAGAGGCTGTCCAGATGCTTTCCGGTCGGTGCGAGCTCGCCTCCGGCCGCGGAGTGCATTTGATGATAATCGTGAAGCATCGAAGGAGCGCGCAGGAACTGCAATGTCCGACCGGTGGCATGCCCGACGGTGTGGATCACGGCAACCCAGGTCCAGCCGATTCCAATTTCGACGAAGATCACACCTACCTGGGTCAACGAAGCGTAAGCGAGCGATGTTTTCGCATCTGCAGTTGCCCGGCCGACGATGGTGCCGTGGATAGCTGTCAAGACGCCAATAACAATCACCAGCGCGGAGGCCATTCCGGAATGGGCCAGAAGTGGTTGAGCGCGGAGCAGCAGATAGGGGCCGGCATGAATGGAGATGCCGCCGTAAAAGATCGCGCTGGACGGTGTGGGGCCCTCCATCGCGCGTGGAAGCCAACCCGAGAACGGAATCTGCGCAGCCTTACCGGCAGCCGCGAACAGCAGAAGTAAACCGGCGACCGCTGCCTGCGCTCCGGTTAGCTGAGGGAATCGGCCGGCGAACGAAGCAGTGCCGGCCCACTGATGCATGGCGAACACGACGAGGAGCAAACCGATATCGGAGGCACGATAGATGGTGAAGACGCGAAGCGCGTTTTCGACCGGCGCCGGCCGCTGCTGGAAGAAGGCGATCAGCAGGACCGAGGTGATCCCGACCACTTCCCATCCGCCTATCAGCAAATCAAAAGAAGCAGCGGCGAATGCGAGCAAAGATCCGAACGCGAAAAGGTGGAGCAGCAGATAGAAGCGCAGAAATCCACCGTCGCGATGCAGATACGTCGCCGAGAATTGTCCGATGAGCCCCGAAAGAACAACGGTCATGCCGAGGAACGGCACAGAAAGCCGGTCCGCCATAAGGACGAGCGGAAAATCGTATTGACCCACGGCAAACCAGTCGCGGAATTTGATCACAACGGGGGCCGCCCCGACGTTCCAGCTAATAGCTGCGAGCGCGAAAATGGAAGCCGCAAACACGATTCCCGTAGTCGCGGATAAAACACGCTCTTTGGGAACCCAGCCCACCAGCCAGAGCAGGGATATAACGCTGAACACCACGCCGGGCGCCAGGACGATGAAGAGCAGGAGAGCTTGCGAGAGGTCCAATGTTCAGCGACCTGCTGCTTGAGTTTCAATCCGGCACATGGGGAGATGTTCGAGCTTGCCTTGATACCATTCGGGAGAAGAGAAGGCCACCGGCAGACGTTCCACCGGCCCGTCGAACTCCTCAAAGCCGCTGTCCCTCCGGACATGAACCTGGCCCGAGGCTGGATCGATCGTTGCGAAACGGACCCACCGGTTCTTTACCAACTCGTCCAGCGTGGTGCTCGCGGCTATGACCCTTGTGAGCCGCTCCGGCGTTGTCTCAACGACAAAAAGCGCGCGGACCGGCTCGTGAATCTCGACCATTTGCCAAGGCAATCCTGTTCGCAAATCGCTCGCGTGCCCGTCCATTACGCCCATCAGGCCGGTGATATTGTGCGGCAATTTTGTGCCGCAGCCATAGCGGTAGTTATCGACGAAAGAGAAGTAGTACTCCAGACTAATACCTGCGCAGACAGGAACGACGGCGGCTAGCACTTGCGCCAGGCTCCGGTCATCGGAATCCTGGTTCCCGTCATAGGACGCCAGAAATGCCCGCCTGTCCAGAAACAACCCGCGTGTAAGGCTGCGCCGGCCGATCACGCAAAAAGCGTTCGTGCAATGCCCATACTCGGGCCGCGGTTCGGCAAGATGTTCGCTGCGTCCTTCTACGTGACGCAGGGCGGCGGCGGGCGAAGCATCTGACGGGCACCGCTCAAACCGACGTGCGCGCTCATGTGCGTTGCGTGCTCTTGCGTTCTCGAGCGAGTCTCGAACCCGCTCGAGATCCATTCGATGGCCGCCGGGAAGTCGTTCCAGGTCGTATAGTTCCAAGTCGTCACTACAACTGTCGTGATAGCCGCCAATGAACCAGACATCGTCCGGGATTTCGATGCCTCGCTGGCTCAATTCCTGGCGCACCTCGGGCCGGTTCGCCATAGCAGCGAAAAGCCGCGCGTTGGGTCCGCCGCGGCGCCCTCCGCATGCTCCGCAATCGTGCGCCGATTCGTGCGGGTTGTTCAGACTTGTTGATCCATGGCCGAGGACAACCACGATGCGCGCGAAACCGCGCTTTAAGCCGGCCGGCCCCAAAATGCCTGCCACGATCTCGGCCTTTTCCGCGGCGGCAAAGCCGACCAGCAGACCCGCTACCGCTTCTTGCGATTGAGGGGTGTTCCGCATGAAGGCTAACTCGGTTTGTGGCTCGGGCAGAAACGCCTTATTCAGCCGCTCGCGTATTTGGGCGTAACGCCTGGGAGCCAGCAATTGACCAATTAGCGGAATCGCGGATAGCAATCCAAGCGTTGCCGTCGAGAGCCAGCCGCGCAGAAGCGTCCTCGACGACACGAACGAGTTCTGCATCAGTCGTCCGAGCAGCCGCCTGCGTAAGCGGCGCCTTTCGAGCAAGGCATTGTCCTCCGCTTTAGGTTGTTCGAGAACCACGTGCTGAGGCTTCACGGTCACCGGGCAAAACGCTGCGCCATGCGGGTCATCGATTCCCTTGTAGTTCACCGCTACGCCGTAGAACCCGGCCGCGCTGAACGTCTCTAACTCCGGGTCTACTTCTTCGAGCGCCCGCCGCATTGATTCCTCACGCTCGTCGATGCAGAAGAACAGCTGCGCGGCAGGTCTCGCCGCAATCTCGGATAAGCCTCCATACTTCCGATTGCTCGCTAACCCGGCCAGAACCTGGCGTTCATGCCAGCGTTCATAGGCAAGGTGGAGGATGCGGCGGCGCTCCCAGCCATTACAGGCTTTCACTTCGCTCACGAAGGCGGCCCACTCGCCACCGGAAAGCATTTCTACTTCGCCGGCAGAGAGCGAGACCACACGGGCGGCGTCATACACACGGGCGGTACGGCTCAGGCGGAGTTTTTCTTCCGTCTTCAGAGCGCTCTCCTGCGGATCGGGTTCCGCCGCGCCCCTGCCCGATGCGATGCGGGTCATCGTCAAACGAACCGCCAGAAAGTCCATCAGCGAACAGGGCAGGGATTTGTGAGGAGCAAGGCTCGGATCCATTTCGAGCCTCCGCATCAATCCCGCCCAGCCCGGCAGCGCTAGTAGCTCGGTCTGCAGGATTTTATCCCAATCGGCTTGCCCGAAATGCTGCGAATCGAGATATTCCAGTACTGCGTCGAATGCGGAGAAGGAAAGGCAATCCTGCCGCCGGAACTCTTCGTCCAAGCCGGTTAGATATCGCGGGAAGATGCCGCCACGCTGCGACAGCAGCTTCCGGACGCTTCTATAGAATCCCGCCTCGCGTTGCGGCATGGGCCAATAGGCGATGCCCTGATCCAGGAACACGGCGCACAACCGGATCAGCCACGGGTGGATGACCTCATCCACGGGGCGCGCCGGCTCGGTCTCTTGCTCATGTGCGACGGTCCGGGCGAAGCAGGCGGCAAACAATGCATGCAGCGCCGGCTGGCGGAAGTCTCTGGCCAAGTCCCCTTGTTCGGCCCGCCACATAACGGTGGCTGCATCGAACTCTCTTATGCCCGGCGTGATCAGGGCTCGCCGCAGCGAGCGCCGGCTGAGGCGCGGAAAAACCATCGCGTCGGGTTCGCTCTTGAGTACCGCGTCGATATCTTCCAGATGGATGCGGCCGCGTGCCAACTCGGCCCGGTAAGCCGCTTCGCTCATGTACGGCTCGGCGTTGAAGATCCGGGCGGACTCTATGACGGCCTCTTCGAACGGTAAATGCTGGAACGCGTGCAGGGTGTTGTGATGAACGAAGACCCCGATGGGGCCCTGAATGGGAAGCAGGTGTGCCGCGTGATCAACCGACTCGCGCAGCCGGGCCTGCCGTATGTCGATCAAGCCGCTGCCTTTGCCCAAATTTCCGGCGCCATCATCTTCGGACCTTGCCGGCTTTGTCGATCGCTCTCAGGGTTGCGAGCACCTCGCTCATATGAGCGTGGAAGTATTGACGCATAATGTCGAGAATTTCAATAATGCGACGATCGCGGACCGAGTAGAAAACCTGATTGCCGGCTTTGCGGTTCACCAGAATATTCTTCGCGCGCAATATAGCAAGGTGCTGCGAGGCATTCGCCTGTTCAATACCGAGCCGCTCAATAATAGTGCCGGCCGAAAGCTCACCTTCTCTTAGCTGCTCCACAATTGCAATGCGGGTGGGGTGAGCCAGTGCCTGGAAGAAATCAGCCTTAAATTGACGAAGTGCATCCTGCATCAGGGAATGAGTGGCTCAGTTAATATTCGAACTTTCGAATATACCACGATGCTCGTTCGAATGGTAGATAGGAAATGACGGAGGAAAATCAGCCGCCTCAAAGCCAGACGCCTGGAGGAACCGAAGGCCCTTGATATTTAGGGGGATATTTTGGTGGAGGCGGCGGGAGTCGAACCCGCGTCCGAAAAAGTCCGCCGTGCAAAGCCTACGTGTGTATCCGGTTCTGATGTTTCAGCAACGGCCTATAAAACCGGCAAGAGCGGCCACCGCCTAGTCCGGTTGATCTCGGCTCATGGCTCCGGACCGAAGCCATAACGCCTATCCTGCAAAATGGCGCTCGCTAGATAACGCGCAGGCTCGTTACCCGGAGCGCACCACCTAAGGTTTAATTAGGCAGCGTATGCAAACTGCTGATTATTGGCAGTTGTTGTTGTCCGATCGTTTTACGGGAGCTCGGAACCCGACACGCCTTCACACAACGATTCAATCCCGTCGAATCCGTTGCGCCCCCATTCTTGAGGTCACTACTATTTTATCAGCATTTTGGACCTTGTAAATGTGCAATAGCTGCCCGCCTTGCGCCGGATTGCGGCCGGATGTTCCAATAAGATCATCGCTCCCAACATGCAGAGCTCTGTGTCGGTCCCCTCGGTACGCCCGTCCACAGGCGAGCAGAAAGGCGAGGAGCACGGGCATCTCTATCACGTCATCTTGCTGGATGATGATGAACACACCTACGACTACGTGATCGAAATGTTGCAGAAGCTCTTCTTCCTCTCGCTGGATGCCGCATTTCAGCACGCGGTTGAGGTGGATACCACCGGACGAACGGTCGTCATTACTTGCGAGCGGCCCGAAGCCGAATTCGCCCGGGATCAGATTCAAGGCTACGGCGCCGATCCAAGAATGCCCAAATCGAAGGGCTCGATGTCCGCCGTGCTTGTGCCGGCCGGCCAGACTGCGGCCATCTGAGTCGACTACCGCGCTCTCTGCCGGTACGCCGTAACCGCTTTCTCGTGTTCGCTCAACGTCGCCGAGAAATGATGCGTTCCGGAACCGTCCGGTTTTGCGACGAAATAAATATAGTCCGTCGTGGCGGGATCGAGGGCCGCCTTCAGAGACTGGATGCCCGGATTCGCGATCGGCCCGGGCGGCAGGCCGGCGTGAGCGTACGTGTTATACGGATTCACACTGGCCAGGTCCGATCTGTGAATCGCTCCGCGGTAGCGGTTTTCGATCAGGGCTGCATACACGGTGCTCGGATCGCACTGCAGCGGCATGTTGATCCGCAGACGATTCAGAAATACCGACGCGATAATGGGCCGCTCCTGCGGAATTGCGCTTTCCTTCTCAACCAGAGATGCCAGGGTGACAACCTTGTGTACGTCAGTGCCTCGAGGTGCGCCTATCGAGGCCCACTTCTTTCTGAACTCCTCTGTCATCGCCCGGCAGAGCTGCGCGGCGGTCGTGCTCCGGGTCATCCGGTACGTGGACGGAAACAGGTAGCCTTCCAGGTTCGGAGTAACGGGATCCAGGTCGCGGATCATATCCGGCTTCGCTGCCACTTTAAGAAACGCGTCGCCCTTAACCATATCCAGATCGTCCAGAAGCGCGGCAATTTCGAACATGTTGCTTCCCTCGGGCACGGTGACTTCTTCGTAGAAAACTTCGCCCCGGCGAATCTCCTCGAACACCTGCCACGGAGTTTGCGGCGTCGCGAAGCGATACTCGCCTGCCTGCAGTTTGGCGCGCGGCCGAAGGATACGTACCGCCAGGAATGCCCACTGCGAGCGAACCACTCCGTAATGCGTCAGTTCGCGCGCAATCTGCCTGGATGACATCCCACGCTCGATGTCGACGAACGCTTCCGTCCGAAACCCTTTA
>JAICXK010000379.1 GCA_025980435.1 Bryobacteraceae bacterium
CCCGGCTTATCTACCGTCAAGCTGTACCGCCCGGGCGCCAGGCCAGGAATAGCGTAGACACCCGAGCCGGAAGTTGTCACAGTTTTAGAAATGTTGGTTTCTTTACTGGTCAGTGTGACAGTCGCCCCGGGAATCACATTCCCTTGGGGATCGGTCACGGTGCCTTGCAAGCTGGCTCGGTATTGTGCGATCGCCGGCATGGCGGCGATCGTTAATAAGCATGCGGCAAGAAAAAGTTTCATCAAAGGCCCCTTAGGAAACTGCTAACGTATGGACCTACTAGTACCCCGCTTCGTTGCGTATTGAATTGAAGCAGACCCTCAGCCGCAGTTTGCAATTCACCTCGGATTTCTCTGATCCTTTATTGGTCTCTGAATTGCCTCTACAATAGAGGTTCACCCAGTAGGACATCGCACAGTGAGTCGCGAGCACCACTCCGGTTTCTCGCGCCGGGCGTTTCTCGTGTCATCGGCCGGCGCACTCGTTGCGGCACGCAGCGGGCTCTCAACCCCTTCATCTACCTCGTCTTCGCACGTGCTCACGCTGCAGGACCGTCAATTCCTGGAGGATTATGAAAAGCGATGCTTCCGGTACTTTTGGGATCAATGGAATAGCCGGACGGGACTTTTCATGGACCGCGCCCACGTGGACGGCGGAGCTTCCGGTCACAACGTTTCGAGTTCGGCTGCAACCGGTTTCGGCCTCACTGCTCTGTGCATTGGGTCGAATCGCGGGTGGGTTCCGCGCGATCAGGCCCGAATCCGGGTACTTACCACGCTTCGATATCTTTGGGGGCACGCCTTCCATGACCACGGGTGGTTCTACCATTTCGCGGATGCCTCTACCGGTCTAAGAAGATTGAATTCCGAAATCTCGAGCGTCGATACCGCCCTCCTGCTGGCCGGCGTTTTGACCGCCCAGGGTTACTTCTCAGCCGATCGCGAGATCAACTTGCTGGCAAAGCAGATCTTCGATCGTGTCGATTTCGTCTGGATGCTGAACGGCAGCCCGCTTATTCTCTCCCACGGCGTCGATCCGGATTCCGGTTTCCTCAAATCCCGCTGGACGATCTACAGCGAAGCCTCCATCCTGTATTTGCTGGCCATCGGCTCCTCGCGTCACGCTATCCCCTCCGATAGCTGGTACGCATGGTTGCGTCGCCAGGTGAAATACGAGCAGTGGAAATTCATCAGCGGCGGCCCGCTGTTCACGCACCAGTATTCGCATGCCTGGGTGGATTTCCGGCATCAGAGGGACGGCGATCCCTCCTACATCGATTACTTTGAAAACTCGCAGATCGCCACCTACGCGCATCGCGATTTCTGCATTAGCCTGCAGTCCCAGTATTCCGACTACGGACCCGATATGTGGGGGATCACCGTGTCGGACAGCCCCGCCGGATATGTGGGGTGGGGTGGGCCACCGTATGCCGGCCCGATCAACGGCACGCTGGTACCCTGCGCCGTAGCGGGATCACTGATGTTCGCGCCGGAGATTTGCCTTCCGGTTCTTCGCGAAATGCATAGCGTCTACGGCGACAAGATTTACCGCACCTACGGCTTCACCGACGCCTTCAACCCGAACTGGAAAGATGAAAAGCTCTGGGTGAATCAGGACGTTATCGGCATCGATATCGGTATTTCTCTGCTCAGCATGGAGAACCTGATGACCGGCAATGTCTGGCGCTGGTTCATGCGCAATCAGTACATCCAAAGCGCCATGGAGCGGGTCGGGTTCCGCATCGCCACTCCAGGTATCGGCATCCGCGTGGGAACCAGTGGGGCAGATCATCGTCGTTTGTGATCTGCCGCCTTATTACGCAGCCTATCGCTTCCTCTGGCCCTTCGCCATTTTCTTGACTTTGTGCTTATTTGATCCGCGCGCGACACCGGACGCCCGCTTCGCTTTCGGAGCGGCCTTCTTGCGGGCAGCGCGCTTCAGTTGCTTACGTTCTGCTTTGTCTTCAACGTGCTGTGTATTCATTCGTCGATTCTTATCCCTGCGTACTTCGCAACAATCTTTTTCAACCCGTATCCCGGGAAACTTACAGTTAGTTTCGCATCCTCGCCTTCGCCCTCGCGCCGCAGCACGGTACCGCGGCCATACTTCGGATGTTGAACGGTCGCCTGATGCGGTGCACCCCCTGGTCCGCGCCGCTTCGCCTGAACCGGCTTTTGAGCCACTGCCTCCGCCCTCGCACTGTGGGGCGGACCCCCTGGTCCGCGCCCGACCCCCTGGTCCGGCCTTTGAGTTGCCGGCTCCGGCCTTCGCGTGAACCCAGACGGAGGCGGCATCCCGCGCTCATTGAAGAATTGGGAGATATTCTCTACCGAGTTGTACGTTTTTCCGGTGTACAGATTGCGCTTCACCGACTCCCGTACTTCATGCTGCTCGGAGTACAGATCCACCTCTTCGGTGTGCCGCGCCCGGTGCGAGGAGAGCTTCTCCCGAAGGCTAGGGGGAACTTCGTTCAGGAAACGCGAAGGTAAACAGACTTCGGGCTGCTGGCCGCCAAAGCGGCGGCGGTAGCGCGCCCAGCTCAGATAAAGCCGCTTCTCGGCGCGCGTCATGCCGACGTAGCATAACCGCCTCTCCTCTTCCATCGCGGCCTCGGAAGTCAGCGACCGGCTGTGCGGAAATAACCCCTCCTCCATACCCGCCAGAAACACATTGGAAAATTCCAGGCCCTTCGCGTTGTGCATGGTCAGGAGCGATACCGCAGCGTGCTCATCCAACGCGTCCGAATCGGCCACCAGCGCTGCGTGATCCAGGAACTCGGCTGCGCTTTCGCCTCGTTCGGCTGCCTCGGCCGCCGCGTTCACCAGTTCTTCCAGATTGGCCAGTCTCGATTCGGATTCGGGCGTTGTGTCGCTCTTCAGCATGGCCTCGTATCCGGTTTTTGCCAGGATCTCGCGCAAGGCATCGTGAACGGGTTTCGTCTCCACTGCTTCGTGCAGTTCGTGGAGTAATGTGACAAACGCCTTGATGGCCGACTCGGCGCGTGTAGGGAGCGCTTTTTCCTGAAGCATCTTCGGGAATGCACTCCATAGGCTTACGCCGTGCTCAAGCGCGTACTGTTCCATCTGCTCCACGGTCCCTTTGCCGATCCCGCGAGCCGGCGTATTGATGATCCGGAGAAGACTGACGGAATCCTGCGGGCTCAGCAGTACCTTTAGATAAGCCAGCAGGTCTTTGACTTCGGCGCGCTGATAAAAGCTGAATCCGCCCACCACCAGGTACTTGCGGCCGTACCGCCGCAGCGCTTCCTCAATCTGGCGGGATTGGAAATTGGTGCGGTAGAGAACCGCAACCCGCTCGGCAGGGTTCTTCGCAAGCAGCCGCTCGATCGTGTCGGCGATAAAGAGCGCTTCGTTCTCACCGTCTGGAGCCTCGTAGTAACCTATCTTTGCGCCTTCATTCGAATTCGTCCAAAGCCATTTCCCTTTGCGCTCCTTGTTGTTTGCAACCAGTGCGCTGGCAGCTTCCAGGATGTTCTTTGTCGAGCGATAGTTCTGTTCCATGCGAATGACCACCGCGTCGGGATAGTCGCGCTCGAAATCCAGAATGTTGCGGATATCGGCCCCGCGCCATCCGTAAATCGATTGATCCTCATCGCCGACCACGCACACGTTGTGGCGCCCTTCCGTTAGCAGGCGCATCAGTTCATATTGGCTTCGGTTCGTGTCCTGATACTCATCGATCATCACGAACTCGAAACGGCGGTTATATAGTTGGCGCAGAGCCTCGTCGTGGCGCAGCAGGCGAACGGATTCGAGCAACAGATCGTCGAAATCCAACGCGTTCGCTTGCAGTAACCGTTCCTCATACGCGTCATAGATC